>NZ_JBHVQS010000090.1:0-26375 GCF_042886435.1 Streptomyces sp. NPDC058000
GGTCGGCCCCTGGGGGGGGCCGCCCCCCACCTGGGCACGGAGCCCATGTCTATCTTCGACTCTATGACAAAGAGGGGGGCGCGCAAGCATTACGCAGGTGCGGGGGGGCGCCGGACCCCGGCGCCACCCGTCCGTACCGCCCACGCACACGGCGAAGGCCCGCCCCGGTGAACCGGTGGCGGGCCTTCGCCGTGTCGTGTCTGCGCTGCGGCGCGGTCCCGGGCCCTCAGGCGGCCGGGACGAACGGCCGGAACTCGGCGGCCAGTTCTTCGTGGACCCGGGCCTTGAGGACCGTGCCGTCGGCGGTGTGCTCCTCGGAGATGACCTCGCCCTCGGCGTGCGCCCGCGAGACCAGGGCACCCTGGGTGTAGGGCACCAGCACCTCGATCTCGACCTGCGGGCGCGGGAGTTCCGCGTCGATCAGGTCCAGCAGCTCCGTGAGGCCCGCGCCCGTGCGGGCGGAGACCACGAGGGCGCGCTTCTCCTGGCGCAGCAGCCGCTGGAGTGTCAGCGGGTCGGCCGCGTCGGCCTTGTTGACGACCACGATCTCGGGCACCTCCGTGGCGCCCACGTCGCGGATCACCTCGCGGACCGCCGCCAGTTGCTCCTCCGGCACCGGGTGCGAGCCGTCGACCACGTGCAGGATGAGGTCGGCGTCGGCGACCTCCTCCATGGTGGAGCGGAACGCCTCGACGAGGTGGTGCGGCAGGTGCCGGACGAAGCCGACGGTGTCGGCGAGGGTGTAGAGCCGCCCGCTGGGGGTCTCGGCCCGCCGGACGGTCGGGTCCAGGGTGGCGAACAGGGAGTTCTCCACCAGGACGCCGGCGCCGGTGAGGCGGTTGAGCAGCGAGGACTTGCCGGCGTTGGTGTAGCCGGCGATGGCGACCGAGGGGACCTTGTTGCGCCGGCGCTCCTGGCGCTTGACGTCCCGGCCGGTCTTCATCTCCGCGATCTCCCGGCGCATCTTCGCCATCTTCTCGCGGATCCGCCGCCGGTCCGTCTCGATCTTGGTCTCACCGGGACCACGGGTGGCCATACCGCCGCCCGCCGAACCGGAGCCACCGCCACCCATCTGCCGGGACAGCGACTGACCCCAGCCGCGGAGCCTGGGCAGCATGTACTGCATCTGTGCCAGCGAGACCTGCGCCTTGCCCTCCCGGGACTTGGCGTGCTGGGCGAAGATGTCGAGGATCAGGGCGGTCCGGTCGACCACCTTGACCTTGACGACGTCCTCCAGGTGGATCAGCTGGCCCGGGGAGAGCTCACCGTCGCAGACCACGGTGTCGGCCCCGGATTCGAGCACGATGTCGCGCAGCTCCAGGGCCTTGCCGGAGCCGATGTAGGTGGCCGGGTCCGGCTTGTCGCGGCGCTGGATGAGGCCGTCGAGCACCAGGGCACCGGCGGTTTCGGCCAGTGCGGCCAGCTCGGCGAGGGAGTTCTCCGATTCCTGCACCGTCCCGGACGTCCAGACGCCGACGAGCACCACGCGCTCCAGGCGCAGCTGTCGGTACTCGACCTCGGTGACGTCTTCGAGCTCGGTGGAGAGCCCGGCGACGCGGCGCAGTGCCGCGCGCTCGGAGCGGTCGTACTGGTCGCCGTCACGCTCCCCGTCGATCTCGTGGCTCCAGGCGACGTCCTCTTCCATCAGGGCGTCGGCCCGAAGGCTCTCGGGGAGGCGCTGCCGGTCCTGCGGAAGGGAAGAAGAGGAGGTCATTTGATCCTTTGCGTCGTAGGGAGGCCCCCGGGGACCGGTCGGTCCCGCCGGGACGGGTGGCTGTGCCGTTCGCTCTGCTCAACGTCCGGGTCGCCCCGGAGATTCCCGGGTGCCGGCCGGTGTCGGCCCGTTGATGGTCGCATGGCCGGGAGACGGGCGTCACGCGGGTTTTCCGGTGTTTCCCGCACGGACCGGTGCCTCCCGTACGGACCGCGTGACGCCCGCTCCCGGCGGCGGTCACCCCTTGTGGAGGTGCGGTGCACCCGGCGTGGTCACCATAAGCCGCTCCGCCGACCGGGGCTTCTTGCCGTTCACCGGGAGCTTCTGGGCCGCCTGGGCCTTCCACTCGGGGTGTCCGGGCATCGGCGGGGTCTTGGCGCCGTAGAGCCACTCCCACAGGAAGCCGGAGAGGTTGTGGCCGTAGATGTCGGAGGCCAGCGAGATGAAGTCGGCGGTGCCGGCCACCCCGTCGCGGTGCTTGGCCACCCATTCACGTTCCAGGCGGTCGAAGCCGGCCTTGCCCATCTTGTGCTGGAGGGCGTACAGGACCAGGGCGCTGCCGTCGTAGACCATCGGCCGGAAGATGCCGATCTTCCGGCCATGGTCGGGGAGCTTGGGCAGGGCCGGCGGGCCGCCCTCCGCGCGCCAGCCGTCGGACGCCTGGTACGCCCGCTGCATCCGGGCCTCCAGGGAGGCCCGCTGGTCGCCCTTCTCCTGGGCGTAGAGGGCCTCGTACCAGGTGGCGTGGGCCTCGTTGAGCCAGACGTCGGACCACCGGCGGGGGCTGACGCTGTCGCCGAACCACTGGTGGGACAGCTCGTGCACCATCACCGACTCCACGTACCAGTCGGGTAGCTGGACGGTGGTGAACAGGCGCTTCTCGAAGAGCGAGAGGGTCTGGGTCTCCAGCTCGAAGCCGGTGCTGGCGTCGGCGATCAGCACCCCGTACGTCTCGAACGGGTACGGCCCGACCTTCCGCTCCATCCAGGCCATCTGCTCCGGCGTCTTGGCGAGCCAGCGGGTGAGCGCGCGCTGTCCGGTGGCCGGGACGACGTCGCGGAGCGGCAGTCCGTGCGGTCCGCGGCGCGTCAGCACGCTGGACCGCCCGATGGAGACCTGCGCCAGCTCGGTGGCCATGGGGTGGGCGGTGCGGTACGTCCAGGTGCGGCGCGGGCCGCGGGTGCCCGCGCCGACGGGCAGTCCGTTGGCGACCACCGTCAGGCCCTGGGGCGCGGTGATGTGGAAGGTGAAGTAGGCCTTGTCGGAGGGGTGGTCGTTGCAGGGGAAGACCCGGTGCGCGGCGTCGGCCTGATTGGCCATCGCCAGTCCGTCGTTGGTACGGATCCAGCCGCCGTTGACCTTGCCGCGCGGGTCGCTGGTGTGGTGGACGACGATCCGCAGGTTCTGCCCGGGGGAGATGTGCCCGGCCGGGGTGAGTACCAGGTGCTCACCGGCCTGCTCGTGCTTGGCGGGCGCCCCGTCGACCTGGACGGAGCGGACGGAGCCGTCGGCGAAGTCGAGGTTGAACCGGTCGAGGTTGGAGGTGGCCCGGGCGTTGATCACGGTGACCGCGTCCATCGGCCGGTCGTTGTGGCCCGAGTAGTCCAGGGAGATGTCGTACGAAGTGACGTGGTAGCCGGGGTTGCCGAGCGTCGGGAAGAGGCGGTCGCCGATGCCCTCCGGGTCGGCGGGCTGCGGCGCGGCCGCGGCAACGGTGGCGGCGATCGCGAGGCCGAGGGCGGCGACCCGGCGGGGCGCCCGGCTGCGGCGGGCGCGGGGGCGCTCCGGGTCGGCTACGGAACGGTCGGCGGTGGCGCGGTCGAGAACGGGCCCGTCGGGCTCACGGGACGGGCGGCGCAAGGGAAGCGACATGGGCTACCGCTATCAGCGCGGCCCGCCCGCCCGTGGACGGCACGGCAGGACGGCACCCGAATGAGCGGCGGCTCGGCCATCCGGCTTGCGCCCGCGCGCCCGATCTGCCCTCGGCCGGGCGTGGGTTGTCTAGGGCCGCACCGTTGTGGTGGCCCGGACCACGTCGAAGACGCCTGGCACCTGGCGCATCGCGCGCATCAGGGAGGGGAGTCCGGCGGCGTTGGGCAGGTGGAGGGTGTAGGTGTGCCGGACCAGTTGCTCGTGCGGGGGTTCGACGGCGGCGGAGACCACCGCGGCGCCCTGGGCGGCGATCGCCTCGGTCAGGTCGGGCAGCAGGTGCGGCCGGCTGAACGCCTCGGCCAGGAGCGTCACCCGGCAACCGGGGCCGCCCGTACCGGCACCGCGCCAGCGCACCCCGACCGGCTGCCGCCCCATCGCGGCCATCCGGGCCACCGCGGGACACAGCGCGCGGTGCACGGTGACGGTGCCGCCGCGGACCGCGAAGCCGGTGACGGTGTCCGGTGGCACCGGGGTGCAGCAGCCGGCCAGCCGGACGGTGGCGCCGGGCAGGTCGGCCACCGCGAGGCCGGAGGCGGTGGCGGCGTGGTCCGGGCCGGCGGGGCGGTGAACCGGCACCCGGCGGCGTTCGTTGCGCCGGCCGGCGGGTGCGGCGGGCGGCTCACCGGCGCCCTGGGGCCGCGCCAGCCACCGGGAGATGGCGAGTCGGGCGGCGGGGGTGCGGGCGTGGTCGAGCCACTCCGGTGAGGGGCCGGCGGAGTCCTGGGCCATCAGCAGGTGGAGGCTGTCGCCGTCGTGCAGGACGGTGCCGAGCGTGACGAGGCGGCCGTTGACCCGGGCGCCGATGCAGCCGTGCGCGGCGTCGCCGTGCCGGGTGTACGCCGCGTCCACGCAGCTCGCCCCGGCGGGTAGTCCGATGGTGCCGCCGGGGCCGTCCGCGGCGGCGCCGGCGCAGAAGACGGTGATCTCTCCCTCCTGGGCGAGGTCGTCGCGGAGCGAGGTCCAGAAGGTGTCCGGGTCGGGGGTGGTGCGCTGCCATTCCAGCAGGCGGTCGAGCCAGCCGGGGCGGGTCGGGTCGGCCCGCTCGCCCTCGGGGGTGTCGGTGCCGTCGGTGGGGGCGTACGGGTTGCCCAGGGCGATCACCCCGGCCTCGGCGACCCGGTGCATCCGGTGGGTGCGGATCAGGGTTTCGGCGACCTCACCGGTCTCTCCGCTGATGGCGGTGTGCAGCGACTGGTAGAGGTTGAACTTGGGGGTGGCGATGAAGTCCTTGAACTCCGAGACCACCGGGGTGAAGCAGGTGTGCAGCTCCCCGAGGACGGCGTAGCAGTCGGCGTCCTCGGTGACCAGGACCAGCAGCCGCCCCAGGTCCGCGTCGGTGAGCCGGCCGCGCGTCAGCAGGACCCGGTGCACGGAGACGAAATGCCGTGGGCGGACGAGGACTTGGGCGTCGATGCCGGCGTCGGCCAGGATCGTCCGGGCCCGGGCGGCGAGCGCGGCGAGCGGGTCGGCGCGGCCGGCGTACGAGGCGACGAGGTGTCGGGTCGCGGTGTACTCCTCGGGGTGCAGGACCGCGAAGACCAGGTCCTCCAGCTCGGTCTTGAGCGCCTGGACGCCGAGGCGTTCGGCGAGGGGGATCAGCACGTCGCGGGTGACCCCGGCGATCCGGGCCTGCTTCTCCGGGCGCATCACGCCGAGGGTGCGCATGTTGTGCAGCCGGTCGGCGAGCTTGATGGACATCACCCGGACGTCGTTGCCGGTGGCGACCAGCATCTTGCGGAAGGTCTCCGGCTCGGCGGCGGCGCCGTAGTCGACCTTCTCCAGTTTGGTGACGCCGTCGACCAGGTAGCAGACCTCGGCGCCGAACTCCGCCCGCACCTGATCGAGCGTCACATCGGTGTCCTCGACGGTGTCGTGGAGCAGGGAGGCGGTCAACGTCGTGGTTTCCGCGCCGAGTTCGGCGAGGATCAGGGTGACCGCGAGCGGGTGGGTGATGTACGGCTCGCCGCTTTTGCGCGTCTGGCCGCGGTGCGAGGACTCGGCGAGTTGGTACGCCTTGCTGAGGATGCCCAGGTCGGCTTCGGGATGGTGGTGGCGGTGCACCTTGGCGACGTGCTCCAGGGCGTCCGGGAGGCCGTCACGGGCGGCCGGGCCGAGGAGTGCGGCGCGGCCGATGCGGCGCAGCCCCCGGAGCGCCGGCCGGGGGCGGCCGCGCCTGCGGTCCGCTGCTTCAGGGTTACCAGGATTCGTGGCCTCTGCGCTCATGGGCACCTCCGGCGGCGTCGACCGGCGGTGGGACGCCGTCAGTTCGGGCGCCTGGGCCGGTGCTTGATGCTACCGAGCCCATCACGCAGCGCTGTCCGCCTCTCGCTCAGCGTGAAACGGATCACCCATTCGAGGGAAGTTTCTGGCCGGAACCGTTTCTCCTCGCCGAAACCGCTTCCCCTGGACGAGGGGCGTGCTCCGGCGCCCCTCGTCCCGGCCCGTCAGCCGGCGAGTGCGCCCGCCAGCCACTCCGGTGCGAAGGTGCCCTCGGCGACGATCACGGCCGGACCGGTCATCTCGACCGTGCCGTCCGGCAGCTCGGCAATGGTCAGGCTGCCGCCGAGCACGTCGACGGTGTATGTCACCGGGGTGCCGGTCACGGCCGGGTCCAGGCCGTCGCGGCGGGCGGCGGCGACGGCCACCGCGCAGGCGCCGGTGCCGCAGGAGCGGGTCTCGCCGGAGCCCCGCTCGTGCACCCGCATCGCCACATGGCGCGGGCCGCGGTCCACGACGAACTCGATGTTGACGCCTTCCGGGTACACCGCGGCCGGGCTGAACTGCGGCTGCGCGCGCAGCTCACCGGCGTGCGCCAGGTCCTCGACGAACGCGACCGCGTGCGGATTGCCCATGTTGACGTTGCGGGCCGGCCAGCTGCGCCCGCCGACCTCGACCACCACGCCGTCCTCGGGGAGCTCGGCGCGGCCCATGGAGACCGTGACGTCGCCGGTCTTGGCGAGGTGCACCCGGCGCACTCCGGCGCGGGTGGCGATCGTCACGTCACCGGCCTCGACCAACCCGGCGTGCAGCAAGTACCGGACGAAGACCCGGACGCCGTTGCCACACATCTCGGCGATCGAGCCGTCGCCGTTGCGGTAGTCCATGAACCACTCGGCCTCTTCGGCCATCGCGCGCGCCTCCGGGTGCGCGGCGGACCGCACCACGTGCAGCAGGCCGTCGCCGCCCACTCCGGCACGTCGGTCGCAGATCCGGGCGACGGCGGTCGCGGGCAGGTCGAGCCGGCCGTCCGGATCCGGGACGATCACGAAGTCGTTCTCGGTGCCGTGGCCCTTGAGGAAAGCGATGCGCTGCGTGCTGGTCACCCCTGAATCCTACGGCCAGCACGGCGGAGCGGCCGGGCGGGGCGGGGCCCCGGCACCGGGCCGGGTGCGGGCCTCAGCGGAGGCGGGCCACCCGCCAGATGGCCAGGGCGGCGACGACGGCGACCACGACGGCGTACAGGAGCACCACCCGCCAGCTGGCGCGGCGTCCGGAGCCGCGGGCCGGGAGGCCGGGCCAGGTGTGGCCGACCCGGCGGGCCGCCATCATGCCCGTGCCGGCGGCGCAGCAGCACAGCAGCAGGCCGAGCATGGCGATCACCGCGCCGCCGTCGCCGCCGAACTCGAATGCCAGCGGGAAGGCGAACATCAGCGAGCCGACGGCGGCCAGGGCGACGATCGGGGCGAGCTGCCACAGCCGGAGCCGCCGGGGCGGGCGCAGGTCGCGGAAGGACTCGCCGCCCTCGGGGGACGGGCCCGGTTCGGCGTCGGGGCCGTCCGAGGCGTCGAGGGTGGCCGGGTGGCCGTCGGGGATGCCGTCGTCGGGTGCGGGGAGGTGGTCGTGGGGTGCGGGGTGGACGTCCTGGGCCGCCGGGCCGTCCTGGGTCCGCGGTGCGACCCCGGCGCCGTCCTGGTCCGGTTGTTGGGCTCGGTTGCGAGGGCTGGCCTCCATTGCCACGCGCCCTCCCCACTGCCAGATTGCACGCCTCGATCGAAGGTCGATGATGACACGCCCTCAGCGGCCCGGAGGACGGCCGGAGCGTCCCGATGCCATGACGTGATCAGGCTGTGACCGGTCGTTCGAGCAACGCCAGTGCCAGGGCCGGGAGGTCGGCCCGGCGGTCGGCGGCGCCGCTGAGCCAGTGGACCCGGGGGTCCCGGCGGAACCACGAGTCCTGACGGCGCGCGAAGCGCTTGGTGGCGCGCACCGTCTCGTCGCGCGCCGCCTGCTCGGTGCACTCCCCCGCCAGGTACCCGAGCACCTGCTGGTAGCCGAGCGCCCGTGAGGCGGTCCGGCCCTCGCGCAGCCCCGCGGTCTCCAGCCCGCGGACCTCGTCGACCAGGCCGGCCTCCCACATCCGGTCGACCCGTGAGGCGATCCGCTCGTCGAGTTCGGGGCGCTCGACGTCCACGCCGATCTGCAGGGTGTCGTAGACCGCTTCGTGGCCGGGGAGGTTGGCGGTGAACGGGCGGCCGGTGATCTCGATGACCTCCAGGGCGCGCACGATCCGGCGGCCGTTGCCGGCCAGGATGGCGCGGCCGGCCTCGGGGTCGGCGGCGGCGAGGCGGGCGTGCAGCTCGCCGCTGCCCACTTCGGCGAGTTCGGCCTCCAGGCGGGCGCGGATGGCGGGGTCGGTGCCGGGGAAGTCCAGGGCATCGAGGGCGCCGCGGACGTAGAGGCCGGAGCCGCCGACCAGGACCGGGGTGCGGCCCTCGGCGAGCAGCCGGTCGATCTCGGCGCGGGCGAGCCGCTGGTACTCGGCGACGTTGGCCGCGCGGGTGACGTCCCAGATGTCGAGCAGGTGGTGCGGGACGCCCTGCCGCTCCTCGGGGGTGAGTTTGGCGGTGCCGATGTCCATGCCCCGGTAGAGCTGCATCGAGTCGGCGTTGATGACCTCGCCGCCCAGGTGCTGGGCGAGCGCGACGCCCAGGTCGGACTTTCCGGCCGCGGTGGGGCCGACGACAGCGATGACCCGCGGAGCGGGGGCGACGGTGTTCACCCCGTCAGTCTCGCAAACCTCGCGGTGCCCTCTCGAACGAGCGACGTGACGGGGCACGGATGCCGTCGTTGCCTGAATGCGAGATCCCCGAACGCCGGTGCGCTGCCGGGGCCCGTCGGGCGACGCAAGGGGACGCTCCGGGCGACGAGGGATTTCGCCCACATGAGGAGCGTAGGAGCAATTATGGGCGTGTTTTCGCGGTTCCGCCGGCACAAGTCCGACGCGGCGGAGGAGAGTGCCGCGGCGGCCGCGGCGGAGGCTGCGGCGGAGGGGACGCCGGGGACGGACGAGGCCGCCGCCCCGGAGCCGGCCGGGACCGGGACCGCGGCGCAGGCGCCGTCGGAGGCCCCGGTCGAGGCGCCGTCTGAGGCGGCGCCGCAGACCGCGGAGTCCGGCGCGGAGTCCGGCGCGGAGTCCGGCGCGGAGTCCGGCGCGGAGGGCCCGGCAGGGAGCGCAGCGGAGAGCACCGCGGAGAGCACCGCGGAGGATCCGGCAGAGGACGCGACGGCCGCGGCGGCGGATGCCGGGGCGGACGACACCGGGGCCACCGCGGACGGGACGGCGGCGGACGGGACGGAGCCGGAGTCCGCCGGGGCGCCGGCCGCGGAAGGCGGCGCCGCGATCCCGCGGCAGCAGTCGGCGGCTTCGACGATGGGCAGCGAGGCCGGCGAGGGCGCGCAGAAGTAGCCGCCCAGGGGCGGACACGGCGCGGCGGACGGCGGGGGCTACGGCTCTCCCGGTCCGCCGCGCCGCTGCGTCTGCGGCGCGGGTGGCGTGTTGCGGCGCTCCCGGCCGAACCGGGCTACGTCCAGGCCGCCACGACGTAGCCGACGCCGTAGGGGGCCTCCTCGCACAGCAGTTGGCCGCGCAGCCCGGCGCCCTCGGCGGCGCCCGCCAGGACGTGCCAGCAGGACCGCCCGGACACCATCAGGTCGGCGGCGAGCCGTTCGTCCAGGGTGGTCAGGGCGGTGGTGTCGGCGGCCCCCAGGGCGCGGGCCGCGCCGGCGTCGAACGCCTCGGCCCGCTCGTCGAAGTAGCCGGGGGCCTTGACCGAGCGGCGGGCGCTGCCGTCGCCGAGCACCAGCAGCGCAACCCGGGACGCGGAACCGGCGAGCTCCCGGCCCAGCGGCAGGCAGCGGTCCCCGGGCAGGTTCTCGGCCACCCCCAGCCCCTCCACGGGCGCGTCGGACCACTGCGTACGGGACAGCAGCCAGGCGCCGACCGCCAGTGCGGGCGGGAGCTGCGGCCCGGCCGTAGGCGCCGGCCCGGCCGTTCCCAGCGTCACGTCGAGGTCCACCCCGAAGCCGCGGAACGAACCGGTGGCGCCCTGCGGATACCGTCCCTCACCGGCCTCGTCGGTGGTCGGGCCGAGGACGACCAGCCGGTCGGGGCGGGCCGCGGCGAGCACCCCGAGCGCGTCCAGACAGGCGGTCCGCACCGGGTCCAACTCCGGTGCGGCGCCCGCGGCGACCTCGGGGACGAGCAGCGGCGGACAGGGGCAGATGGCGGCGGCTACGAGCATGCACGCAGCGTAACGCCCGGGCCGTCGCGCCGGTCCCCGGGCCGGTCGGGATCAGTCGCGACCGCAGCCGCTCGTGGCGGCCGGCAGCGGCGCCGGGACGCCGACCTTCGGCAGGCCGAGCAGGACCCCGGTCGGCTTGGCGGCCTCCGCCGCGGTGCGCTTCTCCCAGGCGTCGCCCGCGCGGGTGCGGCGCACGCCGAGGACCGGGCCCTCGGCGAGGAGGTGGTGCGGGGCGGCGTAGGTGATCTCGACGGTGACCACGTCACCGGGGCGCACCGGCTCGTCCGGCTTGGTGAAGTGGACCAGGCGGTTGTCGGCGGCGCGGCCGGAGAGGCGGTGGGTGGCGTCGTCCTTGCGGCCCTCGCCCTCCGCGACCATCAGCTCCAGGGTGCGGCCGACCTGCTTCTTGTTCTCGTCCCAGGAGATCTCCTCCTGGAGGGCGACCAGGCGCTCGTAGCGGGCCTGCACGACCTCCTTGGGGATCTGGCCGTCCATCTCGGCGGCCGGGGTGCCGGGCCGCTTGGAGTACTGGAAGGTGAATGCCTGGGCGAACCGGGCCTCGCGGACGACGTGCAGGGTCTGCTCGAAGTCCTCCTCGGTCTCGCCCGGGAAGCCGACGATGATGTCGGTGGTGATCGCCGCGTGCGGGATGGCGGCACGCACCTTCTCGATGATGCCCAGGTAGCGCTCCTGGCGGTACGAGCGGCGCATCGCCTTCAGGACGGTGTCGGAGCCCGACTGAAGCGGCATGTGGAGCTGCGGCATGACGCCGGGCGTCTCGGCCATCGCCGCGATCACGTCGTCGGTGAAGTCGCGCGGGTGCGGGGAGGTGAAGCGGACCCGCTCAAGCCCCTCGATCTTCCCGCAGGCGCGCAGCAGCTTGCTGAACGCCTCGCGGTCGCCGATGTCGGAGCCGTAGGCGTTGACGTTCTGGCCGAGCAGGGTGATCTCGGAGACGCCCTCGGCGACCAGGGCCTCGACCTCGGCGAGGATGTCGCCGGGCCGGCGGTCCTTCTCCTTGCCGCGCAGCGCCGGGACGATGCAGAAGGTGCAGGTGTTGTTGCAGCCGACGGAGATGGAGACCCAGGCCGCGTAGGCGCTCTCCCGGCGGGTGGGCAGCGTCGAGGGGAACGCCTCCAGCGATTCGGCGATCTCGACCTGCGCCTCCTCCTGGACGCGGGCGCGCTCCAGGAGGACCGGCAGCTTGCCGATGTTGTGCGTGCCGAAGACGACGTCCACCCAGGGCGCCTTCTTGACGATGGTGTCGCGGTCCTTCTGGGCCAGGCAGCCGCCGACCGCGATCTGCATGCCGGGGCGTCGGGCCTTGGCCGGCGCGAGCCGGCCGAGGTTGCCGTACAGCCGGTTGTCGGCGTTCTCGCGCACCGCGCAGGTGTTGAAGACGACGACGTCGACCTCGTCCTCGCCGGTGCCCTCCGGGGCCCGTACGTAGCCCGCGTCCTCCAACAGGCCCGACAGCCGTTCGGAGTCATGGACGTTCATCTGGCACCCGTAGGTGCGCACCTCGTACGTTTTCGCTTCGGCCACTGCTCCACCGGCCACGTCGTTACCGCTCACCCGTCCAGGGTACGGGCTCCCGCCTGAGCGTTCTGCGGCCCTGCGCGCGTGACGGTGTCACGGGGCGGGCCGGGCTCAGGCCGCGGCGAAACGGGCCCGCGGTGCACCGCGGAGCCGGCCCGCGGGGAGTTTCCGGCCGAAGGCGACCATGAGCAGGTCTTGGGCGGTGCCGCGGAGCGGGGTTCCGGTGCCGTAGGACCAGTCGAGGTCGTCGGCGTGCAGGGCGACGCCGTCGAGGGCGGCGCCGAAGAACTTCAGGCCGCGCGGGGTGATGCCGGCGAGCAGGACGCGCAGTCGGTCCTCGGGGACGCGGCGGTCCAGGCCGAGCGGGACGGCGATGTCGAGGCCGTGGACGACGTCGTGGCCCAGGGCCGCCGCGAAGCCGCCGACGGGTGGCGTCCAGGGGTGGTGGGCGTGGTCCCGTAGGGCCGCGGCGAGGGCCGGCGGCGGGAGGGCGGCGGCGTCCTTGCGGGCGCAGCGGTCGGTCATCCGGTTCAGGCTGCCGCGGGCCTTGAGGAGCTCGACGGCGATCTTGGGGAACGGGTAGCGGAAGCCCAGCGACATGTGGGCCGCGACCTCCCGGACCCGCCAGCCCGCGCAGAGCGAGGGCGCGTCCCACTGCTCTGGCGAGAGGGTGTCCAGCAGGTCGGCCAGTTCGCGGCGCTCGGCGGCGATCGCGGCGCGGATGTCCATCGTGGTGCCCCCTGTCCAGTCCGGCCCGGTACGCGGTGGGCCGCTCGACCTCCAGGATCTTGGCGGCGCGACCATAAGTCCAAGAGTTTGATCTTCTCGCAACTAGAATTCCCAGTTATGGAACTTCGGCAGTTGCTGTACTTCGTCACGGTGGCGGAGGAGGCCAACTTCACCCGGGCCGCGGCGCGGCTGCACCTGGCACAGCCGGGGGTCAGCGCCCAGGTCCGGCAGCTCGAACGGGAGCTGGGGCAGCCGCTGCTGGACCGCTCGGGTCGGTCGGTGACGCTGACCGAGGTGGGCGCGGCCGTGCTGCCGTACGCGCGGGCCGCGCTGGCCGCCGTCGAGGGCGCGCGGCAGACCGTGGCGGAGTTCACCGGGCTGCTGCGCGGTCAGGTCACCCTCGGGCTGGTGTCGGGGGCCGACACGGTGTGGGAGAGCGAGGCGGTGTCCCTGTTGGCGGACTTCCACGACGCCCATCCTCAGGTGGACATCGCGCTCACCGCGGACGGTTCGGAGCGGATGCTCGCCGCGCTGCAGTGCGGCGAACTGGACCTGGCGCTGCTCGGGACCGCCGACGAGGAGCCCCCGGCGGGCCTGTCGTTCCAGATCGTCGTGGACGAACCGCTGGTCGCGGTGGTCGCCCCGGACAGTCCGCTGCTGGCTGCCGCGGAGGACGGGCGGGTTCCGTTGGCCGCGCTGCGCGACGTCCCGTTGATCAGCCTGCCGCGCGGTACCGGGATCCGCGGGGTGCTGGAACGGGTCTGTGCCGACGCCGGGTTCCGGCCGCGGATCGCCTTCGAGGCGGCCGCGCCCAAGCTTCTCGCCGGGCTCGCGGCCCGCGGCCTGGGCGTGGCGGTCGTCCCCGCGGCCGCCGCGGCGAGGGCCGGTGGGCTGCGGACGCTGGAGTTCCGCGGGGTCCGGCCGCGTGGCCGGATCGCGCTGGCCTGGCGGGCCGACGGACCGGCCGGACCGGCGGCCCGGGCGCTGCTGGAACACCTGCGGATGGCCTTGGGAACACCGGGCCGACCCGGTGATCGGACGGCGGCGAAGACGTGACCTTCCGCCCCCTCCCGCCGGCGCCTGCGGACTGGCAGGATCCCGCCCATGGCGATACTCCCCCGCCCCGGCCGCCGCCGGGCGCTGACCGCTGCGACCGCGGCCCTGGCCCTCCTCGGGCTGGTGCTGTGGTTCCTGCAGCCGGTCGGGTCCGCCGCGCCCCGGGGCCGGGTGACGCTGGCCACCGGCGTGCCGACCGGGGTGTACGCGCGCTACGGGGAGTTGCTGAAGGACGATGTCGCGCGGGAGCTGCCCGGGGTGGACCTGCGGTTGCAGCGGAGCGAGGGGTCGATCGACAATCTGCGCCAGTTGGTCTCCGGGCGGGCGGCGTTCACCATCGCCACGGCGGACGCGGTGGCGGACTACCGGGCCCGGCACGAGGCCGGCGCGGACCGGCTGCGGGCCTGCGCCCGGCTCTACGACGACTACATGCAGCTGGTGGTGCCCCGGGGCTCCACGGTGCGTTCGGCCCGTGACCTGCGGGGGCTGCGGGTGGGGGTCGGCGCGGACGGATCGGGCGTCCAGCTGATCACCCGGCGGCTGATGGAGGCGGCGGGCCTGGACTTCGACACCGACATCACCCCGGTGCGGGTGGGCATCGACCAGATGCCGAGCATGCTGGAGCACGATGAGCTGGATGCGTTCTTCTGGTCGGGTGGGCTGCCGACGCTGGCGGTGCAGCGTCTGGCGCAGCGGTTCCCGGTGCGGCTGGTGCAGCTCGGGGACCTGATTCCGGCATTGCACCGACAGGGCGAGCCGACCCGTTACTACCGGGCGGCGGTGATGCCCGCCGACGCGTATCCGCGTGTCCAGAACGGGCAGGCGGTGAAGACGATCGCGGTGGCGAACCTGCTGGTGACCACGGACCGGGAGGACGCGGCCCTGACGTTCGGGATCACCAGGACCGTCATCAACAGCCGGGACGCGATCGGGCACGTGGTGCACGCGGCGCAGAACGTGGACCTGCGGACGGCGGTGTTCACCGATCCGCTGCCGCTGCATGTGGGGGCCCGGAAGTACTACGTCTCGATCAAGCAGTGATTGCGTCGGTGAATTCGGTGGATTCGGTGGATTCGATGAATGCAGTCAGTGCGCTGGTCGGATCAATGCCGTGATTGCGTCGGTGCAATGCGGCCGGGCGGTCGGATCGCGCTGCGCGGGACGGAGACGGTGACCTCCAGGCCGTGCGGCGGGTGCGGCGCGTAGGCGATGGTGGCGCCGCCGGCGGCGAGCAGCGTACGGGTGATCGACAGGCCGAGGCCGGAGCCGGAGACGTTCTGGTGGCGGCTGCTGCGCCAGAACCGGTCGCCGATCCGCGCCAGTTCGTCGTCGGCGAGCCCGGGGCCGCGGTCGGCGACGGTGATCGTGACGCGTTCGCCGTCGGGGGCCACGGCCACCGTGACCGGCTCGCCGGCCGGGGTGAACTTCAGGGCGTTGTCGACCACCGCGTCCAGGCCGCTGGAGAGGGCCACCGGGTCGGCCCAGCCGGTGACCGCGGGGTGGCCCTCGTAGGTGAGGCGGACGCCCTTGTCCTCGGCGAGCGGGCGCCAGGCGTCGACGCGTTCGGCGGCCAGCGCCGCGACGTCGGTGAGCTGGAGGTCGGCGGCGGTGTGCTCGGCCAGTGCCAGGTCGAGGAGGTCGTCCAGGACCCGGGCCAGCCGTTTGCCCTCGGTGCGTACCGAGGCGATCTCCTCGTTGCCCTCGGGGAGTTCGAGGGCCAGCAGCTCGATCCGCAGCAGTAGCGCGGAGAGCGGGTTGCGCAGCTGGTGGGAGGCGTCGGCGACGAACGCGCGCTGCTGTTCCAGGACGTCCTCGACATGGTCGGCCATCTCGTTGAACGAGCGGGCCAGCCGGCGGAGTTCGGGCGGTCCGGCGGTGGCGGCGACCCGGGCGTTCATCTGGCCGGTGGCGATGTCGTGGCTGGCCGCGTCGAGCACCCGGACCGGTCGCAGCACCCAGCCGGTGAGCCGGAACGCCGCCGCGACGGCCACCAGCATGGCCACGCACTCCCCGGCCGCGACCAGCAGCCAGTCGTGCAGGATGCGCGAACGCATCTGTCCGGTGGGCGAGTCGGTGACGACCACGGCGACCACGTCACCGTCCCGGATGACGGGCGAGGCGACCGCGATCCGGCCGGTGTCGTCCCAGGGCCAGACCTGGTGCGGGTCGTGGCTGCGACGGCCGGCCAGCGCCTCGCTGAACGCCTGGGCGCCCTCGCCGTCCGTGGGCACCGCCAGGTCCTTCGGGGCGGCGGCCATCGGGGTGTGGTCGCGGTAGAAGACGCCGGCCCGGATCCCGTAGAGCTCCTGATAGCGGGTGAGTTCGGCCCGGAGGGTGGCCAGCCGCTCGTCCTCCTCGGGGGTCTTGCTGCCGGCGGCGGCGCTGGGGCGGGCGGTGACGAACTGGGCGAGGGAGGCGAAGCGGGCGGCGTCGTCGATCCGGTCGACCACCACCTTCTGCTGCTCCACCCCGGCGGTGATCACGCCGAGCGGGACGCCGAGCGCGAGCAGCACGCCGGCCATCAGGACGATGAGGAGCGGGAGGAGTCGGGTGCGCACGGGGCCGGGCAGCCGTCAGGGGGCCGGTGGCCGGGCAGCCGCGGCGGGACCGGCGGCCGGTGCGGCCAGGCGGTAGCCGACGCCGCGGATCGTCTCGATCAGCGCCGGCATCCGCAGTTTGGCGCGGAGCGAGGCGACGTGCACCTCCAGGGTGCGGCCGGTGCCCTCCCAACTCGTCCGCCAGACCTCGCTGATGATCTGCTCCCGGCGGAAGACCACACCGGGGCGCTGCGCGAGCAGGGCGAGCAGGTCGAACTCCTTGCGGGTGAGCGGGACCACCGCGCCGTCCACGGACACTTGGCGGGTGGGGAGTTCGACCGTGAGCGGTCCGAGCCGCAGCGGCTCCCCGGGGCCGCCCTCCTCGTCCGGCTGGTCGCCGGGGACGCCCGTGGCGCCGGTGCGCCGGCTCACCGCGTGGATGCGGGCCAGGAGTTCACCGGTGTCGTAGGGCTTGACCACGTAGTCGTCGGCGCCGAGGTTGAGGCCGTGTATCCGGGAGCGGACGTCGGAGCGCGCGGTGACCATGATGACCGGGGTCGAGGAGACCTTCCGGATCCGGCCGCACACCTCGAAGCCGTCCTGGTCGGGCAGCCCGAGGTCGAGCAGCACCACGGCGAACGGCTCGGCGTCGTCGGGCAGCAGGGCCTGGAGCGCCTCCCCGCCGCTGCGGGCGTGCACGACGGTCAGGCCGTGTCGGGACAGCACCGCGGACAGGGCCGCGGCGACGTGGTTGTCGTCCTCGACGAGCAGCAGTCTCATCGGGCCCCTCCTCTCGGTGTGCGTACGGGCCACAGGGCATCTACGGCGATGGGGGGCCCACCCGTCAAGAGGCCGCCACCTCCGGGTCGCCATCCGTTACCCAGCCGGTACCCCCCGACGACATACCGTCGGTAACTGCGTCACACACCCCCGGACCGCGCCTTCACCCTAAGTGTCCGTTTGCGGCCGGATCGTTATGCTCAATTCTCCCTCAGATGTAATGACGCTGGTCGCAGGCCGTTATTAGGGTCCTCCCAACCGAGGAGGACGGAGCTGTACGCCGATGAGCGAAGTACCGGTGACGAAGACCGCCGGGGGTCCTGCGCCCACGGGAGACCAGTTGGTCGTACTGGACAGCGTGAACAAGCACTTCGGCGCGCTGCACGTGCTCCAGGACATCAACCTGACAATCCAGCGCGGCGAGGTGGTCGTGGTGATCGGGCCCTCCGGGTCCGGTAAGTCCACCCTGTGCCGCACGATCAACCGCCTGGAGACCATCGACACCGGCAGCATCAGCATCGACGGCAAGCCGCTGCCCCAGGAGGGGCGCGAACTGGCCCGACTGCGCGCCGACGTCGGCATGGTGTTCCAGTCCTTCAACCTCTTCGCGCACAAGACGGTGCTGGAAAACGTGATGCTGGGCCAGACCAAGGTCCGCAAAACGGATAAGGCCGCCGCGGAGACGAAGGCCCGTACGCTGCTCGACCGAGTCGGCGTCGGCGCCCAGGCGGAGAAGTACCCCGCACAGCTTTCCGGCGGCCAGCAGCAGCGGGTGGCGATCGCCCGCGCCCTGGCGATGGACCCGAAGGTGATGCTCTTCGACGAGCCGACCTCGGCACTGGACCCGGAGATGATCAACGAGGTGCTGGACGTCATGCAGCAGCTCGCCCGGGACGGGATGACGATGGTCGTGGTCACCCACGAGATGGGGTTCGCGCGTTCCGCGGCGAACCGGGTGGTCTTCATGGCGGACGGCAAGATCATCGAAGAGGCCGAGCCGAATCAGTTCTTCAACAACCCGCGCAGTGACCGGGCGAAGGACTTCCTGTCGAAGATCCTTCACCACTGAGGCCGCGGTTGGGCCACCATGATTGCCAACACCTGTTGAACCAAAGGATGTTCACCATGAGGATGCGTAAAACGGCTGCGGCGGGTGCGGTGGTGCTCGCGCTGGCGGCGACGGCGACCGCCTGCGGGGGCCAGTCGGGCTCGGCGGGCGACAAGCAGCCCGGTAGCGATGTCTACAGCGCCGACTACAAGGCCGCCAAGGACGTGAAGATCGACTCGGCGACGCTGAAGAAGGCTCAGGCGGCCGGCAAGATCACCATCGGCGTCAAGGCCGACCAGCCGTTCCTCGGCTTCAAGGACCCGGCGACCAACACCTACTCCGGCTTCGACATCGAGATCGCCAAGATGATCGCCGCCGACCTGGGCTTCTCCGCGAAGCAGATCACCTTCCAGACCGTCGACTCGAACGTCCGTGAGACCGCCATCTCCAAGGGCCAGGTCGACTACTACGTCGGTACGTACACGATCAACGACGAGCGCAAGAAGCAGGTCAGCTTCGCCGGCCCGTACTACACCGCCGGTGCCGACCTCCTGGTGCGCCAGGACGACAAGGCCATCGCCGGGCCGGACTCCCTCAAGGGCAAGAAGGTCTGCTCGATCGCCGGCTCCACCCCGCTCCAGGAGATCAAGAAGCCGAAGTACGGCGCGGTCACCACCGAGCTGTCGAAGTACTCGGACTGCGTGAAGTCCCTGCTGGACGGCTCGGTCGACGCGGTCACCACCGACGACGCGATCCTCAAGGGCTACGCCGCCCAGCGCCCGGGCAAGCTCCGGGTCGTCGGGAAGCCCTTCACCAAGGAGCCCTACGGCGTCGGCCTGAACAAGGACGACAAGGCCCTGCGCGACGCCATCACCACCGCGCTGGAGAACCACATCAAGAACGGTGACTACAAGAAGGCGTACGAGGGCACGCTCGGCAAGTCCGGCTCCCCCTACGTCGCCCCGGAGACGCCGCTGCCGCGCTACTGAAGGCCCGCGCACGCACCGGACCGCGCCGCCCCGTACGCCCGCCGCGACGGGTGTACGGGGCGCGCTGTCTTCCGCACGCCCCGCTGACCTGCGAGCGGTCTCGCGCAGTTCGCCGTAGTACCCGCCGTTTCCCGCCGCCGACCCGACCGCTACCGCGGAGACCCCATGAACGTACTCCTCGATTATTTGCCCGAGTTCCGGGACGGGTTCCTCGGAACCCTGGCGATCACCGCGTCCGCCGCGCTGCTCGCGCTGGTGCTCGGCGTGCTCATAGCCGGTTTCCGGGTCTCTCCGGTCCCGCCGCTGCGCGCCTTCGGCACGGCCTGGGTGACGGTGCTGCGCAACACGCCGCTGACGCTGCTCTTCCTGGTCGCGTTCTTCGTCGTGCCGCAGATCCTCTTCCAGGGCGCCAGCCCGTACATCCTGGCCACGCTGGCGCTCGGCTTCTACACCTCCTCGTTCGTGTGCGAGGCGGTGCGGTCCGGTATCGGCACCGTGCCGCTGGGGCAGGCGGAGGCGGCCCGCAGCCTGGGCATGACCTTCACCCAGACGCTCCGGATGGTCGTGCTCCCGCAGGCCACCCGTACCGTGCTGCCCCCACTGAGCAGCATCATCATCGCGCTCACCAAGAACTCCGCGATCGCCGGCGCGTTCGGCTACGGCGAACTGTTCAACGTCTCCAAGCTGCTCAACGACAGGGGCTACCCGATCGCCTGGATCTTCCTGTGGACGGCGCTCGCCTACCTCGTCATCACCTTCTCGGTCAGCGGCCTGTTCAAGCTGCTGGAGCGCCGACTGGAGGTCGCCCGATGAGCGGATCCGACGGCTGGAACAACAGGAACGACACCTGCGGGCGGGCACCGTCGCCGCGCACCGGCGGTACGGGACGAAGCGAGGTAAGGGCATGAGTGGCGCGAGCGTTCTCTACGACGTGCCGGGGCCGAAGGCGAAGGCCCGCAACCGCATCTACAGCGTCATCGGCGCACTGGCGGTGCTGGGGCTCTTCGCCTTCGCATTCCTGCGGCTGAATTCCAAGGGCCAACTGGACCCGGCGGTCTGGCAGATCTTCAACTACGCCGGTGTGCGGACCAGCATCCGCGACGGCATCCTGACGACCCTGCAGGTCTTCGCGGTGGCGGCGGTGCTGTCGCTGGCTCTGGGCCTGCTGCTGACCGTGGCCCGGGTCTCCGACCACAAGCCGATCCGCTGGGTGGCCACCGGCTTCATCGAGCTGTTCCGCGCGGTCCCGCTGCTGATCACCATCTACGCGCTGTGGGTCATCCTCCTCACCAGCCGGGACGCGCTGGGCCTCACCGGCAGCCAGCCGCAGTTCTGGGCACTGGTCGCGGGCCTGACGGTCTACAACGGCTCGGTGCAGGCCGAGGTGCTGCGGGCCGGCATCAACGCCGTGCCCAAGGGCCAGCGAGAGGCCGCGTACGCGCTCGGCATGAGCAAGACGCAGGTCATGATGACCGTGCTGATCCCGCAGGCGATCCGCGCGATGCTGCCGACGATCATCAGCCAGCTGGTGGTGACCCTCAAGGACACCTCGCTCGGCTACATCATCACCTTCGAGGAGCTCCTCTACACCGCCCGCCTGATGAGCACCAACATCCTCGTCAACGGGAACGACACCTACATCCCGGTGATCACCGTCATCGGCGGCATCTACGTGGCGATGTGCCTGGCGCTGTCCGCCCTGGCCAACTGGATCGAGCGGCGCGGGCGCCGGGCCCGCACCGGCATCGGGGTGGCCCCCGCCGCCGAGCCGGTAGCGGCCGCGGATGCCGCGGAGTCCGCCGTTCCGGCCACCGACGCACCGGCGGCCACGAAGGACTGACGGGACGTCCGGTCGCACCGCGGCCGGTACCGGACCGTCCGGAGGCGGTGGCAACGGCGCCACCGCCTCCGTCACTTGACGCCGGCGGCCGCAATGGGTTGCATACGCTGTGTGATCACGCACCGGGCTCCCACCGCCAGTTCCCGCACGTCCCGTACGTACCGCCGGATCCAGGGAGCCGCCCCGTGGAGCCGGTGATCGTCGTCGGGGCCGGCCCGGTCGGTCTCGCCCTCGCCCTCGCCCTGACCCGGCACGACGTGCCCGTCGTCGTCCTCGACGAGTCCGCCGGCCAGGAGGAGGCCCGGCCCGCCCGCACCGTCGTACTCCGCCCGGACACCGCGGCATTCGCCGCCCGGCTCGGCTGCGCGGACGTCCTGACGAGCGCCGGCGCCCGCTGGTCGGCGTGGCGCACCATGCGGCGCCGCCGGCTGCTGGAACGGGTCGCCTTCGCCGACGACGGCACCGACGGAACGGACCGGGACGGGGCCGCCGCCGGCGCCTCCCCGGTACACCTCGCGCAGCACGCGCTGACCCGCGCGCTGCGCACCGCGCTGTCCGGCGAACCGCTCGCCCAGGTCGTCTCCGACAGCCGGCTGGCCGCGGTCGAACAGGACGGCAAGGGCGTCAGCGCCCAGACCCGCGGCGACAACGGGACGTGGTGGCGCGGGAGTTACCTCGTCGGCTGCGACGGCCCGCGGTCCACCGTCCGCAAACTGCTGGACATCCGCTTCCCGGGCCGCACCGCCGTCGAACGGCACGCGGTGGCCACGCTGCGCACCGAACTCCCCTGGCCCGGCGAGGCACTGCTGCACCGCTCGCCGGCCCGGCACGGCGGTGGCCGGGTCAGCGAGGTGTCCGCCCGGCCGCTGCCCGGCGGGACCTGGCGACTGGACTGGCTGCTGCCCCCGGGACGCGAGCTGGTGACCCCGGACGCCCTGGTGGCCCGGATCCGCGACTCGCTGGGCGGCTGGGCCACGGAGGCCGCGGACGGATCCGCCGACGAGGGCACCGCGGCGGGCGGACGCGGACACACCGGCCTGGTCCCGCCCTACGAACTCCTCGACACCGGCGTCCACACCGTCCACCACCGGCTGGCCCGGACCTGGCGGCAGGGTCGCGCCTTCCTCGCCGGCGACGCCGCCCACCTGTTGGGCGCGCTGGGCACCCAGGGCCTGGACGAGGGCCTGCGGGACGCCGAGAACCTCGCCTGGAAGCTGGGCCTGGCCTGGCACCACGGTGCCACCGAGACCCTGTTGGACAGTTACCAGGCCGAGCGCCGGGGCGCGGTCGCCGCCCGGTTGCGGGCCGCGGATTCGGCGTTGCCGCTGCTGCGGGACGGCGGCGCGGTGCGCTGGCGGACGGTGCTGCCGGGCGCGGCACGCGGGCGCAGCACCCTGCTGACCGACGGTCACCTGGGCCGCGGTCCGCTCGGGGCGGCCCCGGCCTATCTGCGGACGCCGCTGGCGGCGCCCGTCGACCTGCCCGGCGAGGCGACGGTCGGCACTCTCCCGGGGGCGCCGGTGGTGGACGTGCCGGTGACCGCCTCCGACGGCGCGTCGGTGGGGCTGCGCGACCGGCTCGGGCAGGGGTTGTTGGTGGTGCTGGTGGCACCCGGTACCGGGGTCTGGGACCGGCGGCACTGGCAGTCGGCGGGGTTGATGCCCCGGCTGACGGACGCGGTCGGCGCGCTGCCGATGCGCGCGGAGATCCTGGTCACCGAGGCGTATCCGGGCGCCGCGGCGCACACCGTCCTGGTGGTGCGGCCCGACGGCCATCTGGTCGCCGCGCTGTCCGGGGTCCGCCCTGACGAACTGGCCGCCTGTGCCGACGCAGTGCGCGGCGGGACGAACGGGATGAACGGGGCGGAGAACCGCCGGCCGTCCGCGGACGGGCCCACCCCGGAGCCCGGGGGCGGGCCGGACGGCGCCGCGGCGGAGCCGGCGGCGGACGCGGTGCCGGTTGACCCTCCGGGAAAACCCGTGCTTCACTCCGAGAGTGACTGATCACAGCTCGCGATTCTGGCGGAGGGTCCATCTGGACCTGGTCCGCTATGCGGGCTGCATGTGTCGTCCGTCCTGTTGATCCCCACCGCCGCGGCCGTCGCCGCGGTGGCCTTCCCCGCGCGGCAGTGCGCCGGTATCCGGCGGTCGCGCCCCCGATCACTCAGGACGGTTTCCGTGCCCGACGTACAGATCCCTGCGCGCCCGCGTGCCCGCGCCCACGACGGTGGCCCCAGCGCCGCCGAACTCCTCGACTTCGCCCACCGCACCGCCGCCGATCGCGCGCTGGTCGCATCCCTGCCGCTCGACCCGGAAGGCCGTACCTGGGTCCGGCTGGACGGTCCGGGCGGCAGCGAAGCCTGGCTGATCGGTTGGCCGCCCGGCACCGGCACCGGCTGGCACGACCACGGCGGCTCGCGCGGTGCCTTCGCGGCGGCCGCCGGGGAGTTGACCGAGCAGTCGCTCGCCGCCGCGCTCCCCACCGAGGGCTGGAAGACCCTGGAACTCGCCGACGGCGTCGACCGGGAGCGGCGGCTGGGCGACGGCCGGGGCCGGGCATTCGGCCCGCACCACGTGCACCAGGTGCTCAACCTCTCCCCCGACACCCATGCGGTGTCGGTGCATGCCTACTACCCGCCGCTGCCGCTGATGCGGCGGTACAGCCGCACCGGACCGGTGCTGCGGCTCGAAGAGGTCGAACGTCCGGAGGAGTGGTGATGAGCGCGGTCGACGAACTGCTGGCACGGGCCCGGCGGGGGCTGACCCGGGTGGGCCCGGCTCGGGCCGCGGCGCTCCAGGAGA
The DNA here is from genome assembly GCF_042886435.1 of Streptomyces sp. NPDC058000. Lineage (NCBI taxonomy): Bacteria > Bacillati > Actinomycetota > Actinomycetes > Kitasatosporales > Streptomycetaceae > Streptomyces > Streptomyces sp. NPDC058000. The sequence continues at coordinate 23,487 of NZ_JBHVQS010000090.1, forward strand.
CCGGCGGGCTGCTGGTGGACATCCGCTACGCACAGCTGCGGGAACGCGACGGCACCATCCCCGGGGCGCTGATCGTCGAGCGCAACGAGCTGGAATGGCGCCTCGATCCGACGGGTGAGCACCGCGCCCCCGAGGCGACCCACCACGACCTGCCGATCGTCGTGATCTGCAACGAGGGCTACGCCTCCAGTCTCGCCGCGGTCTCCCTGCACGAACTCGGCCTCCACCGCGCCACCGACCTGATCGGCGGCTTCCAGGCGTGGCGAACGGCGGGACTACCGGTGCGGGAGGCGGGACCACCGGTGGAGGGCCAAGAGCTGCCGGTGGAGGGCCAAGGGCTGCCGATGGAGGGCTGAGGCCGGTCCGATCCTGATCCACCGGACGGGCCATAGGGGTTGTCGTCGAACTCCCGTCGTCCGCCCGGAGAGTGGGCCGGGCACCGGCCCGCAGGGCCGGCGCCGCGGGTCGGCCGCCGCGGCTGCCCCTGATCGGGGCGGGCGGGTGTCGCGGGCGGGCGCGCGGGCCCGGACCGGTCAGGTGTCCGGCAGGTGGTGGTCAAGGTCTTCCGGGTCCTCGCCCTCCTCTTCCAGGGCCTGGCGGACGACGCGGAGGGCGAGGCCCTGCGGGTAGCCCTTGCGGGCCAGCATGCCGGCCAGGCGGCGCAGCCGCTTTTCGCGGTCCAGGCCGCGGGTCGCGCGCAGCTTGCGGTCGACCAGCTCGCGGGCGGTGGACTCCTCCTGCTCGGGGTCGAGTCGGCCGACGGCCTGGTCGATCAGGGCGGAGTCCACCCCTTTGGTGCGCAGCTCGCGGGCGAGGGCGCGGCGGGCCAGGCCCCGGCCGTGGTGCCGGGAGTCCACCCAGGCGTCGGCGAACGCCGCGTCGTCGATCAGCCCGACGTCCTCGAAACGGGCCAGCACCTCCTCCGCGGCCTCGTCGGGGATGCCCCGCTCCCGCAGGGCGTCCGCCAACTGCCGACGGGTGCGCGGACTCCCGGTGAGCAGGCGCAGGCAGATCGCCCGCGCCTGCTCCTCGGGCGTACGCGGCGGTCCCGACCCGGCCCTCGACGGGCGGGAACCACCGCCGTCCCTGGGCGCGGCGCCGTCCTCGGGGACGGCACCGCCCGTCCGGCCGCTACGGTTCTCGGCGTCGCCGGCAGCGCTGCTGGAGCCGGCGCTGTCCGGCCATTCCGTTCGCCGTGTCATGGCGCGTCAGCTCTTGGCCGCCGGGGCCTTGGCGCCCTTGGCGCTCTTGGTCGCCGCCGCTGCGGCCTTGACCGGCTCCTCCTCCGAGCCGGCGGCGGGCGCGGCGGGCTCCGCCGCGTCTTCCTGCGGCTTCACGCCGACGCCCAGCTTCTCCTTGATCTTCTTCTCGACCTCATTGGCGAGATCGGGGTTGTCCTTGAGGAAGTTGCGGGCGTTCTCCTTGCCCTGGCCGAGCTGGTCGCCCTCGTAGGTGTACCAGGCGCCGGACTTGCGGATGAAGCCGTGCTCGACGCCCATGTCGATCAGACCGCCCTCGCGGCTGATGCCCTGGCCGTAGAGGATGTCGAACTCGGCCTGCTTGAAGGGCGGCGCGACCTTGTTCTTCACGACCTTGCAGCGGGTGCGGTTACCGACCGCCTCCGTGCCGTCCTTGAGGGTCTCGATCCGGCGGATGTCGATCCGGACGGAGGCGTAGAACTTCAGCGCGCGGCCACCGGTCGTGGTCTCCGGGGAGCCGAACATCACGCCGATCTTCTCGCGGAGCTGGTTGATGAAGATCGCGGTGGTCTTGGACTGGTTGAGCGCGCTGGTGATCTTCCGCAGGGCCTGGCTCATCAGGCGGGCCTGGAGGCCGACGTGGGAGTCGCCCATCTCACCCTCGATCTCGGCCCGCGGCACCAGGGCGGCCACGGAGTCGATCACGATGAGGTCCAGGGCGCCGGAGCGGATCAGCATGTCGACGATCTCCAGGGCCTGCTCGCCGTTGTCCGGCTGGGACAGGATGAGGTTGTCGATGTCGACGCCGAGCTTGCGCGCGTACTCGGGGTCGAGGGCGTGCTCGGCGTCCACGAACGCGACCTGGCCGCCGGCCTTCTGTGCGTTCGCCACCGCGTGCAGGGTCAGGGTGGTCTTACCGGAGGACTCCGGTCCGTAGACCTCCACGACCCGGCCGCGCGGCAGGCCGCCGACGCCGAGCGCGACGTCGAGGGCGGTCGAGCCGGTCGGGATGATCTCGATGGGCTCCCTCGACCGCTCGCCCATGCGCATGACCGCGCCCTTGCCGAATTGCCGTTCAATCTGTGCGAGTGCGGCGTCCAGCGCCTTCTCGCGGTCGGTGCCTGCCATGGGTTCCACCCGGTTTGCTTGAGTCGATCGCTTCACGTCCATGACGCTAACGCCTGCCACTGACAATGCGCCCGGACCCGGACCCGGCCTGTGGATAACCCGGCGGTCGGCCCGGGATTCCCATGGGCCGGAGCCGCGTCGGGCGGCCGGACACCCAATAAGAATGGATGTTCGATTTTGGTGTCAAGCGCGCCACTCGCCGCACCACCGCACCACCCGCGTCACTCACCGCACCGCCGGCGTCACCCACCGTCCCGTCGCGCCCCGCCCGGCACGGTGTCCCGTTGGCCGCCCGACACACCGGCGCCCGACTGCCGGCCCGCCTCCTCGACCGTCTCCCGGGTCGTCTCCCCGGCTGTCTCCCGGACCGCCTCCCGGGCCGAGCCCGGCGCGGCATCGGCAGCACCGTCCGGGGCCCCGCTCCGACGCCGCGCCCAGAGGCGGACCCGCGGATCCGCGGTGACCTCGTACCGCTTGACGTACGCCCCCAGGAACGCCTGGAGCGTCGCGGTGGCCGGAATCGCGATCAGCGCGCCGACCGCGCCCATCAGGGCCGTACCGG
>NZ_JBHVQS010000091.1:0-25698 GCF_042886435.1 Streptomyces sp. NPDC058000
GACGTAAAGCGCAGCAGTCCGGCAACCCCCAACCCCGCAGACCCGGCACCGCGGCCTAACAGCCCCGCGCAGCGGAGCCGCCCCGCGCCGCAGGCGCGAACAGCACCCCCCACGGCGGGGAACCCGACAACGTACGCACAAACCCCGCGCAGCGGGGGGCGGTCAGCCGCTCAGTTCCCGGTGGCGGGCGGCCAGCCGGGCCGCTCCTTCCTCGGTGAGCGCACCGTGCAGCCGGAGCCGGGCGATGCCGCCGTCGGGGAAGATGTCCAACCGGACGTGGGTCACCGCGGGCGCGTCGTCCAGCAGGAAGCGGTGGACGGTGTCGGGCTGGAGTCGGGTGCGGGGCAGCAGTTCGACCCAGTCGCCGTCCTCGCCGTCGCGCCCGGACAGGGCCGCCCAGCCGGCCGAGTTGCCCTTGAGGTAGCCGGTGTCGATCTCCACCGCGCGGATCACGGACTGCTCGGTGAGGCGGTAGCGCACCCAGTCGTTACCGGTGCCGCGGCGGCGCCGGGTCTCCCAGCCGTCGTCCATCTTGCGGGACCGACCCGGCTGGATGGTGTTGGTGGGCGAGGAGTAGAAGCGGTCCGAGGCGTCCTCGACCTGGCCGCCGTTCTCCAGCGCGGCGAGGTCGAAGGTGCCCAGCGCGGCCAGCCAGCGGGGCGCCGGGGCGACCTCGCCGTGGACTCGGAGGCGGGCGATGCCGCCGTCGGGGTGCTGGTTGAGCCGCAGGTGGGTGAAGCGCTGCTCGGCGTGGACGGCGAAGCCGTTGGCGGCGTGCCCGCCGAGGGCGGTGCGCGGGACGAGTGGGGTCCACTTGACGCCGTCGGCGCGGAGCTCGGCCGGCGACGGGGAGCCCTCGACGCAGGCGCCCTCGACGCTGACCGACTGCGGGTAGTTGCCGCGGAAGTGTGCGGTGTCGACGACGATGCCGCGGATCACGCCGGGGGCGCCGAGCCGGATCAGCGCCCAGTCGTGGTCCTCCTCGGTCGGGAAGGGGTGGTCGCCGTCGGTGCCGCGGCGGCGCCGGGTCTCCCAGCCGTCCATGATCTTGCCCTTGTGGCCGAACGCCTCGGGGTCGAAGTGGGCGGCGTCGGGCTTAAGGAGGTTCTCGCGTTCGGCGAAGAACTCGTCGTTGGCGGCGAGCACCCCGGCGCCGAGCCGCCGGTCGGCGAGGTCGGGCAGGTGGGAGAAGGGGAAGCCGGCCGGGCCGGGGGTGCGGTAGTCGGCGTAGGGGTCGCCGCCGCCGTAGGGGCTGGCGTCCCCGGTGTAGTGCGGGAGTTCGCCGGTGGTCATGCGCGCGGCCTTTCGAGAAGTTCGCCGGTGGGCTCGGCGAGGGTGGTGCCGTCGTTGATCTTCCGGCCGCGCAGCCAGGTGGAGCGGACGACGCCGTACAGGGTCTTCCCTGCGTACGCGGTGATCTTGTTGCGGTGCTGGAGTTCGGCGGGGTCGACGGTGAAGGTCGCGTCGGGCGCCAGCACCGCGAAGTCGGCGTCCCGGCCGGGCGCGATGGCGCCCTTGCTGTCGAGGCCGACCAGCTCCGCCGGGGCGGCGGACATCCAGCGGACCACGTCCTCCAGGCTGTGGCCGCGCTCCCGGGCGGTGGTCCAGATGGCCGGCAGGCCGAGCTGGAGCGAGGAGATGCCGCCCCAGGCCGTGCCGAAGTCGGGGGTCTTGAGGTCGGTGGTGGAGGGCGAGTGGTCGGAGACGATGCAGTCGATGGTGCCGTCGGCCAGGCCCTGCCACAGGGCGTCCTGGTTGCCGGCCTCGCGGATCGGCGGGCAGCACTTGAACTCGGTGGCGCCGTCCGGGATTTCCTCGGCGGTCAGGGTCAGGAAGTGCGGGCAGGTCTCGACGGTGATCTTGACGCCGTCGGCGCGGGCGGCGGCGATCAGCGGCAGTGCGTCACTGGAGGAGAGGTGCAGCACGTGCACCCGCGCGTCCAGCTTCCGGGCCAGCTCGATCAGGCCGGCGATGGCGTCGTTCTCGGAGACCCGGGGGCGGGAGGCGAGGAAGTCGGCGTACTTGGGGCCGTGCGCCTCGGGGGCGGCACCCAGGTGGCCGGGGTCCTCGGCGTGCACGATCAGCAGTCCGTCGAAGGCGGCGATCTCGCCGAGCGCCGCCGCCAGCTGCTCCTGGTCGACCTCCGGGAACTCGTCGACGCCGGAGGGCGACAGGAAGCACTTGAAGCCGAACACGCCGGCCTCGTGGAGCGGGCGCAGGTCCTTGACGTTGCCGGGGATGGCGCCGCCCCAGAAGCCGACGTCGATGTGTGCCTTGCTGCGGGCGACCTCGCGCTTGGTGCCGAGGTTGTCCACGGTGGTGGTGGGCGGGAGGCTGTTGAGCGGCATGTCCACGAGCGTGGTGATACCGCCGGCCGCGGCCGCGCGGGTGGCCGTCCAGAAGCCCTCCCACTCGGTGCGGCCGGGGTCGTTGACGTGTACGTGGGTGTCGACGAGGCCGGGCAGCAGGACGTCGTCGCCGAAGTCCTCCACCCGGGCGCCGGCCGGGGCCGCGGCGTCGTGCGGCAGGACGGCGGCGATCTTCCCGTCCTTGACGGTGACGGACGCGGCCCGCGTCCCCTCCGGGGTGACGACGCGCGTGGAACGCAGCACCAGCTCTATTTCGGACACCCAGTACCTCCCATATCGTTGTTTCATCGTCGCGCGCCGGCGCGTGCGGGGCACGGCTGCCGCGGGCCGTGCCGCCCCTGGCGCGGAATCCCGCGAACCCCGGAATGTCGGTGTGGACCGGCGGAATGCGGAATTCAACAGTCTGTTGAATGAGTCTTCACTCAGGACCCCGGCCCGTCAAGACCCCGGTGCGGCGGCCGGCCCGGCGATCGCACCGGACCGCTCCGGCTCCTCGACCTCCTCCACCGTCTCGCCCCTGACCTGCGACGAGATGATGTCCTGTGGGATCGGACCGGTACCCGCGGCGGCCCGCTCGCGGCGCGAGACCGCGGCGTAGAGCAGCCCGGAGATCGCCATCCCGAAGATCCAGGAGAACGGCGCCACGGCGTCGAAGACCGGGATCAGCGCCAGCGCGGCGGAGACCGCGGCGGCCGGCAGGAACGCGATCACGGCCTTCGGGTTGTAGCCCCGGCGGTAGTAGTAGGCGCCGGCCGCATCGGCCGAAAACAGCGCATCGACATCGATCCGCCCCCGTCGCACCAGGTAGTAGTCGACGAGCAGGATCGCCACCAGCGGGCCGAGGAAGGCCCCCAGCGCGCCCAGGAAGTACTGGATCACCAGCGCCGAGGAGTACAGCTTCCAGGGCATGACCAGCACCGCCAGCACCGCGGTGATCATGCCGCCGCGCTTGAAGTCCAGGTACTTCGGCAGCAGGTTGGCGAAGTCGTAGGCGGGCGAGACGAAGTTGGCGACGACGTTGATGCCGATGGTGGCGACGATGAAGGCCAGCGCGCCGATGACGGTGACCACCGGGTTGTCGATCTTCTGGATCACCTTCACCGGGTCGTAGATCGCCTCGCCGAAGACCGCGATGGTGCCGGCGGTGACCAGGACGGCGACCACCGCGAAGGCGGTGAAGTTCACCGGCAGCCCGACGAGGTTGCCGCGTCGGTAGGAGCGGTGGTCGGGGGTGAAGCGGGCGAAGTCGGCGTAGTTGAGGACCAGGGTCAGGAAGGTGGCCACGGTCAGGCTGACCGCGATCAGGCTCTGCTGGACCTGCGCGGTGCCGCTGAGCCCGGTCAGGCTGCGGGTCAGCGAGATGTCACCGTGCGACTTGACGACGAGGTACACCGCCAGCGCCAGCACCACCAGCCAGACCACCGGCCCGGTCGCGAAGTCCTGGACCTTGCGGATGAACTCCATCCCCCGGGTCAGCAGGGCGGCCTGTAGGCCCCACATCACCATGAACGCGACCCAGCCGAGGGTGGACAGCCCCAGCACCGAGTTGTGGTTGTACGCGTCGAGACCGGGCGCGATCTGGAGCGTCAGCAGCACCACGGCCGTGGAGGCCAGCCAGGTCTGGATGCCGTACCAGGCCACCGCCATCACCGCGCGCAGCAGCGCCGGGATGTTGGCGCCGTAGACGCCCCAGCTCGCCCGGGCGAGCACCGGATAGGGAACCCCGGTGCGGTGCCCGGCGTGTCCCATCCGGTTCATCATCCAGTAGACGAGCGTGATGCCGACCAGCAGTGCGGTGAACACCTCCCAGGCCGGCAGCCCCAGCACGAAGAGGCTGGCGGCGAAGGCGTAGTTGCTGATCGCGTGGGTGTCGGACATCCACAGCGCGAAGACGCTGTACGTGCCCCAGGTGCGCTTCGCCGCCGGTGCGAGGTCCTCGTTGTAGAGCCTCGGGTCCGGCGGTCCCGGACGGTGCTGCGGGGATGTACTCATGTGTTCTCCCAGGCAGGTCGGGTGGAGCCTAGACATCAGAGCCGTCAGTCGTCAGATGCCTGACGTCTTCACGGAAAATGCGGTGCACCGGGCGGAATCCTGCATGCGTCCCCGCTCCCCCGCGGCCGTGCGCGCGAGGTGGCTGCTCAGCGGCCAGGAGCCGATGGCCTTGGGGCGGGGCGGGGCGAAGCTGCGCTGCGTACTGGTGGTCAGGGCGAGGCCGACCACCGCCTCCGCGAACTTCACCGCGGCGGCGACGCCGTCCACGACGGGTACGCCCAGCGCCGCCGCGACCTTCTCCTGGAGCCCGGCCATACCGCCGCACCCCAGGCAGATCACCTCCGCGCCGTCCCGGACCACCTCGCGGGCGGTCTCGATGATCACCGCGACGGTGCGCTCCGGATCCTCCTCCAGCTCCAGGACCCCGAGCCCGGTGCCGCGGACGCCGGCGCAGCGCTGGAGCAGCCCGGCCGTCAGCAGCCGGTCCCGGATCTGCGGCACGGCGCGGTCGAGGGTGGTGACGATGCCGTACGCGTGGCCGAGCATCAGCGCCATCTGCGCCGCGCACTCGGTGATGTCCAGGACGGGGACGTCCAGCAGTTCCTGGGCGCCCTCCCGGCCCGGTTCGCCGAAGCCGGCCATGACCAGCGCGTCGAACGGGGTGTCCAGGGTGGCGAGCCGGTCCAGGACGGCGGCGGCGCTGAGGTACCCCTCGAAGTGGCCTTCGATGGACTCGGGCCCCCAGAGGGGTTCGGTGGCGAGGATCTCGGTGCCCGGTGCGGCGACCGCGGTGGCGGTGGCGCGGATCGAAGCGGTCATGGAAGCCGTGGTGTTCGGGTTCATGACGAGAATGCGCATGACGCTCCAACGATTTGGAGGATTCCACAGAATGGACAGTAGGTTTCGCGCAGCAGAACGTAGCTATGGCCACTGGCACCGTCAAGAGATCTCGGCAAGGAGCTGGCACCTTGGGACATACGGGCGCTGACCGGCGGGAACGAGTGTGCGATACGCGGTGTGCCTGCGCGGTGTGACCGGTAGGCTGCTCCGGTCGGGCCCGGCGCCCGTAAGCCGTAGAGCCGAGACCGATCCGACCCGCCCCGAAAGGAACGCGACGTGCCGCCGTCCAGCGCCAGCACCTCCGCCGCCGATGCCAAGCCCGCCGGCGCCAGCGGCGGGGTCCAGTCCCTTGAGCGCGCCTTCGACCTCCTGGAGCGGATGGCCGACGCCGGCGGCGAGGTGGGCCTGAGCGAGCTCGCGGCCAGCAGCGGACTGCCGCTGCCCACCATCCACCGCCTGATGCGCACGCTGGTCGCCTGCGGCTACGTCCGCCAGCAGCCCAACCGCCGGTACGCCCTCGGGCCGCGCCTGATCCGGCTCGGCGAGAGCGCCTCCCGACTGCTGGGCACCTGGGCCCGGCCGTTCCTGGCCCGCCTCGTGGAGGAGACCGGCGAGACCGCCAACATGGCCCTCCTCGACGGGGACGAGATCGTCTACGTCGCGCAGGTCCCGTCCCGGCACGCGGTGCGGATGTTCACCGAGGTCGGCCGCCGCGTGCTGCCGCACTCCACCGGCGTCGGCAAGGCCCTGCTGGCCAACCACCCGCCGGAGGAGGTCCGCGCGCTCCTCGGCCGTACGGGCATGCCCGCCGCGACCGAGAAGACCATCACCGACCCGGACGGCTTCCTCGACGCCCTGGCCGACGTCCGTCGCCTCGGCTACGCGGTCGACGACAACGAGCAGGAGATCGGCGTCCGCTGCCTCGCGGTCCCGGTCCCCAATTCGCCCACCTCCGCGGCGATCTCCATCTCCGGGCCGACCGGCCGGGTGACGGAAGCCGCGACGGACAAGATCGTCCCGGTGCTCCAAGAGGTGGCCGCCCAGCTGTCGGTGGCCCTGGCCAACCAGACGCCGGCGTAATGTCCGGGTGAGGCGTCCCGCCCGGGTCGCCTCACCCGCCCGGCAGCTCGCCGAAGCCGTCGATCCGCTCGCGGACCTCGGACAGCGCCGACGACAGCGCGCTCACCGAGCCCACCGCGCCGGCTATCAACAGCAGCGAACGGCGCAGCCGGGTCACTTCGGGTGCGCCGTGGCTCACCATCGCGTCCAGTGCGGCCAGTTCGTCGTCGGCGGTCGACCGGTCCGCCAACTCGCCGGGCAGGACGGCCAGTTGACGGCGGAGCCGGGCCACCGCCACTCGTAATGCGCGGACCCTCGGGTCGCTCCCGTCCCCGGTCATGCGGCTGTCTCTCTGCAGCTGTTCCACAACGACGGCGCCCTCCCAGGCCGTTGCCCGTTCCGCGATGCGGGACAGTTAACGCCACTCTGCGCCGCCCGCGCCATACGGAGAGCGAAAAAACCGATCACCGGCGCCCAGGAGCCCTACTGCGGGTCCACCGCGTTGCGCCAGACCCGGACGTCGAGGGTCACATAGCTGCTCGGGTCCGAGTCCGCCGACTTGCCCTGGAACGTGATCAGCGCGATCGTGCCGCTGCTGGTGGTCAGGCACATCCGCGAGCCCTCGGCGAGCAGGCTGATGTCCACGCGCGAGGTGAAGCGGGTATCGCTGCGGCACGTGTCGAGCGTGCCCTCCTGGCCTGGTTCGAGCAGCACCAGCTTTCCGTCAGGAGCATGGATACCGCCGTCCGAATTGTTGTTCCCGTCGAGCGCGGCGTCGGCCTCCTCGGGGTGCGCGTTCTTCGGCGTGACGGGGTCGTCGGCGAAGGACAGGTAGTAACCGTGGGGCAGGTCGATGCCCTCGGTGTCGACCGGCTGCGGATCCTCCTGCGGCGGCTGAGGGGTGTCGGATCCGGTGTCGCCGCCGCTCGGGGAGTCGGTGGGGGTCGGCGTTCCGGTGACGGTCTTCGGCTTGTGGTCGGCGGCCTGGCCGGTCTTCGTCCGGCCGTCGTTCTTCATCACGAAGTAGACCGCGCCGCCGCCCGCGCCCGCGACGGCCAGCGCGCCGGCCAGCACCAGAGCCACGGCCGGTACCCTGCGCCTCTTCTTGGGAGGCCGGGGAGCCGACGTGCCGGCGGACGGGGCGGACGCCGCCGCGCCGAAGCCGGGCGGCGGGGTGCGGGGGTGGTCCAGCGCGGTCGGCACCGGGGCGGCGGGCGGGGCCGGCGGCTGCGCCGGGTGGGTCGCGACGCCGGCCTCGGGGGCCTCCGGGGGCGGGCGGAGCCGGGGGGCCGGGGCGGCGGCACGGGTGGTGAGGTCGGCAGCGACGGCGGTGGGGAGCCAGTCCTCGGGGCGGCGCAGCTGGGTCTGGCCGGAGGCGGCGGCGCACAGCGCGATGACCTCGGCGACGGACGGCCGGCCGGCCACGTCCTTGGCCAGGCAGCGGACCACCAACTCCCGTAGCTCGTCGGGTATTCGGGAGAGGTCGGGCTCCTCGTGGACGATGCGGTAGAGGACGCCGTGCGCGGTGCCCTCGCCGAAGGCCGGGACGCCGGTGGACGCGTACGCCGCGACCTGGCCGAGCGCGAAGACGTCGGCGGCGGGGGTGATCGAGGTGCCCGCCGCCTGTTCGGGCGCCATGAAGGTGGGGGTGCCGACGGTGACCCCGCTGCCGGTCAGGGAGGGGGCTTCGGCGGCGCGGGCGATGCCGAAGTCGATGACGCGCGGGCCGTCGGCGGCCAGCAGGACGTTGGAGGGCTTCAGGTCGCGGTGGACGATGCCCGCACGGTGGATGACCTGGAGCGCCTCGGCGACCCCGGCGACCAGCAACAGCACGGTGGACACCGGGAGTTGGCCGTGCCCAGCGACGGCCTCGGCGAGCGAGGGACCGGGGACGTAGGCGGTGGCGAGCCAGGGCATCGGGCCGTCGGTGTCGCTGTCGATCACCGGAGCGGTGAACAGCCCCTGGACCCGCTGCGCGGCGTGCACCTCCTGCGTGAACCGGCGGCGGAACTCCGCGTCTTCGCTGAACTCGGGCCGGATCACCTTGATGGCCACCGGCCGGCCGCCGGGCGTGTAGGAGAGGTAGACCTTGCCCATCCCGCCCGAACCGAGCTTCGCCGCCAGGCGGTACCCCGCTATCGCTTGCGGGTCGTCGCCCGCCAACGGCTGGAAGATCTCCGACGGCTCCGCACCGTTCACCACTCACGCCCCCGAATCTGCCTCGCGGCCCCCTCCGCCGACCCGGACCACCGCGTCCGTGGCGGCCGGACGTCCGCAACGGAGCAGCACCTTATCCGGCCGGACACCGCACCGCGGCATCGAGGCCGGTGCCGCCGGCGGCACCGGCACGACATATGCCGCACGGCCGCCGTAACCACGCCACATCGACCGCCATCTGCCCGCGACTTGGCCGACCTCCAGTGCGGCGCGCACACCACCGTGGCCCGGCCCCGCCCCGCCGTCCCAACCGGCCTCCCCTGGCCGGTTTTCGCCTCTCGGCCCCCGATTCCCCGACCCTGCGGCCGGCTTCGCGCCGTACCCGGGCGCCCGCGGTGCGCCCGCAGCGCACGCCCGGCCCGCACACGCCACGCGCGAATACCCGCCGGGCGCATGACCATGCGTCAGTACGTGCGTTCCCCCGGGCACCCGTTGGCGTGGGCGTATCCCGTACAAGGCGTACGGCGCCGCGCGATGGAGCATTCTCCCTTCCGGGAAATGTCCGGCATATCACTGAATCACACACCACTGGACCATTGGATCGGAGAACGCCATGGAGCCCAACCCAGGCCCCGACCCCGGCCCCCATCCCGGCCCCGACTCCCGGCACCTCAGCGTCATCCAGCTCATCTGCCGGGCGTACGGCCTGACCGACGCCTCCGAGATCACCGAGGAGCTCATACACCGTTACGTCAGCGAGAGCCGGCACGCGGACGAGCGGACCGCGCAGCTCCGGGACCGGCTGCGGCCGCGGATCCCGCGGCAGCGGACGGCGGGGGACGCGGCCTGACACGGGCCGGCGCCGCCTGATTCCGGGCGGCGGAGGGCGCCGCGCGACGCCATGAGGTAAGCAGTCCCCATGGCACATCCAGGGGAACGCGCAGGCGCCGAGGGAAGAGCGGGGGCCGGACGGCCCGAGGGGAAGGTGGCCGGACTACTGCTCGCCGCGGGCGGCGGTAGGCGGCTGGGGGGACGACCCAAGGCACTGCTCGACCATCGGGGACGCCCGCTGGTCGAGCATGCCGCACGGGTACTGCGGGACGGCGGCTGCGGACCGGTGCACATCGTGCTGGGCGCGGCCGCCGAGACCGTCCGGGCCCGGGCCGAGCTGGCCGACTACGGAATCTCGGTGAACCCGGACTGGGCCCAGGGCATGGGCTCGTCGCTCCGGGTGGGCCTGACCGCGCTGGCCGGGTCGGGGGCGGACGCGGTGGTGGTGTCCCTCGTCGACCAGCCGGGCATCGGTGCCGCCGCGGTGGCCCGGGTGGTGGCCGCGTACACCGGGCGGGACGCGCTGGCGGCCGCGGCGTACGGGGGCGAGCGGGGGCATCCGGTGCTGTTCGGCGCGGAGCGGTGGGCGGACATCGCGGCGAGCGCGGAGGGCGACCGCGGGGCGCGGGCCTATCTCCGGCGGCACACCGGGGCGGTCACGCTCGTCGAGTGCGGCGATGTGGCCGAGGCGTACGACATCGACACGCCGGAGGATCTGCGGCGGCTGGAATGACGGCGACCGCCGGGCCGGCGCTCTCCGGTCCGGCGGGGGGCCGCACATTCTGCGGCGGACGGGGCGCCGGGCCACCGGAACGCCCGCCACGGCCGCGGGTTGACGGGAAACCGCCACCCCGCGGCGGGGGTAATGGAGAGTGACCACTGTGGCACCGAGAGCCATTCGATCATCACTTCTGTCGACTCAGAGAATCTCGACGTCAACAAACCATTGAAGTTCCGCGATAAGGAAACTAGTCTCCACTGGTCAGAAGCGCCCTGCTATCCGTACGGCGCCCGCGACCGCATCTCGGAACCGCGGCACCCCGTGCCGCTCAGGTGCCCCGGCGGCCGCCAGGCACCGCCGCTGAATGGAGTGACAGCTCATGTCCGCACCAGCGCCGTCCCCGCTGGCCATCGTCGAAGTCGACCCCGCACACACCCCGGAACGGCAGGGCGAGGTCCTCACCGACGCCGCGCTCGCCTTCGTTGCCGAGCTGCACCGGCGGTTCACCCCCCGCCGCGACGAGCTGCTCGCCCGCCGCGCCGAACGTCGTGCCGAGATCGCCCGAACCAGCTCGCTGGACTTCCTCCCCCAAACCGCGCAGATCCGCGCGGACGACAGCTGGAAGGTGGCCGAGGCGCCCGCCGCGCTCAACGACCGCCGGGTGGAGATCACCGGTCCCACCGACCGCAAGATGACGATCAACGCGCTCAACTCGGGCGCCAAGGTGTGGCTCGCCGACTTCGAGGACGCCTCGGCTCCCACCTGGGAAAACGTCGTCAACGGCCAGCTCAACCTGATCGACGCCTACGAGCGCCGGATCGACTTCACCGATGCCCGCACCGGCAAGTCCTACGCCCTCAAGTCGGCCGAGGAGCTCGCCACGGTCGTGATGCGACCGCGTGGTTGGCACCTGGAGGAGCGCCACCTCCAGTTCGAGGGCCGGCCGGTCCCCGGCGCCCTGGTCGACTTCGGCCTCTACTTCTTCCACAACGCCCAGCGTCTGCTGGACCTCGGCAAAGGCCCGTACTTCTACCTGCCCAAGACCGAGTCCCACCTGGAAGCCCGCCTCTGGAACGAGATCTTCGTCTTCGCCCAGGACTACGTCGGGATCCCGCAGGGCACCGTCCGCGCCACGGTCCTCATCGAGACCATCACCGCCGCGTACGAGATGGAGGAGATCCTCTACGAGCTGCGCGACCACGCCTCGGGCCTGAACGCCGGCCGCTGGGACTACCTCTTCTCGATCGTCAAGAACTTCCGTGACGGCGGCGCCAAGTTCGTCCTCCCGGACCGCAACGCGGTCACGATGACCGCCCCGTTCATGCGCGCCTACACCGAACTCCTGGTCCGCACCTGCCACAAGCGCGGGGCGCACGCGATCGGCGGCATGGCGGCCTTCATCCCCAACCGCCGGGACCCCGAGGCCAACGAGCAGGCCCTGGCCAAGGTCAAGAACGACAAGGACCGGGAGGCCGGCGACGGCTTCGACGGCTCCTGGGTCGCCCACCCCGACCTGGTGCCGATCGCCCGCGCCTCCTTCGACGCGGTCCTCGGCGAGGCGCCCAACCAGAAGGGCCGCCTGCGCGAGGACGTCTCGGTCGCCGCCGCCGACCTCATCGCCATCGACTCGCTGGAGGCCAAGCCCACCTACCAGGGCCTGGTCGACGCGGTCCAGGTCGGCACCCGCTACATCGAAGCCTGGCTGCGCGGCCTCGGCGCGGTGGCCATCTTCGGCCTGATGGAGGACGCCGCCACCGCCGAGATCTCCCGCTCCCAGATCTGGCAGTGGGTCGACGCCGGTGTCGTCTTCGTGGAGGAGGGGCACGCCGGCACCAAGGTCACCGCCGACCTGGTCCGCCGGATCGCCGCGGAGGAACTGGCCGCCATCCGGACCGAGGTGGGCGAGGAAGCCTTCACCGGCGGCAAGTGGCAGCAGGCCCACGACCTCCTCCTGAAGGTCTCCCTGGACCCCGACTACGCCGACTTCCTCACCCTGCCGGCGTACGAACTCCTGGTCTGAGCCGGCCCGGTCCGACCTGGTCCGCCCGGTCCGACCTGAACCGGCACGGCGTTGAAGGGCCCGCGCACACCACCGCTCCGTGGTGCGCGCGGGCCCTTCGCGTGGCGTGCGGGCCGCCGCCCCCGGACAGGCCCTACGTGACCACCGCCCCCAGCGCCACGAACGCGCAGATCAGGACGAACAGCAGGACCAGCAGCGGCGCGACGAAGCGGAGGTAGGTGTCGTAGCCGACCTTGGCGAGCGCGACGCCGCCCATGATGACGGCGGTGGTGGGCACCCAGAGGTTCATCCAACCGCTGGCGGCCTGCCAGGCGGTGACGACGACCGGGCGGGTGACACCGGCGAAGTCGGCGAGCGGGGCCAGGATCGGCATGGCGAGCGTGGCGTGCCCCGAGGTGGAGGGGATCAGGAAGGCCAGGGGGAGGTTGACGACGAAGACGATGACGCCGAAGAGCGCCGAGGGGGTGCCCGAGACCACGCCCTCGATGGAGTGCAGCACGGTGTCGGTGACCTTGGCGTTGTTCATGATGACGGTGACGCCGCGGGCCAGGACGATGACCAGCGCGGGTGCGATGAAGTCGGCGGCGCCCTGGACGAAGGTCGCGCTGAGCCGCTGCTCGCCCATCCGCGCCAGCACCCCGACCAGCACCGCCCCGACCAGGAACACCGCCGCCAACTGCGGGAAGGACCAGTCGAGTTCCCAGGCGTAGGGCGGTGCGGTGGCGCGGCCGGTGAGGGCACCGGACCACGGGATCACCGAGAAGATCATGAAGGCGAAGAGCAGGGCGACGGTGAGCAGGACCGTCTTGTGGAGCGGGGTCAACGGCGGCGGCTCGGCGGCGTCCGGGGCGGTCTGGGCGTGCTCGCGGTCGCCGGCCAGGAAGCCGCAGAGCGAACGGTCGGGGTCGGCGCGCACCCGGCGCGCGTAGCGGATGACGTAGGCGATGGTGACGGCCGTCAGCACCAGCCACATCGCGACGCGCAGTGCGATGCCGTCGCCCAGGGAGATCTCGGCGGCCGAGGAGGCGACCCCGGTGGCGAACGGATTGACGGTGGAGCAGAGGACGCCGATGCCCGCGCCGAGGATGATCGCGCCGGTGGCCACCAGGCGGTCGAAGCCGAGGGCCAGCATCAGCGGGATGATCAGTCCGTAGAACCCCAGGGTCTCCTCGGCGAAGCCCTCGACGGTGCCGAGCAGCGAGAAGACCGCCATCACCCCGGCGATGAGGAGGGCACCGCGGTCGCGCAGGCGGTGGGCGAGGCGGCCGATCCCGCGGTCCAGGGCGCCGGTGGCGAAGACCACGGTGATGAACGCGCCGATGGCGAGGACGAAGAGGAAGACCCCGGCACTGCCGTACAGCTCGCCGGTGAGGTCCGGTCCCACCAGGCCGGTCCTGGTGTCCTTGACGCCGTAGAGGCCGTTGACCGGGGAGAGGAAGAGGTCACCGAGGCGTTCCGGGAAGGTCCGGCCGGACGGTGCGCGGTGGTAGGAGCCCTGGACGGGCCGGCCGGCGGCGTTGCGGACGTAGGTGCCGGCGGGCAGTACGAAGGCCAGCGCCCAGACGACGACCGTGACGAGCGCGAGGACGGTGAGGGCGCTGGGGAAGGCGAACCGGCGCCGCTCCGCGGCCTCCGGCGTCATCCCGTGCCCCCGGAGCGGCGGTGCCCGGCGGCGTACTCCGCGAAGAACACGGCCTCGGCGAGCAGCGCTCCGCGGAGTTCGGAGAACAGCACGCGCTCATTGGGGCCGTGCAGGTTGCACAGGTTGTCCTCGGCGCCGAAGAGCAGGACCTCGGCGTCCGGTACCGCCGCGGCCAGCCCGTTGACCAGCGGGATGGAACCGCCGGACGCCGCCTGGACGGGGTCGGTTCCCCAGGCGCGGCGCAGCGCGGTGCGGGCCGCGCGGTAGGCGGGGCCGTCGGTGGCGGCCTCGTAGCCGGGGCCGGTGTCGCCGGGAGTGACGGTGAGCGGGATCCCGAAGGGCCGCAGGCTGCGCAGGTGACGGACGAGGGCGTCCTGGGCCTGCCGGGGGTCCTGTCGGGGGTGGACGCGGAGGTTGAGCTTGGCTCGGGCGTGCGGGACGACGGCGGCGGCACCGTGGTCGACGGAGGGCGCGTCCAGTCCGACGACGGTGAGCGCCGGGCCGCTCCACAGGCGTTCGCCGAGTCCTCCGGACCCCAGGAGCGGCAGCCCCTCGGGCACGCCGGCCAGTTCCCTGAACTCGCCCTCGGTGAACGCCGTGCCGTCCCACGGTTCGCGCCGCAGCCCCTCCACCGCGACGTCCCCGTGGACGTCGTGCAGGGTGGCCAGCGCTTTGACGAGGACGAGCAGGGCGTCGGGGGCGGCCCCGCCGTACTCGCCGCTGTGGACGGCGGCGCCGAGCGTGTGGACCTCGACGAGGACGTCGACGCTGCCGCGGAGCGCGGTGGTGAGGGTGGGGGTGCCGGGGCGGATGTTGCCGGTGTCCGCGATGATCATCGCGTCGCAGGCGAACGGGGCCGGATCGGTGGGCGGATAGCCGTCGAAGGCGCTGCCGTACTCCTCCTGCCCCTCGAAGACGATCTTGACGCCCACCGGTGGCCGCCCTCCGAACGCCCGGAGGGCACCGATGTGGACCATGAGGTTGGCCTTGTCGTCGGCGATCCCACGGGCACGGATACCGCCCTCGATGTCCGTCGGCTCGAACGGCGGCGAGTCCCAACGGCGTTCGTCGCCCGGCGGTTGGACGTCGTAGTGCGCGTAGAGGAGGACGGTCGGGGCGTCCGGGGTGGGCGGGGGGACGGTGGCGGTGACGACCGGGGCGGTGTCGGGCAGGTTCAGTTCGCCGATGTCGGTCACCCCCGCCGCCCGCAGCAACGCGACGACGAGGTCACGGGCCTGGAGGACGGGTTCGGGCGAGAACCCGGGAAAGGCGATGGAGGGGATGGCGGCGAGCCGCTTGAGATCGGCGCAGAGGTCGTCCATCAGCCCGTCGACGGTGGCTTCCAGCCCTGACGCGTTGACTTCGTGGGGCACCGCGGGCCCCCTCTCTGTGGCACCCGGCTGCACGGGCACACACGTTGAATAACTGTCAGTTTCCGTGTCGAAATGCAGCATATCGGGCGACTCATCAGCGCCTGCGCCAACGACTTCGGCGCCGGCCGGCCGCCAGGACCCTCGGCGGAATCGCACTACTATGGCCGTAGTAACGGAGTTGTAAGGACAGGCGGGTGGAACGGTGGCGCGGCGGCGGGAGCAAGTGCTGGACGCGGCAGTCGAGGTCCTGGGCTCCGAAGGGGCGCGGCGACTGACGTACCAGGCGGTGGACCGGGCGGCCGGCGTACCGACGGGCACCACCTCCAACTACTTCCGCACCCGGGCCGCGCTCATCGACGGCATCGCCGAGCACCTGCTGACCCTGGAGCGCGGGGACTGGGCAGCGCTGGCCACCGAGCCGGCACCGGTCGGCCCCGGCGAACTGGCCGCGGCGATGGCCGCTTTCGCCCGGCACGCCGCTGGCCCGGGCCGCGCCCGTACGGCCGCGCGGTTCGCACTGGTCCTGGAGTCCTCGTCCCGCCCGGAGCTACGAGTACCGCTCGGGCGGGGCCGGCAGGCGCTGCTGGACCGGAGCACGGAGTGGGTGCGCCAGCTGGGTTCCGGGGCGCCGGAGCGGCACGGGCGGATCCTGGTCGATCACCTGGAAGGGGTGGTGATGCGCCAACTCACCTTCCCAGAAGGGCCGTTCGACCCACTGGAGGAAATCCGCGCACTGGTCGGCGGACTGCTGGGCGCCCCGGCGGGCAACCACACCGCCTGACCGGGGCGGACTCCGGGAACCACCCCGCGCGACCCCAGGGCCACACCGATCAACTCCGCCTGCACCGCGCCACGTTGGACGGTCGAACAGCTATACGGCGTCTCCAGAGTCTGGTAGGAAAGCTTCCTAACGATTGGGGAACCCCCCACGGCCCACTCCGAACAGGAGGACTCCATGCGCTCCCGATCGATAGCCAGGACCGCCACCCGCGTCACGCTCGGCCTGGCACTGCTCGCCGTCCCCGCGACCGCGATCGCCGCCACCGCCGCACCGGCCGACCGCACGGCGCCCCCGGCGCACGCCGCCCCGCACACCGCGCGGGCCGCCGTCGGACTGGACGACCCGGCGAAGAAGGAGATCGCCATGCAGCTGGTGTCCAGCGCGGAGAACTCCTCGCTGGACTGGAAGGCCCAGTACCAGTACATCGAGGACATCGGTGACGGCCGCGGCTACACCGGCGGCATCATCGGCTTCACCTCCGGTACGCACGACATGCTGGAGCTCGTCGAGCTGTACACGAAGCGGAAGCCGGACAACGTCCTGGCGACGTACCTGCCGGCGCTGCGCAAGGTCGACGGCAGCGACTCGCACGAGGGCCTGGACCCCGACTACCCCAAGGACTGGCGGAAGGCCGCACAGGACCCGGTCTTCCGGAAGGCGCAGGACGACGAGCGGGACCGGGTGTACTTCGACCCGGCGGTCAAGCAGGGCAAGGCCGACGGGATCGGCGTCCTGGGACAGTTCGCGTACTACGACGCGATCGTGATGCACGGCGACGGCGACGACAAGACCGGCTTCTCCAGCATCCGCAAGCGGGCGCTGGCGAAGGCGAAGCCGCCGGCCCAGGGCGGCGACGAGAAGACCTACCTGAACGCCTTCCTCGACGCCCGGGTCTGGGCGATGCAGCAGGAGGAGGCACACAGCGACACCAGCCGGGTCGACACCGAGCAGCGGGTGTTCCTGAAGAACGGGAACCTGGACCTGCACACACCGCTGGACTGGAAGGTCTACGGGGACGGCTACCACCTCGGCTGAGCCCGCCGGAACGCCCAACGGCCCGTAAGGAGACGGCAGTTGCCGGTTCCGTACGGGCCGTTGTCAGTGGGACGGGTTCAGTGGAACGGGTTCAGCAGGCGGGACTCAGTGGGCGGGTGAGGAGGCGGTCTCGCCGTCGTCCATGCGCCCGCGGTCGGGCTGCCGCGGAATCTCCGGGGCGTCGGCCGGGGCGTGCGGGTCGGGGGCCGGGTCGGCCGAGGCGGCGGCCTCGTCGGGGTCGGGTTCCCCCTTCCTGCCGAAGTGGTTGAAGGCGAGGTTGAGGACGATGGCGACCAGGCAGCCGGTGCTGATGCCGGAGTCCAGGACGACCAGCAGGTCCTTGGGGAAGTTGTGGTAGAAGTCCGGCGCCGCGATCGGGATCAGCCCGACGCCGAGGGCGGCGGCGACGATCAGCGAGTTCTCCCCCTTCTCCATGGCGGCGGAGGCCAGCGTCTGGACGCCGCTGGCGGCGACCGAGCCGAAGAGGACGATGCCGGCGCCGCCGAGGACGGGCAGCGGGACCAGGGAGATGATCGAGGCGGCGACGGGGCACAGGCCGAGCACGATCAGGATCGCCCCGCTGGTGGCCACCACGAAGCGGCTACGGACCTTGGTCATCGCGACCAGGCCGATGTTCTGGGCGAAGGCGCTGTTGGCGAAGCCGTTGAACAGCGGGCTGAGGGCGGTGCCGAGGGTGTCGGCGCGCAGGCCGCCCTCGATGGTCCGCTCGTCCGCCGGACGGTTCACGATCTTGCCGAGGGCGAGCATGTCGGCGGTGGACTCCGTCATGCAGACCAGCATCACGATGCACATCGAGATGATCGCGGCGACGTCGAACTGCGGGGCACCGAAGTGGAACGGCGTCGGGAAGCCGACCAGGCTCGCCTTGGTGAGCGCGGAGAAGTCGGTGATCCCCACCGGTATCGCGATCAGGGTGCCGGCGACCAGGCCCAGCAGGATGGCGATCTGCTGGAGGAAGCCGCGCAGCACCCGGCGCAGCACCAGCACGATCAGGAAGGTGACCGCGGCCATCCCGATGTTCGTCAACGAGCCGTAGTTCGCGGCCTGTTCGTTGCCGCCCTCGGACCAGCGGAAGGCGACCGGGAGCAGCGAGACACCGATCAGGGTGATGACGGTGCCGGTGACCACCGGCGGGAAGAAGCGGACGAGTTTGGAGAAATAGGGGGCGAGGAGGAAACCCAACACGCCGGCGACGATGACCGCGCCGAAGATGATCGGCAGCGCATCGTGCGGACTGTGCTCCTTGGCGATGGCGACCATGGGGGTGACACCGGCGAAGGAGACGCCGTTGACGAAGGGGAGCTTGGCCCCGACCTTCCAGAAGCCCAGGGTCTGGAGCAGGGTGGCGATGCCCGCGGTGAAGAGGCTGGCCCCCATCAGGAAAGCGGTCTCGGTGGGGCTGAGCCCGCAGGCGGGTCCCAGGATCATCGGCGGGGCCACCACACCCGCGTACATGGCGGCCACGTGCTGTAGGCCGCTGGTGAACATTTTCAAGGGCGGGAGGGTTTCGTCGACCGGATGCTTCCGGTCCTCCTCCGACTGCTGCCCGGTAGGTGCGGCCACTGCGGGCCTCCTGTCGATTTCTGCTCCGCCTGAAGCGGCGGCGCGAGCCTGTCACGGAGGGCGTGCCATGTGGTGCGGGTGTGCCGAAAGTCGCGCTGGTGAGCGTGCAGTTGGCCGCGCTTGTGGCGCGTGGGCGGTGTGTGGGGGCGACCGGCCCGGGGGTGCGGGGGAACCCGCACCCCCGGGTGACGGCGCTTGCGGACCCCGCTCAGGTCCACAAGCTCAGCCGGGAGCCGTCCCTCCCAGCCGAGTCTTGGGGTGTATCGCGTCCGGGGGGATCAGCCCTCGGCCGCGATACGGGCCAGACGCTGGGCCTCGGCCCGCGTGGAGCGGGCGATGGCGTCCTCGTCGATGTTGGTGAGGTGGCTGTCCTCGACCACCGGCTTGCCGTCGACCAGCGACAGCGTGACCGGGGCGGCCGGACCGAAGACCAGGGCGGTGACCGGGTCGGCGATCGAGGAGTGGCCCAGTCCGTCCAGCTTCCACAGGACCAGGTCGGCGAGCTTGCCCGGCTCCAGGGAGCCGATCTCGCTGGTCCGACCGAGGACCTGGGCGCCACCGTAGGTGCCGAGCCGCAGCGCCTTGCGGGCGTTGAGGGCGGCTTCCCGGTGGGCGCCGAGGCGGTTGATGAGCAGCGCGTTGCGCAGCTCGGTGTGGAGTTCGCCGGACTCGTTGGAGGCGGTGCCGTCCACGCCGAGGCCGACCGGGACGCCGGCCGCGAGCATGTCCGGGACGCGGGCGATGCCGGCCGCCAGGCGGGCGTTGGAGGACGGGCAGTGCGCCACGCCGGTCTTCGTACGGGCGAAGGCGGCGATGTCGGAGTCGTTCATGTGGACGCAGTGCGCCATCCACACGTCCTCGCCGAGCCAGCCGGTGGACTCGAAGTAGTCGGTCGGGCCCATGCCGAACAGCTCGTGGCAGAACTTCTCCTCCTCCACGGTCTCCGAGCCGTGGGTGTGCATGCGGACGCCCTTGCGGCGGGCGAGCACGGCCCCCTCCCGGAGGAGTTCGGTGGAGATGGAGAACGGCGAACAGGGGGCCGCGGCGATGTGCACCATCGAGCCGAAGGAGGCGTCGTGGTGCTTGTCGATGGCCTCCTCGGTGCCGATCAGGGCACCCTCGGTGGTCTCGACGGCGAAGTCCGGGGGCAGGCCGCCGTCCTTCACGCTGCGGTCCATCGAACCGCGGGCCAGGGTGATCCGGGCGCCGATGTCGGCGACCGCGGCCAGCTCGGCGCCGACCAGGTCCCCGGAGCCCTTGGGGAAGACGTAGTGGTGGTCGGAGGCGGTGGTGACACCGCCCTTGACCATCATGCCGAGCGAACCGTGGGTGGCCGCGGTGAGCATCTGGGCATCGATCCGGGCCCAGGTCGGGTACAGCGCGACCAGCCAGTTGAAGAGGTTGTGGTCGGTGGCCAGACCGCGGGTGATCCACTGGTAGAAGTGGTGATGGGTGTTGATCAGACCCGGGGTGACCAGATGGCCGGTGCCGTCGATACGACGGACGACGTTCTCCAGACCCGCCGGAGCCGTGCCCGCACCCAGTGCCTCGATGACGTTGTCGGCGACGACGACGTAACCGCTGGCGTACTCGGTGTCCTGGGCGTCAACGGTCGCGATGGCGCAGTTCTCGATGACGATGCGCTGCTTCACCGCGCTGTCAGGGGCTGCCGATGCTGCCATGCTGCTTTCCTCGTGCTTTCGTGGCGGTTTGGGCACGGCATGGCCCTACGGGATTTGAGTGCCGGAGCCGGGCGAGACGGCTGACAGTACCGCCGCCCGTGGGGTGCTCCGGGTGCCGAGATGGTGGAAGAACAGGTTGAGCGTGACCGCGACCAGGGCTCCGGCGCTGATCCCGGAGCCGAGCACGGTCTGCGCCCAGGCGGGGAACCCGGAGTAGAAGGTCGGCGCGGCGAGCGGGATGATTCCCGCGCCGAGCGACACGGCCACCAGGATGATGTTGGAGCTGTCGTCGAGTCCCGCTTCGGAGAGCGTGCGGATGCCACTGACCGCGATCGATCCGAACAGGACGATACCCGCGCCGCCGAGGACCGGCATCGGTACCAGCGAGACCACGGCGCCCAGGACGGGGAAGGCACCGAGGACCAGCAACACCGCGCCGGCCAGCGCGACGACGTAGCGGGAACGGACCCGGGTCAGCGAGACGACACCGACGTTCTGCGCGAAGGCGCTGGTCGGAAAGCCGCCGAAGATCGGGCCGAGCAGGGTGGCGATGCCATCGGTGCGCAGACCGCGGGTGATGGTGGTGCCGGTGGTCTTCCGGTCGCAGATCTCGCCGAGGGCGAGCATCCCGGCCGACGACTCCGTCATCAGCACCAGCATCACGATGCACAGCGAGAGGATCGCGGCGGGCTGGAACTCGGGCGGACCGAAGGAGAACGGGGTGGGCAGTGCGGCGATCGGGGCCGAGCGCATCGCGTCGAAGCTCGCCATCCCGAACGGGATCGCGGCGAGGGTGCCGACGACCAGGCCGATCAGCAGCGCGATCTGCTTGACGAAGCCCTTGGTGAAGCGCTGGATGAGCAGCACCACCAGGAGGGTGAAGCCGGCCAGCGCGAGGTTCTTCATGGAGCCGAAGTCGGCGGCCTGTTTGTCGCCGCCCTGTGCCCAGCCGACCGGTACGGGCATCAACGTGACCCCGATGAGGGTGATCACGACGCCGGTGACCAACGGCGGGAAGAACCGCAGGAGTTTCCCGAAGAACGGTCCGATCGCCAGACAGAAGACGCCGGCACACATAACTGCCCCGTAGATCGCGGGGAGTTGATGGCCCTTGGCGGTGGTCTCGGCGATGGCGAGCATCGGGGTGATGCCGGCGGAGCTGGCGGCGTTGACGAACGGGAGGCGGTTACCGACGAAGGTGCGGATGCCGAGCGTCTGCAGCAGCGTGGCGAGGCCGGCGATGAGCAGGCTGGCGGCGATCAGCCGGGTCCGGCCCGCGGTGTCGAGGCCGACGGCCTGGCCGATGATGAGCGGAGGGGTGACGACGCCGGCGTACATCGCTGCGATGTGTTGGAGCGCGGCGGGGACGAGCCGCCTGACGGCCGGCTTCTCGTCCACCGGGTGAACCGGTGGGTCAGGGTGGTGTGGGGCTTGCTCTTGCTGTGCCATGGGTCGTTCCCCTCGGAAATCGCGTCCCCTCCCCGCTGCGGGGTGGGGAGGGGACGCGAGGCACGGCGTTGCGTCGAGCCGCTAGAGGTTCGTCAGATCCATCGGGATCCGGGCTTCGACGCCGTCGCGCAGAACAGTGGCTTCGATCAGGCCGTACGGGCGGTCCGCCGCGTAGTAGACGGCCCCCTCGGCGGTATCGTTCTTGAGCCCGAAGGGCTCCAGGTCCACGAGGAAGTGGTGCTTGTTCGGGAGCGAGAAGCGGATCTCGTCCACCTCGGACCTGTTGTTGATGATGCGCGACCCCATTTGGTACAGGGTCTGCTGGAGCGACAGGCTGTAGGTCTCGGCGAAGGCCTGCAGCATGTGCTTCTTGACCTGCTCGTACGAACGCTCCCAGTTGGGCATCCGCTGCTCGTCGGAGGTCCAGTTGAAGCGCCACCGGCTGGCCACCTGGGTGGCCAGGATGCGGTCGTACGCCTCCTTCAAGGTCGTGTACTGGTCCTTGATGTACCCCCAGAACTCCGAGTTGGTGGAGTTCATCACGATCAGGTCCTTCAGGCCGGAGATGACCTGCCAGTTCTCACCGTCGTAGGTGATCTCGGTCAGGCGGGTCTCCTGGCCCTTCCGGACGAAGGAGTGCTTGACCTCCTCGGCCCCGATGAAGCGGGAGTTGCCGTCCGAGGTCTCGATACGCTCCCAGGCGTACTCCTCGATCCGGATCCGGGCCCGCTTGATCGGCTCCTGGCTGTTCACGAAGTGCCGGGCCAGGTGGATGCCGAACTGCTCGGCCGACTCGATCCCGTACTCCTTGGCGAAGGCGTACACGGTGTTCTTGGTCGTGTCGGTGGGCAGGCAGTTGGCGTTCGAGCCGGAGAGGTGGACCTCTTCCAGGTCGCCGGAGAGCGCGACCGAGACGTTGAGGTCCTTGATGTGGTGGGTGGCGCCGTCGCGGGTGATCTTGACGACGCGGTTTTCCGCCTTGCCGTACTGGTTCTGGCCGAGAATCGTGGGCATGTCGGTGCTAGCTCCCTCGGTATACGGAGTAGCCGAACGGGTTGAGCAGCAGCGGTACGTGGTAGTGCTCGCCCGGCTTGACGGCAAAGGTGATTGCCACCTCCGGGAAGAAGGCTCCGCTGTCCCGTAGCGCGGGGGCGTCCTGCTGTTCCTCGGCTTGCTGATTGACGCTGTACTGATGTGAAGAGAAGTACGCCTCGGTCTCGAAGTCGATGCGTACGTGGGTGGTGCCCTCCGGCAGGGCCGGCAGGTCCTTGCAGCGCCCGTCGACGTCGGTCTTGCCTGCGCCGTGGACGGTCCACGCACCTCCGCTGCCGGAGCGCACCGAGAGCGTGAGGGCGACGCCCTCCGCGGGGCGGCCCACGCTGGTGTCCAGGATGTGCGTGGACACCGACGTCGGTGCGGCCGTCTCGCTGCTCATGCTGCGTCTCCTTCTGCGATGCGGTTCAGGCGGATGCGGTTGATCTTGCCGAGCTCCACGCGGACGATCTCGCGTTCCTGTTCCGGCGTGTTGTCGATCCGGTTACGGACCGCATCGCGCATCTGCTCCCCGGTGCGGCCGGAGGCACAGATCAGGAATACGTGCCCGAACTTCTCCTGGTAGGCCAGGTTGAGTTCGAGCATCTCCGCCTTGAGCTCGTCGGAGGCGCCTGCCATCCCGCTCTGCTCGCGGTTCGAGGTGGGGTCGCCCGCCTTGGGTCGGCCGATGGGCGGGTGCCCGGCCATCGCCTCCGCCAGGTCGTCCGCGGACAGCTCCGCCGTGGCGGCGTCGCTGGTGGCGAACAGGGCGTCGATGGTGGCGTAGGGGCGCTGGGCGAGAAGCTTGCTCCCCCAAGCCCGGCTGGCGCACACCTCGTGCAGGGCGGCCTGAGCCTCGCTGGCATCGACGGTGTTGAACCGGGTAAGCCCTTGGGGCGTGGTCGAAGACACGGGAAGCCTCCGTGGCCTGGTGCTGGACAGCTCTGGTTGGCTGGAAACAGCTAAGACCCCCGGCAACATCACGTCAACACTTTGTTGAAAAGTCGGCAACACAAAAGCCGCCGCCCGGTGTCTCCGGACGGCGGCTCGGGCCGTTGCAAGGGGACTTCCACCCCATTCGCCTCAGTCGGCGTCCTTCGCGGCGCTTTCCCTGTTCAGGTAGTTGTAAACGGTGAACCGGCTGACGCCGAGGGCGCCGGCGACGGTCTCCACCCCATGCCGGACGGAGAACGCACCCCGGCTCTCCAATATCCGCACCACCGACTGCTTGGTCTTGCGGTCCAGCTCCGAGAGCGGCATACCGTGCCGGCGCTGCAACTCGGCCAGGATGTGATCGAGCGATTCCGACAGGTGAGGGAGCCGGACGGCCACCCGGTCCTGCCCCTCCCAGGCCAGCACGACATCGTCGCCCTGGGCCTGGTCGGGCGGGACCATCTGGCCGCCCATCGCGTCCACCAGCGGTTTGACCGCCCGGACGAAGGGGTGGTCGGCGGGCTCCGTCACGTCGCGTCCCCCTCGTCCTCCGCGGCGCCGCCCTGCCGGTCGTCCGCGATCACATTGACCTGGAGGGAGACCCGGGTGGCACCCGCCTCCAGGGACCGCCGCAGCAGGGCGCCGACCGCACCCAGCACCCGGTCGGCGTCCCCCTCCGCGGTATTGCCGAAGGGACCCACGTCGACGGCGTCCAGCTCGGCGCCGGTGACGATCTCCCGCGCCACCACGGCATGGGCCGGCGCCTCGTCCAGGTCGAACGGCTCCGTCGTGAACTCAACTCTCAATCGCACGCCGTTCAACCTACGCGGGCTTCGCGCCGCCGACCAGAAATTGCCCACGGCCCCCCTTGACAGTTTCCCCGCCCGCCCGGCAGTGTTCCGTTACGCAGAAAGTAAGTTCCGCTATCCGGAAGGAGCGCCGGGCCCTATGGGTTTCACGGACACGCGCTTCAACGTCAATCTGTCGATCCTGTTCACCGAGCTTCCGTTGTTGGAGCGGCCGGCTGCCGCGCGGGCGGCGGGCTTCACGGCGGTGGAGCTGTGGTGGCCGTGGGTGGATGCCCCGACCCCGGAGCGGTCCGAGCTGGACGCGCTGCGCGATGCCCTGCGGGACGCGGGCACGCAGTTGACGGGGCTGAACTTCTACGCCGGTCAGCTGCCGGGTCCCGACCGTGGTGCCTTGTCGGTTCCGGGGGCGGAGTCGGAGAAGTTCAGGGCGAACGTGCCGGTGGCGATCGAGTTCGCCACCTCGCTGGGCTGCACCACCTTCAACGCCCTCTACGGCAACCGCGTCGAGGGGGTCGAGGCGGCCGAGCAGGACGCGCTGGCGTTGGAGAACCTCGTCTTCGCCGCGCGGGCGGTGGGTGAGGTGGGCGGCACGCTGCTGATCGAGGCGCTCAACGCGCCGGAGTCGCCGCTGTGCCCGATCGTCTCGGCACCCAAGGCGATCGAGGTCCTCGACGCGGTCAACGCCGCCACCGGCCTGGACAACGCACGGTTCTTGATGGACCTCTACCACCTGTCGATGAACGGCGAGGACCTCGATGAGGTCATCGACCGCTACACGGCCAAGACCGCGCACGTGCAGATCGCCGACAACCCCGGCCGCGGCGCGCCCGGCACCGGCACCCTGGACTTCGTGGCGTTGCTGGGCCGGCTGAAGAAGAACGGCTACGACGGCTACGTCGGCCTGGAGTACAAGCCCGGCGACGCGCCCAGCGCCTCCTCCTTCGCCTGGCTGCCCGCGCCCCTGCGCGCCGCCCAGTAACCGGTCGCGCTGCGACACCGTCGCCGTTCCCCGTTTGTTTTACGTGTGAAAGAGGCTTTTCAATGAGCAACCTGCCGAAGATCGCGTGGGTCGGGCTGGGCATCATGGGTTCGCCCATGGCCGAGAACCTGATCAAGGCCGGCTACGCGGTGACCGGTTACACCCTGGAGGCCGACAAGCTCCAGCGGCTGGCCGACGCCGGGGGCACCGCGGCCGCGAACATCGCCGAGGCGGTGGCCGACGCCGACGTCATCATCACCATGGTCCCCGCCTCCCCCCACGTCGAGGCCATCGCCTACGGCCCCGAGGGGATCCTGGCCAACGCCAAGCGCGGCGCGCTGCTGATCGACATGTCCTCGATCACCCCGCAGACCTCCATCGACCTGGCCAAGAACGCCGCCGAGAAGGGC
>NZ_JBHVQS010000092.1:0-25507 GCF_042886435.1 Streptomyces sp. NPDC058000
GACCCCAAGCCATTCATCTGGACCAAGACGGCCGAGGAGATCCTCGACTCCCTCGCCCGTTTCTGCCGACGAATCTCCGGCGCAGGACACTAGCCGGGCCCGGGTCATTTGGCAGTGCCGACTTGTCCCGTACGTTGTCGGGGCTGCTCTCACCGTTGTGTGCGTTTCCGCACTTCGGCTGCCCCCAGCTTCACCGGTCAGCTGCGACTGACCGGCGGTGAGGTCCATTCACCCTCACTCGATTACATGGCGCCGACCGCGGTACCCGGGTCCGCCGACGGCACGAGTTCCGTGGGTCTTTGCAACTCGTGCACGCGTCACCGTCACCGACCCGGCCGGGGATGGAAGGACACGCCCCGTCTACGCGGCGGGGTGAGTTCGGCGCGGCCGAACAGCAGCGCGTAGCCGGAGGGGAGCTGGCGCAGCATACGGGTGAGGAGATCGGGGCCGGCCAGGGCGGCGACGGCGGAGAAGACGGCTCCGGTGTCCCAGCGGGTGGTGGCCAGGGAGGCGCCGGTGCGGGCGGCGAGGTCCTTGACGAAGGCCCAGCCGGTCAGGGGCTGGGTGTCGGGGATCTGTGCGGTGAGGACACATGCTGCTTCGAAGGGGAGGCGGGCGGCAAGCTCGACGCGTTCGTCGCCCGTCAGCTGGCGTCCCAGTCCCGCGAGGATCAGCCGGACGGCTTCCTCGGCCCGCTCCCGGGTGGGGTAGGCGCCTTCGTAGCGGACCTTCTCCAGCATCTGCTCATACGTCATCACGGGCAGCTGCTGCAGTGGTGTACGCGGGTCGGAGATCACTGCGGTGGTTGCCTTTCTGTCGCCGGGATGGTGGTGCCGGTGTGCGGGCGCCGGGTGTGCGGGCGGTCAGGCGGGCTGAGGGCGGCCGAAGAGGAGGTCGTAGCCCGCGGGGAGCTGGAGCAGGATCTGGCCCAGCAGGCCGTCGCCGGCCGCGTCGGCGACCGTGCTGAGAACGGCGCTGACGTCCCAGGCCGCGGTCTGGTCGGTGGCCCCCTCGATCCAGGCCGCCGTCGCCCTTACGAACCGTTCCGGTGGCAGCGGCTCGGCGCTCTGCAGCGGGTCGAGGAGGATCAGGGCGAAGCCTTCCGGCAGACGCGCGGCCAGCTGGGCGCGCACCTCGCCGACCAGGTGCGCGCCCAGCAGGGCGAGAACCACACGGGCCACGCGCTCGGCTTCCTGCCGGCTGCCGTACTCACCGCGTTCCTTGACCTGGTCGAGGAACGCTTCGCGTCGCAGAGTCACGTCGGCCGCCACCCTTCCTCGGTCCATGGGGTGCGGAGGACGGGAGAGGGGGAGATCAGTTACCCGTCCTCCGCCGCTGTCAGAGCCCTTATCGCCCCGGCTCAGCCGGAGATCTCCTTGCGGTCGGATCCGCCGCCGATGGCGATCTTGCGGGGCTTGGCGCGTTCCGCGATCGGGATCCGCAGGGTGAGCACCCCGGCGTCGTAGTCGGCCTCGATGTGCTCGGTGTCCAGCGTGTCGGCCAGCACGATCTGGCGGGAGAAGACACCCAGCGGCCGCTCCGACAGTTCCATCTGCACGTCGTCGGCCTTCGCCACGGGCCGGCGCTCGGCCTTGACGGTCAGCATGTTCCGTTCGACGTCGATGTCGATCGCGTCCGCGCTGACGCCGGGCAGGTCGAGGGCCACCACGTACTCGTCGCCCTCGCGGTAGGCGTCCATCGGCATCGGGGACGGCCGTGACCAGGTGCCCGGGCCCATCAGCTGCCGAGTCAGTCGGTCAAGCTCTTGGAACGGGTCGGTGCGCATCAACATCGTGAAAACACCTCCAGCAGGTTTGGGCAGTTGCTGCCAATGCGCTTCACTGAAACCGTTGTAACATGTCATCCATTGGATGACAATCACGGTGTCGTCCGGACGATGACAAGCTGAGAGAGGTGCCTGTGACCGCAGCCGAACAGTCGGCCTCGTCCAGCGCCGACGGCGGCAGCCCGGCTTCGTTCCTTGCCGCGGCGGCGGCCCTGCACGCCGTGGACGACGCTCTGTACGCCGCCCGGCAAGAGACCTCCGACACCCCCGCAGCCGGCCCCGGCGCGGAGCAGGCCCTGGCCTCGCTGCTGCTGCTGCGGCAGGTCCGCGAGCAGCTCGCCGGATGGGAGACCGGGCTGATCGAAACGGCCCGTGACGCGGGCGCCAGCTGGGCCGACCTCGCCCACCCTCTCGGCGTCGCCAGCCGGCAGGCCGCAGAACGCCGCTACCTGCGCAACCGGCCCGGCCCCGCCGGAACCACCGGCGAACAACGCGTCCAGGCCACCCGCGAACGCCGCGCCGTCAAACGCACCCAAGCCGAATGGGCCCGCCGCAACGCAGCCGACCTGCGCCGCATCGCCGGCCAGATCACCGCCCTCACCGACCTCCCCACTGCCGCCCGCCACCCGCTCGACCAACTCCACGCGGCCCTCGCCCACGACGACTCCGCCGACCTCATCGACCCTCTCAACGCCACCCGCCCCCACCTGACCACCACCCACCCCGACCTCGCCGCCCGACTCGACACCCTCACAGGTCCCGCCACGGCCCCGCCCCCACCCGGCTGACCCCGAGTGCTGCTCGAGCGTGGCCACGATCAGGGTGGCCATCGTGTCACCGTCCAGGCTTTGCAGTGCCAGGTCGAGCTTGCGGACGATCTCGCTCGGAGGTCCGGGCTGGTCGAGGGCGACCGCGCGCAGCATGCTGCTGAGCTGGTGCATGGCGATAGCGGCACCGATGTCGTGTCCCATGGCGTCGCCGGCCACGCGGCACGGCGCGCCGCCAGGGAGAACGATCACGTGCTGCCGCCGTTGCGGAGCCGGGTGGTGACGTCGTACGTGCGTACGCTCCCGTGCTCGGGGCGCGATCGGGCGCCGGCTGGAGCAGACTGGTGGAGGCCGTGCGCCTGCATTTGCTGCGTCGCCGGCGCGGCCCGCGTCGTCGCAGGCTCGGCCGCCCCACCCAGGTGATCAGGCAGCATGCCGACTACCTCAAGGTGCGGGCGTTTCGACGGTGGTGGCTCGGCGCGGCAGGGGTGATCGTATGGCAGGCGCGAGCGTGTCGGCCGGAGATGGTGAACGGCTGCTGGAGGAGCTGGTCAGGACTGCCCAGCAGGCGTCACCTGCGGAACTGCCGACGGTCCTGGAGCGATATGCCGAGGCCATGGGTATGGGCCGTGCCGTCATCTACTTGGGCGATCTCCAGCAGAGGCTGCTGCTGCCGCTGGTCGAGGGCGAGCCGGACCGGGAGGTCGACGCTTCCCTGGCTGGATGGGCCTACCGGACAAACTCCCTGAGGGTGGAGGAAGACACATCCGGCGGGCTGACCGTTTGGCTGCCGCTGGTCGACGGAGCGGAGCGGCTGGGAGTCCTGGAACTCCGCATGGAGACACTGGACGGGATCAAACTCTGGCGCTGCCGGACGATGGCGTCGCTCCTGGCCATGATCATCACTTCCAAGCGCACCTACAGCGACACCTTCGCGCAGCGCATGCGGACCCGGCCGATGCAACTGCACACGGAGATGCTGAGGGCCTTTCTTCCCCCGCGCTCGATCGGCACCGGCCGGGTGGTGTCGACCGCGGTCCTGGAACCTGCGTACGAGCTGGGCGGCGACGCCTTCGACCATTCGTTCACCGAGGACTTTCTGCACGCCACGATCCTCGATGGCATGGGCCACGACCTGGCGTCCGGCCTTGCCACCTCCGTGGCCATGGCGGGCTGCCGCAACGCCCGTCGCACGGGCGCGGACCTGGCCGAACTCGTCGACGCAGTCGACCAGGCGCTGGCGAAGTGGCTTCCGGACCAGTTCTGCACCGGCATCTTCATCCAGCTGCACATGCCGACCGGCGTGCTGCACTGGTCCAACTGCGGTCACCCGGCGCCGTTGCTCATCCGCGGCCAGCACCTGCTCGACGAAGCCCTGGAGCAGGATTCCGAGCCTCCGCTGGGTCTGCCCGCCAGCCTGGCTGGCGGCTCCCGGCAGGTACACGAAGCCAGCCTCGAACCCGGTGACCGGATACTGCTCTACACCGACGGCGTAGTGGAGTCGCGCGATGAGGGCGGTAAGCAATTCGGCCTGGAGCGTTTCACCGACTACATCATCCGGTCGACCGCCGCCGGGCAGAACGCCCCGGAGGTGCTCCGCCTGCTCATCCACGCGATCCTCGGTCATCGGCACAACGAACTCAGCGACGACGCCACGATTCTGATGATCGAATGGCAGCCGCCCAGCCAGTGAGCCGACGCGGCGATGACGCCTGAAACCCGGCAGGCTGCCGTGGCAATGCCAGGCGGCTGACGTCGTGTTCATTCTGCTACGTCCCTCCTGCGAAGCCCTCGCTCGACGCCTGAACAGCCAAGCTGTTCGGGCGTGCCCGCCGGTGCAGCCGGCGGTGGGAGGCACGGTCGAAGTAGATCCACCACAGTGCTGCACTCCCCAGGAAGGCGATGACGATCTGGCCATGCGGGACTCGTAGTTGGCCGTCTCCTGGGTCCGGAGCATCGTCGGGAGCCAGGGTGGTCGTCACATACTGGCCGC
Organism: Streptomyces sp. NPDC058000; assembly: GCF_042886435.1. Taxonomy (NCBI): domain Bacteria; kingdom Bacillati; phylum Actinomycetota; class Actinomycetes; order Kitasatosporales; family Streptomycetaceae; genus Streptomyces; species Streptomyces sp. NPDC058000. The sequence goes on from NZ_JBHVQS010000092.1 coordinate 4,547, forward strand.
CATCGTGCGAGCTGTGACACGGGGGAGATGACGGGCGGGGACAGACGGGTGGGTGAGGAGACCTATCGCCGCCGGGGCGCACCCTCATCCGCCCGCAAAGAAGTGGCGAGCCTGGCTGTGATCGAGCTCCTTGCGAACGGTGCTGGGTGTTACCTCAGCGACCCTCGCCTGGACTACAACTGCGTCGATACAACCGTTGTGTCCTCTGAGCCGCACAGGTACGCCCTGCCCAGGTTTGACCTGCAAGCAAAGGCGAGCAGCAGCGAGTTGAAGGTTCGCCGACTGAAGGATGGCGACTACTCCTTTCAGCTTGAAGCCGACGACTACAACGAGTTGCGGCGTCTGCGCATCATCCCTGTGAAGTTCGTGCTGATGATCCTGCCCGCAGGGGTAGACGTGCCCAGACTGAAGTCTCAAGGAGAGGGGTGGAGCATGGATGGCATCATGCTCTGGTCCGACCCTCGTGACTGGCCTTCGCTCAGGCTCGGCCAGAAGTCGGGCACTGTGCGCCTTCGAGGATGAGGCCGCCGCGTTTGCCGCCGGTCATGTCGCCGGCCAGAACCCTGCGCAGCCGACCGCGGTCGAAGTCGGCAGCACTGACAATCTGCAGCTCTATGTCTGCCCGGCATCTCCGGAGCATCCGCACACCGACCTGATCCAGTGAGCTGTCGCTGAGTCGTCTTTCGCGAGACCGCACACACCGCAACAGCTCTGGGCGGGGTTCGGGTTCGGCTGGCCGCGCGGCTGTCGGGGATTCAAACGCTCCCTGAGCATCAAACCGGTCCACAAGGTCGTGGTATGAGCTCTATCCGCACCGCTTTCCGTGCGGGTGGTGCGGGTAGGTATGGCGCGCTGTCGGCCGGGCACTCGGCGGACAGGCCGGCCCCGGTGTCCCGTACTGGGACGTCAGCCGGCAGGGTTTCCGGCCGCACCAGGGAGAAGAATGCAGACCGGGCCAGGGCGAACGGCGGGACCTTCGCTTTTCCGCATGCTGGAGTGGCACGAACACATCGAGGCGGAGCGGCAGCAACCGGGTGCCCGCGTGTTCCTCTCCGACTACAACGGTGGCCACCCCTACGTGGAGCGGTATCTCGGCGAGCTCGCTCATACCGCGCCACGTCATCTGGCAGACATCACCCGGTACTCGGGTCTGGACGAAGACCTGAAGCTCCGGTCCAAAATCGCCGCGATGCATGAGCGGTACGACGGGGTGGCCTACGGCGAGCGGAACGTCGTCCCGGCCGGCGGTTCGAGCAGCGTGCTCGGCACATTCGTCACCTGGCTCGCCGTGAACGGCCACCGGCGAGTCCACTACGTGGGGCCCGTCTACTACAAACTGGCCTATCTTTTACGGGAGTTCGGTATCGAGCCGGTTCCGGTCGCCTCTGGGCACGCGTATCAGCCGGAGTTCGACCTGAGCCTCCCCGACGAGCGAACGGTCCTTGTGCTGACCGACCCTGTCTGGTACGCCGGGCGCCGGGTGCCGGTGGATGTCCTGGACACGATCGCGGCATGGCAACAGTCCACTGGATCGATGGTATTCGTGGACGGCACCTTCCAATACATGCCCTGGGACGGAAGGTTGGGCGAGGCCAGCGCCCGGCTTCCGGCCGAGCACACGCTGCGCATGGTGTGCCCCACCAAGTACCTGTCCATCCACGGATACCGCTGCGCCCACCTGCTGGTGCCCGCCGCGCTGCGTCAGGAGCTGGCCGACCTGCACATCAACCTGCACGGTGACGTATCCGTCTCCGACCGGCTGTTCGCCCACCGTGCCGCGGACCTCATGAGCCGGCACGGCAATGAGGGCTTGGTCGGGCACATCCGTGACAACCACGCATGGCTCACCGCGAGCGGTGCGCTCGCCGCCTGGACACCAGTCGAGACCGGCTTCTTCCTCTTCGGTCGGCCACGCGTCCCGCACCGTTGGTTCCTGGCGCTCGACGAGCGGTACTTCGAACTCGAGGGCCACCCTGGCTACGTCCGCATCAATCTGCTCAACCCCACCGCCATCGAGGCGCTGGCGGCCACCGTCTCCGACCGCGGAGCCTCCGTCACGTCCGGGTACGGCGGGCCCCCGGGCCGCTTGGCGTCAGGTGCCGCGGCCGGCGAGGGCGCGGCGACGTCGCCACACTCCGGCTGAGATACGGGCCAGCAGCCGGGCGGCGGGGTCGTCGACATCGCGGCCGTTCGCCAGCCGCCCCGTGTAGCAGACGGCGAGAACGTACGGTGCCGAGTCCGGGGGACGGACGACGGCGGCGCTGTGGCGCACGCCGGGAAACCAGCCGTTCTTCCCGGCCAGGGGCGTCCCTGGGGGCAGCCCGGCCGCGATGTCCACGCGGTGCACGTTGCGCTCCAGCAGCGCCAGCACCTCCGGCTCCAGGGACTCCAGCAGCCGGACCAGGTCCCGGGCAGAGACCCGGTTGTGGACACCGGCGTTGCGCCCCGCGTAGTCCTCGACCCCGCGCGGACTGCCACTGGTCGTGGCACCTGCCCGCCGCCAGACCTGGGCCACGGCCTCGTGTCCGACCTGCGCCAGGCACAGGTTCGTCGCCAGATTGGAGGAGTGGGTGACCATGCGCCCGGCGAGCCAGCGCACCGATGCGCAGCCGCCGATCCGCTCCCAGGGCAACGGATCGCTGTCCCAGTCGGGGCTGTTGCCGTAGCTGCTGCCCGTCACCGAACGGAACTCGTTGACCACCGGTATCTGCGTGTCCATGTCGATACCGCTGCGGTACAGAGCCGTCAGAACGGCCACCTTCACCATGCTCGCCGCATCATGGGAAACGTCCGCATTGCGCAGTACCGCCGGATCGCGCCCCCACGGTGCCACCACCATCGACAGCATCCCAGCATCGTATCCACCGCCCATGCGCCCCGCCCTGATCCGCGGAGTCTAGGCACTGGTCCGGCGGGCGCCTGCTCCCGCCACCACGTGAGGCTCGTACGGACCCGGGCGGGAGCCATCGCGCGGCCTCAGGCCCGTGTCAGCTTCCGTCGCTTGCTCAGCAGTACCCCCGTGCGGGCCAGCACCATCGCCAGCGACATGAAGACGAAGGTGTTGGCGTACACGTCCTGCCCGCTGAGCTCGTAGTCGATGCTGAACGTGATGATCCCCTGGCTGAACCAGTGCTCCGATCCGTACGCGAACAGCACCCGCGAGCTGGAGATAACGATCCACAGCACCGCGTAGCCGATCCCACCAGTGGTGTAAATGCCGCCGTCGGTGGCGCGTTCGGCGGGCAGCAGCGCGCCCGCTATCAGTCCGCAGATCACGCCGATGCCGATCCCGGCGAGCTGCATCGAGATGTCGTTCCCGCCGGTCGGCAGCGAATGCACGAACAGCGCGATGACAATGGCGACCGCGATGAGGGACCGCAGCATCCGCATATTGGTGAGCCGCCGGTGACCGAGGTCGGTGGCGAGGATGATGCCGAGAATCGTGACGCTGGCGACCAGCGCGGTCAGGAACGGGCTGAACAAAGACGACGTGGTGCTCATGAAAGGCGAGGTCTCCCTTGGCGTTTGGCGCGTATTTCCGCTGCGCCGATGTCCTCGACGCTATGGCCGGGCGGGGGCACCCGGCGTCGACCGACCGTGGGGACTGGCTGTCCGCCGACCGGTGGACAGTCGGCCATGGCGGGGGTGGTAGGACTGGGCAGGTGCGCACTGACACCCAGGGGAACGGCGAGGGCCATGCCCCCGAAGCACGGAGCCGCTGGTTCGGCCTGTGGGACGGATACTTCGCCGTCAGCTACACGGTCACCACCGTCCTGCTCTTCAACACCGGCGGCGACCCGCTTCGGCGCGCCCTCGCCATCGCCGCGCTGACCCTGCTCATCCCGTGGTACGCGGCGCTCGGCCGCGGCCTCATGCTGCACAGCGGTGCCGACCGCACCGCCGGCCCGCGGCACATCACCTTCGTGGCAGGGCTCTTCCTTCTCTTCGCCACCGCCACGGCCTGCGCCATCGGCGGCTCCTTCGCTCTGTTCGCCGTCGTCCCGATGCTGATGATGGCGCTGCCCACCGCGCCCGCGGTCGCGATGGCCTCACTGGCCAACCTCACGCCACCGGCCGTCGTCCTGCTGACCGGCGGAGACTGGCGCGCGGCGCTGCCGCTCTCCCTCCTCGGCATCGCGCTGTCCGTACTGCTGGGCCTGTGGATCACCGAAGTGGTCCGGCAGAGCCGGGAACGCGGCGAGCTGATCGCGGAGTTGCACCGCAGCCGAGAGCGGCTCGCCGCGATGTCCCGCCAGGCCGGCATCGCCGCCGAGCGCGAGCGGCTGGCCCGGGAGATCCACGACACCCTCGCACAGGGCCTGACCAGCATCATCACCCTTGTCCAGGCCGCCGAATCGGAACTGGCGAACCAACCGGACCTGGCGGCCCGGCACCTGGCGCTGACCGGGCGGGTGGCCCGGGAGAGCCTGGCCGAGGCACGGGACTTCGTCGCCGACCGCACCCCTCCCGCACTCCGCGAGAGCTCCCTGGCGCGTGCGATCCGCCGGCAGGCCGACGCGCTGTCCGAGCAGACTGGGATGACCGTACGCTGTACCGTCCAGGGCGCCGAGCGCCCGGTACCGATGCCCGCCGCCGTGGTGCTGCTGCGGTCCGCCCAGGAGTCCCTGGCGAACGTCCGCAAGCACGCCGAAGGGGCCCGCACCGTGACCGTCGCCCTGGCCTACGAGCCGCACACGGTCCGCCTCACCGTCACGGACGACGGCGCCGGCTTCGCCGCGGACCGTGCCCACGCGGGATACGGGCTGCGCGGCATGCGGACCCGTGCCGAGGAGATCGACGGACACGCCACCGCCGACAGTCGACCGGGTCAGGGCACCACGATCACGATCACGGTGCCCGCGGACCCGGGAGCCGAGGACGAGCCCACAGACGAGCTGTGACCCAGCAGACCGGCGGAGCAACAGACCGGCGGAAACAACCGCCCGACAAAAGCAGTTGCCCGACAGAGCAACTGACCAACGAGGCAACGGGTGAACAAAAGATGGCGCGGGGAGCGATGAACCACCACACGGTGCCCGATGACGCGGTGGCGGACCACACGATCCGGGTCCTCCTCGCGGACGACCACCCGGTCGTCCGCGAGGGCCTGTCCGCCATGCTGGAATCCGCCCCGGACATCACCGTCGCCGGACAGGCCGCATCCGGCGAGGAAGCGGTGACCCTGGCGGGGCGACTGCGACCCGACATCGTGCTGCTCGACCTGCGGATGGGTGGGATGGACGGCGTCGAGGCGACCGGGCACATCCTGCGCCAGGCGCCCGGCAGCAAGGTCGTCATCGTCACCACCTACGAAAGCGACACAGACATCCTGCGCGCCGTGGAGGAGGGCGCGGCCGGCTATCTCCTCAAGGGGAGCACCCGGGCAGAACTCATCGACGCCGTACGGGCGGCAGCCCGCGGCGAGACCGTGCTGACCCCGTCGCTCGCTCCCAAGCTGTTCCGCTCGCGGACGGTGGACACCCCAACGCTCTCCGACCGGGAAGCCGAAGTGCTGCGACTGGTCAGCCAGGGCCTCACCAACGCGGCGATCGGCACCAAGTTGTTCATCGGCGAGGCCACCGTGAAGACGCACCTGCTGCGCGCCTATCGGAAACTGGACGTGACGGACCGGACCGCGGCTGTCGTGACGGCCCTGGAACGCGGCCTGATCTGATCAGCTGAGCTGGTCCCCCCTCCAGCACCATGCTGTGTGCACGGCAGGCTGGGGCGGACGAACCTGCACGCCGACCGCAACGTCGAAGTTGGCCGGGGTGATCTCCCGCAGGCAGAAAGTGGTCGTCATGCAGGACCTCTAAGTGGTCGGCTCCGTAAATCCTTCGGGGGTTGATCACGCTGCCAGCGCCACGGAGGATTCTTCGTGGTGATCGGCGGTGTGCCAGTCGAGCCTGTCCAGTAGATCGTCCAGTTCAGAGGTGGTGAACTTCCACTGGAACGGCTGTGCCGCGGCGTTGTAGCGGTCTTCGAAGGCTCGGAGCCGGTCCCTGACCTCGGTGAGGTCGGTGAAGTCGTTGGGCGAGACCACCTTGCGCTGGACGACCGAGAAGTAGATTTCCAGCTGGTTCAACCAGGAGGCGTGCACGGAGTATGGACCATCACGGCGTTCGGGAACGCCGCGGCCAGCCGGTCGGTGGCCTTCTGCCCGCGGTGGGAGGAGCCGTTGTCCACGATCCAGAGCACGCGCTTGGCACTGGAGTAGGGCTCCTGGCTCATGACCTGGGTGACCAGGTTCATGAACGGGACGATGCCGGTCCTGGGCTCGGTGCGACCGAACACGTGGGCGTGGTGGACGTCGTAGGCGGCGAGGTAGGCCAGGGCGCCGCCGCGTCCGTAGGTGTGGTTCACGCGCATCGCCCTGGCCTTGCCGGGGGCGAGGGTGGGGTGGCAGCGGCAGCGGGCCTGGATGGAGGTCTTCTCATCGGCGCTGATCACGTACTCGTCATCGCCCAGCTGTTCGCTCTGCCAGGTGCGGGCGTACAGGTCCAGCACCCGGGCGGCCTTCAGCCGGAGGCCGGGGTCGGTGATGAAGATCCAGGAGCGGTGCTGCCAGGGCTTGAGCGCGTCCTGGGCCAGCCAGCGACGCACAGTGGACGCCGACATGAACGGGGTGATGCCCCGCCGGGCGGCCTCGCGGGCCAGTTCCGGGCACGACCAGCGTGAGATCGGCACTCCGGTCTCGGCGGGCAGCCGGCAGGCCAGCGCCTTGACCTCGGCGGCCTGCAGCGGTGTGAACGAGACGGGACGGCCGCAGCGCCTGCGGTCGTTGAGCCCGGGCAGGCCCGCCTCGGCGAACCGGCCACGCCAGCGGCTGGATGGGCTGTGGTGCGACGAGGACTTCGCGGGCTGGTACCCGCGCGACGGACGCCCCGGCATCTCGCCTGCCCAACTGGCCACCGTCTGTGTGCTGCAGTTCCTGCACGGCCTGTCGGACCGTCAGGCAGCAGAAGCGGTGCGCTGCCGCATCGATTTCAAGTACGCCCTGGCAATGGAGTTAGACGATCCGGGCTTCCGTCACAGCGTGCTGGCTCAAAGGGGTACATGCGGGCTTCTCCCGGCTGCCCGCCACCCCAAACGTGAACCCGTCGCGCCATTCCGAGAAGTCCTTGTTCCAGATCCGTTTGCCCTTGAACGACAACTCGACATCCTCCGGCACCCTTGTGTCGGCCTTGCCTTTGCCCGTAGTGCCCATGGGTCTGCGCCCGCAGTGAGAGTGACCGGCGGCCTGTAGCCCCGTCCGTCCCCAGCGACAGTCGAGGCCAGGCATGAGATGCCGTCAGCGGCGCAGTTGCGCGACGAGTTCCAACTCGTCCGCCAGCTCCTCGGGATCCCGCGGGCCGGCGTGTGGAGCGCTCAGCGATCGCACGCGGAAGCGGTTGTGCGGCGTGACGTCGTCCGCCTCGCGAATCATGAGGTCCTGGAGCGGCAGCGGGATGGTGTGGTCTTGTGTGTAGCGCACAAAGGTACGCGGCACCCGGCCCCATTTCTCCGGCAGTCCTCGGGCGTCCTCGCTCGCGCCGATCGCCGCCGACTCGTCGGGTTCCAGGATGTTCGTCACCGCCCGGAACTCGACGTCCGTCCGGTCGGCGGCCACGGCCTCCTTGGCGATGGCGAAGAACTCGGGGTCGCCCGAGCGCCAGTTGACGCGAGTAACGCCCAACTCCGGCGGCGTCTGGACGCCGGGCATCTTGAACATGAAGCTGGTGGCCGCCTCGGGGGTCATCATCAGCTGCAGCACCGAAGGATGCTTGGTCGGGCAGAACGCCGAGGTGTACACCAGGTGCGAGATCAGCTCGGGCACCTGGTTGGCGACCGCGTTGAGAGTCGCCCCGCCAAGACTTGCGCCGACCAGCGCCACCGGGCCGTTGCGGTGCACCCGCCGCACCACGTCGATGACGTGTGCGGCGCAGTCGCCCAGCGTCACCTTGGATATCGGGGACGGTTCGGTGCGCAGCCGGTCAAGGTCCTGTGGTGCCTGATAGGACTCGGGGAAGTATGCGCCCAGGCCGTGTCCGGGGAGGTCGACGGCGATCGCACGGTGTCCGCGCAGGCCCAACTCGCGCAGCAGCGGCTGCCAATAGAAGGAGTTGCTTCCGGAACCATGGACGAGGACGAAGGTTGGCGCACCGCGCCGCGACACCCCACCAGCCTTCGCCACACCACTGTTGTCGCTCACGTCACTCACGTCGCTCATCCCATTCACGCATTCGACTAAAGGAACGTTGGGGAAGGCGAGGTGACGCCTTTCCCGAAGTCACGTACGTGCATGTATGTATACCTCGGGTTCAGTCAGTGGACCGCAGAGGGGTGCTGATGCTGGACGACCGTCAACTTGCCTGGCTCGTAAGTAGGATGGGAGCGAGCGGAACGATCGCTGTCTGGGACACTGGGACGGGCCGACGTGCACAGTGCTCGCGCCAGCATTGAGGGACTCTGCCGGGGATCTTGAGATTTCGTGGTCATGCGTCCTGACGCCACCATTGGGGCCGGGGTAGGGAGCCCCCGTTGAGGGCGAGGGTTCCGCCCTTGAGAGTGATGGTTCCGGTCGAACCTTGGCCGGCGAGGTTCCTGCCGGTGCTGTTGCCGCCGGTGATGGTGCCGCCGGCACCGTCGGTGAGTTTGGCTGTTCCGGCGTTACCGGGGTAGCCGGCGCTGCTGGTGGACCCTGTGGCCTGCAGGACGATCCTCGACCCGTTCAGGTTGACGGTGCCGCCTGGGGATATGGCGGACGCCGGGGAGCTGGTGGGGGATGGTGATGTTGACGTTGCAGGCCCCGCTGGTGGTGGCGTTCAAGGTTCCGGCCACGGTCCCGGTCACGTTGACGGCGGTGCGGCCGTTGGCGGTCACGGTCGTGTTGGCGGGGATCCCGTTTAGGCAGGTCCAGGTGCTGCCTTCCACGGTGCACGGGTCGGCCGCGTGGGCCGGCGGGCCCGCCGCGACCAGAGCGGCCAGGGTCAGCACGGCGGCGGCCCCGGCGGCCGCTTTCCGCAGGACACGCACGAGGCGTGTGCGGCGGTCTTGGAGTGGGTGAGCTGGTGGTGGTTTCATCAGGCGGCCTTCCCTTTCCTCGCCGGCCCGTGTGATGTCGACTGACGGCGTACGGGCCGAAGTGCATAGCCGACCGGGGCAGACGTGCAGAGGTTTCCGGCCTCTTCGAGACATCCGCCCAGGTCACCTCAGACGGTGACGCGGGACCAGAACACGGGGAAGAGCGCGAAGCGGGGGCTCGAAGCACCCACTGCCCGCCAGTGCGGACCATGAAGGACGGAAGAGCCCCGTGGTGCCCAACTGGCTTTTCGGCTACGGCGTTTTGGTCACGCCGTTCCGCGAAGTGGTCCCCGTACGCTTGTACGTGGACAGGCGGCTCCGCTGCACGGTGTGGCTTCGAGCTCTACCTGACCAGCAGCAACTATTACGAGGACTTCCTGCTACCCACCGGCAGCTCCGCCGGCTCCCCGAAGACGCCCTCGACTGCATCTGCGGCCTCTACCTCGCCGACCCCAGCATTTGACACGGCTCAACGCACGACACCGGTTCCGGAGTCAACCCCCCGAAGGATTTACGCAGCCGACCACTAAGCGGCCCTATGACCTCCGGCACGCCGGGATCTCGTTCTGGCTGTACTCCGGTGTGGACCCGGCCGAATGCGCTCGCCGCGCGGGCCAGAGCATCGAAGTCCTCTTTCGCCACTACGCCAAGTTCGTGGACGGGGTCCGGGAGCAGGCCAACCGCCTCATCGAGCAGTCGATGAAGGAGCGGGACCGCGTCAGCCAGGGTGTGGCGCTTGAGGGGTGAGTCGGGGTTTTGGTCCGTGACTGGTCCGGAACAGCTGGTCAGGAGCGGGATAGTGGTGGGAGAAACTGGGAGTTGCGACGTAAGCCGGGCCCTGGTCTGAGTGGGCCGAGCGGAAGGCGCCTGACGGGCAAAAGTCCAGGTCAGGCGCCTTTTCTCGTGCCTCTAGAAGAACCCGAGCTTCTTCGGTGAGTAGCTCACCAACAGGTTCTTGGTCTGCTGGTGCCACACGATCTCCGTGCCGATTGGCCTGCGCGTTTGAGGACGAGGGTGACGGCCGGCGGCTTCATGGTCCGTGGATGGCCCGGATCGTGACTGCTGCTGGCTGCGACCGATCCGGCAGTCCCGATGAGGTCGTCCCAGAGCCCCGCCATAGGGTGATCCGATGCTCGATTCGACACCCTCCACGACCTCCTCGGCCCCTGCTGCCTCGGCAGAGTCCGCGACCCGGCCCGGCCGGCCCGACGCGCCGGCCGCCCTCGCATCCCCCGCCCCGGAGGACCGCCGCCCCGTCGCGGCGGCCTTCCGCGCGCTCGCGGCCCTGACCGGGGTCACCGGCATCGTTCTGGACGTGATCGCCTCCCACGATCTGGGCCGGCTCTTCAGCTACTTCACGATCCAGTCCAACATCCTGCTGGCCGTCGTCTTTGCCTGCTCCGCCCACCGCGCCTGGACCGGGCGTCCCGCCCTCTCCCCGCGGACCACCGGCGCAGCGCTGCTCTACATCTGCATCACGGGGCTCGTCTTCCACTTCGTGCTGTCGAACGACTCCAGTGGCTTTGCCATGACCAGCCACCGAACCCCCCTCGAAACGGCGGCCAGTCAGCTCCTCCACACCGCGACCCCCCTCGCCGCCGTCCTCGACTGGCTGGTCCTCACCGCCCCCGGCGCATTCCCGCTCCGCTACGCCTGGCATTGGCTCGCCTACCCCGTCCTCTACCTCCCCTTCGCCCTCATCCGCGGCGCCCTCCTCGCCCCCGGCACCGACGGCCGATACCCCTACCCCTTCCTCGACGTCGACCTCCACGGCTACCCCGGCATCGCCACCAACGCCGTTGTCTTCGGCCTGGCGTTCTACGTCCTGGCCCTCGCCCTCGTCCTCCTCGACCGCATACGCCCCCACCTGCGCGTCTCCCGGAACCGGATGTCGGCTACGGTCTCCGGCCGCCTGGATGACTGACGCCAGGGGCTGGGCGACACCTGTCATGAGCCAGGGCGCCTGAAGATCGAGAGGGTGAACGTGGCCTGATACGGCACCAGTTCGTAACCTGTCGCCACCTCCGGCAGGTTGGATGCTGACTGAATGCTGAGGTGCCATCGCACAGAGTGAGATTCCCGGGCGGGTGCTGCGGCGTACAGGGCTGCCGTCCACACCCCGGCCCGCCGCCCCGTAGCTCAGCGGAAAGCAACGGCACGGCTGCCGGACCGGTCGGCCGACAGCCCACGACGGACCTCGGCGGAGGCAGCGTGCCCGGGTGACCACAACGCAGGGCCGAAATGTCACTTTGTGTTAGCCTCAAATGTTTGGACGGGCTGTGACGGCTGGCGATTCCGTCCGTGCGGTTCCCTTGTTCGTCGGCTGATCATTCCTGCCGGGCCTTCCTCGGCACGTTCCCCATGCGGAAGGCTCTTCATGAACCACCCGGACCGCCCCAGCGCCTCGCACGACGATGTCGCCCGGCCAGTGCCCCCCACCCCGACGCCGTCCCCGGTCGCCTTCGCCGACATGAAACTGCCGGCCGAGGTGCTGCGAACGCTCACCGAGCTCGGCGTGCGCGAGCCCTTCCCGATCCAGGCAGCCACACTGCCCAACGCCCTCGCGGGACGCGACGTCCTGGGGCGCGGGCGCACGGGATCGGGCAAGACGCTCGCCTTCGGCCTGCCGCTGCTCGCACGGACGGCCGGGCGGCGCGCGGAGCCGAAGCAGCCCCTCGCCCTGATCCTGGTGCCTACCCGGGAGCTGGCCCAGCAGGTGACCGAGGCGCTCGCGCCGTATGCCGACGCGCTCCGGCTGAGGATGGCCACGGTCGTCGGCGGCATGTCGATCGGCCGGCAGGTCGCTGCGCTGCGCGACGGGGCCGAGGTCGTTGTCGCCACGCCTGGCCGCCTGCACGACCTCATCGAGCGCAGGGCCTGCCGCCTGGAACGGGTCCGGATCACCGTCCTCGACGAGGCCGATCAGATGTCCGACATGGGCTTCCTGCCGCAGGTCACCGAGGTGCTCGACCAGGTGCACCACGACGGCCAGCGGATGCTGTTCTCGGCCACCCTGGACCGCGACGTCGACCACCTGGTCCGTCGCTACCTCCACGACCCGGTCGTCCACTCGGTCGACCCGTCCGCGGGCGCGGTCACGACGATGGACCACCATGTGCTGGTCGTCCACGGCCCCGACCGGTACGCCGTCACCACTGAGATCGCCGCCCGCGACGGCCGCGTACTGCTGTTCCTGGACACCAAGCACGCGGTCGACCAGCTCACCCGGCATCTGCGGGCCAGCGGAGTGCACGCCGCGGCCCTGCACAGTGGCAAGTCCCAGCCGCAGCGCACACGGACCCTTGCACAGTTCAAGAACGGCCAGGTCACCGTCCTGGTGGCGACCAATGTCGCGGCCCGTGGTCTGCACATCGACGACCTCGACCTCGTGGTGAACGTCGACCCGCCCACCGACCCCAAGGACTATGTGCACCGTGCGGGGCGCACTGCCCGGGCCGGTGAGTCCGGCAGCGTCGTCACGCTGGTGCTGCCGGGCCAGCGCCGGGAGGTGAGTCGGCTGATAGCCGGGGCCGGCATCGAGCTGACGATCACCAAGGTGCGCTCGGGCGAGGCGGAGCTGAGCCGGATCACCGGGGCCAAGGCCCCCTCCGGCATTCCGCTCGACGGCGGGCCCGTCACACCCCGACCCAAGAACGCCAACGCCCCCTTCCGCGGCCTGGGCACCAGCAAGGACGCCTCCCGCGGCGCCGGCGGCAAGTCCCGCAAGGCCAGCGAGGCCCGCAAGCTCGCCGAGGCCCGCAAGGCGGCCCGGGTGCGGCGCGGCGACTGAGAGCCGCTGCCCTGATAACCGCAGATTCCTGGTCACCTGCTCAAGGGCCCCCGGCCCTGCCCGAAGCTCTCCTGCGCGTACGCCTACGAGATGAACGCCCTCGTGGTGTGCCTGGCCACGAGCGGGTACCCGCCGAGCCTCTGGAAGGAAAGGCTTCAGGTTCGCAGTGAACGGGAGGGCACGTAGGGGAGAGCGGCCGTTGGGTCCGCGTCGGGGCACAGTCCGACTCCGGGTGCGACGGTTCTGCTGAGATCGGTCGAGTTGTTCGCGCCGGACGTTGGTCGAGCACGTCGGCGGGCTGACTGAGCGGTGCCGCCTGTCAAGCTACGGGATGGCGGGCTGGCTCCGGTCGATCGCGGTGGAGGTGACCTGCCACCAGCACCGCGACTGCCTGCGCAAACATGCAGAGCGGGAGACAGTGACGAACGTGCCGGAGTCGCTACCGATGTTGTTGCCGCCCGCTGAGCGGCCTGGTCCGCGTCGATGGGTGGGGACGGGAGTCCTGCTGCCCCGCCGGCGTTGGTGACCACTTCTTGCTCGGGTGAGCAAATCGCGCTACCGTCTTGCTCATGCAAGCAAGGGATAGTGCAGCCAAGCAAAAGGCGGGACGCCGGACCAAGCCCTCCTTCACGGAGACGGGCCGTCGTGCCCAGATCGTTGCCGCGGCTATCGACGTCATCGCCGAAGTCGGTTACCACCGGGCCTCGTTCGCGAAGATTGCGAAGCACGCCGGGCTGAGCAGCACGGGGATGATCTCCTACCACTTCGACGGGCGGGACGACCTGATGAGCGAGGTCGTCACCGAGGTGCTGCGGCTCGCGGAGGGGTACATCCGTCCCCGTATCGAGGCCCACGAGAGCTACGCCGCCCGGCTGCGCGCCTCCATCGAGGGCAACCTCGACCTGTTCGCCGAGTACCCGAACCACCTCGCGGCGATCACCGAGATCCTCTCCAACCTCCGCGGCAGCGACCCCGGCATGGTCACCTTCCTTGCCACGACGGAGGCGAACCTCGCCGTCCAGGTGGAGCAGATCCGCAAGGCGCAGCGCGCGGGCGAGTTCTGCGACTTCGACCCGTGGGTGATGATGCGGGCGATCCGCGCCGCCATTGACGACGTGGTGCGCCGCGCCACCCACGATCCCGATCTCGATGTGCGGGCCGCCGGCCGCGAGTTGGCCGACCTGTTCGACCGCGCCACCAGGAACACGTCATGACCACAGCAGACACGGGGGAACACACCATGGCCACGCACCAGGCACCACAGACAGACACGGACGAGGCCGCCGCGGCGCCCGCCCGACGCCGCACGGCGGCGCTGCGCCGCCGGCTCGCCGCGCAGCTGCTCTTCGAGCTCGTCCTCCCGCTCGGCTCCTACTACGGACTGCGCGCGGCCGGCGCCGGCCAGTGGCTCTCGATGGTCGTCGGCGGCCTGCTGTTGCTGCCGTGGATCGCCTACGGCATCGTGCGGCAGCGGCGCGTGGAGGCGATGGCGGTGTTCACGCTGAGCCTGGTGGTGGTCGGGACGCTGCTGTCCGTGATCACCGGCAGCCCGCGGGTGCTGATGATCCGGGACAGCTGGCTGACCGCCGCGATCGGACTCTGGGTGCTCGGCACACTGCTCACCCGGCGTCCGTTCATCATGACGGCCTCGCGCGGCATCGTCATCGCCAAGGTCGGCGAGGCCGGACTGGTCGAATGGGAGGCGCGGTGGGACGCGGAGCCGACGTTCCGTCACCACCTCCGGCTGGTCACGGCGGTGTGGGGCGCGGTCTTCCTGCTCGACGCGGTGCTGCGGGTGGTACTGGCGTACACGATCCCGGTGGACTCCTTCCCGCTCACCAGCACCGTGCTCTGGCTGGTGATGCTCGGCGGGCTGCTCGGGTGGCACAACTGGTACATCACCCGCCACGGCATGAAGCTGTAGGGGGAGCCGTGCACACCGACGTCGAGGTGCTCATCGCGGGGGCCGGCCCGACCGGCCTGCTGCTCGCCAACGAGCTGGGCCTGGCCGGGGTACGGGTGGCCGTCGCAGAGCGGCTGCCCCACCGGACCGGGCAGTCCAAAGCGCTCAACCTGCAGCCGCGCACCGCCGAGGTGCTGGACTGCCGAGGCTGGTTGGAGCCGGTCCTGGACCGGTCGCTGGCCCTCCTCCCCTCCGGCCACTTCGCCGGGCTGCCGCTCAACTACGGTGCGCTGGACACCGCGTTCCCGCACCAGGTCGGCATCCCGCAGGCCCGGGTCGAGGAATTCCTGGAGGACCACCTCGCCGAGTACGGCGTTCCGGTGCTGCGGGGCCGGGAGTTGACGTCGTTTCGGCAGGACGCGCACGGCGTCACCACCACCCTCCTCGGGCCCGATGGCGCGGAGTGCACCGTCCGGGCCGCATACCTGGTGGGCGCGGACGGCGGACGCAGCGCGGTGCGCCGCATCCTGGGCATGCCCTTTCCGGGGCGGGACGGTCGGGTCAGCATGGCCGTCGCCGACATCGAACTCGCCGCCGTGGAGCCCGAATCCAACGACCCCGGCAAGTCCTGGCGCCTCCCCGACCTCAGCCCGAACCCCGAGGGTGTCGCCTTCCTGCTCCCGCTCGGCGACGGCGTACACCGACTCATTCTCGGCGGCCCCGAGCAGCAGGGCATCGACCGCGACGCCCCGGTCACCGCGGACGAGGTGCGCGCGGCACTGGCCCGCTGCCCCGGCCCGCCGCGCGAACTGCGTGCCGTCCGCTGGGCGTCCCGCTTCACCGACGCCTCCCGGCAGGCCGAGCGGTACGCCGACGGCCGGGTGCTGCTGGCCGGTGACGCCGCCCACATCCACGCCCCCGCCGGCGGGCAGGGCCTCAACCTCGGCATGCAGGACGCGTTCAACCTGGGCTGGAAGCTGGCCGCCGTGGTCCGAGGATGGGCCCCGGACGGGCTGCTGGCCACCTACCATGCCGAGCGCCACCCGGTCGGCGCCCAGGTGCTGGCCAACACCCGGGCTCAGATGGTGCTGACGCTCCCCGACCCGGATGCCGTGGCGGTGCGCGACCTGCTCGCCGCGCCGGAGGCCAACCGCCGCGTCGCCGCCATGATCGCCGGCACCGACATCCGCTACCCGATGCCCGGCGAGCCCGATCACCCGCTGCTCGGCGCGCGGGCGCCCGGCGTCCGGCTGCCGTCCGGCCGCGGAACCCTACTGGCTGACGCCGGGTCAGTTGTCGCCGCGGCGAGGGAAGGCTGGGCCGATCGAGTCGAGCGTCTCGACCGCCGCGATCGCCTCGACCGCTGCGACAGTCTCGATCGCCGCGACAGCCCTGGCCGTCTCGATCGCGGACCTGCGGCCGACGGCGACGAGGCGTTGCTGGTCCGGCCGGACGGGCACGTCTGCTGGGCCGGCCCGGGGGACGACGCGGACGGCCTGCGCGCCGCGCTCGCCCGTTGGTTCGGCGCGCCCCGAACCCCAACCCGGCTCTGAGGCCGCCTTCCAGCGCACTGCCTGGCAGGGCCGCGGTCCTGCCAGGCGCCGGCATCCTTCTGGTCCTCGGCAGTCAAGCCAGTGGCTGGCAGGCCCAATTGCCCCGGGGGCGGCAGCGTTGTCAGTAGCCCGATCAGCCTCCTGACACGGCGATCCGCCCCACAGCCCTGTGGGGCGGTCCGACCGCCCCACAGTCCTCAAGAAGCCGTACATCTCCGTCACGACGCCACTCATGACGTGCCGGCCTGTTGGCTTCGGGTGAACCGCTCTGGCTTACCCCTTCCCGCGCGCAGTTGCGCAACCGGCTGCCGCTGTCGCTGCCGCCGC
Organism: Streptomyces sp. NPDC058000; assembly: GCF_042886435.1. Taxonomy (NCBI): domain Bacteria; kingdom Bacillati; phylum Actinomycetota; class Actinomycetes; order Kitasatosporales; family Streptomycetaceae; genus Streptomyces; species Streptomyces sp. NPDC058000. The sequence goes on from NZ_JBHVQS010000092.1 coordinate 21,183, forward strand.
AGCCATCATCGGGCTCCGCTGGTGAGCGGAGGCTCTAGCCCACCCACTTCCGCAACAACCGCTCCCGCTCTGCCCTCCGAGGCGACCCGCCCTCCCAGGCGCGGCCCCACTCCGACATCGACGCCAACGTCGTGGCCAGCGTCGCGGCGCCCTCCGTGAGGCGGGACAGGAGGGCTTGGGAGAGTTCGACCTCTGTCGGGGAGTAGCCGACGGCCGCGGCCGCGTAAGCCGTCAACTCGTGGTCACCGTCGGGTGATGCCACGCGCACCGTCAGCATCGCCGGAGCTTCCCCCGTCCGGCCTGGGCCCACGGACAGAGCCAGGTTCAGCACCATGTCCAGAGCCAGGTCCTTGACCGTGCCGAACTGCCGCTTCAGGGATTTCACGGGGACGTTCGCCACCGTCAGGGCATGCACGCCCTCCCACAGGTAGAAGCCGGACTGTCCGTCGCCGAGAGCCATCACGCCCTCGGGGGCCAGGCGTACCCCGGGAGCCAGACCGGACGGCTTCGCGCCCACGTACACGTCGCCCTCGGCGATCCAGAACAGGCCCACCATGGCCATGGGTTGCTCACTTCTCCCGACGACGGCACCGCCGTCGTGTCACACATCAAACGATCAGGTCGTCGTCCGCAACGCGCGAAAGAGCCAGAAAGTTCCCGCTTTCCGGCCCCACACCCGCGGCCCGAGCGGAGAGACGCCCCCTAGTGCTGTGACCGGGATGGTCCACCGTGATCGGAAGGCGGCTCGCGGGACGAGCGCACGCGCAACGGCTGGTATTACTGGGGCATGCAGGAAGAGACGGCACGCTCCGCGATCGACACGTTCATCTCCGCGTTTAACGCCTCGGACGACAGCTATGTGACTGCCCTGCTCTCCCAGGCCCTGACCTCAGACGTGGTCTTCTGGGGCCCGTTGGGTCGCACCGAAGGAATCGCGGCGGTCGAGCGGTTCGTGCTGGACATCCGGCGCCACCCGGCGGGGACCGGCACGATGGTGCGCTGCTCAGCGGTGGACATGCCTGACGAGTGGGCCCGGTACCAGTGGGTCTTCACCACGCCGGATGGAGGCCCCCGCCTGGCGGGAACTGACGTCGTCCATCTGCGGCGGAGCCTCATCGACCAGGTCATCGTCTTTGCGGGGGAGATCGAGCCGTCCGCCTCCTGAGTCGTCCTTCTGCCGCTGTCCTTCTCGTGAACTTGTCCCTTTCGGCACTCCGGGGCTGCGGTTCGCGGTCGGTCAGGCTGCGGCGTTGAGGGGGCGTCCGCCCCAGCGGATGCCCTTCTCGCCGCGGATGCGGGCGCGTTCCTTGCGTTGGGCGGCAAGTACGTCGGGGTGGCGGGCGTTGGCGTTGCGCCAGCGCAGGTAGCGGTGCAGTGCCTGGGTTTGCGTGGGGTGGCTGCGGTGGTGGGAGTTGGCCAGGGTGAACTGCCGCAGCGGGCCGAAGTGGGCCTCGATCGCGTTGGCCCAGGATGCGTAGGTCGGGGTGAAGCACAGCTCGACCTTGTTCTTCTTCGCCCAGCGGCGGATGTCGGCGCCGGTGTGGGCGGAGAGGTTGTCCAGGATGATGTAGATCGGGGCGCCGTCGGGTCGGGCGGCGCGGATCGACTTCAGCGCGGCCAGGGTGTTGGCGGTGCCCTTGCGGCGGCGGTTGACGCCCCACAGGCGGTCGTCGCCCACGGAGTAGCAGCCGTGGAAGTAGGTGACGCCGTGGGTGCGGCGGTAGGTCGCCGGCAGCCGGTTTGGCTTGCCCTGCTTTGCCCAGTAGGAGCCTGCGGTGGGCCGGATCCCCAACGGCCCGAACTCGTCGAAGGCGAAGACCCGGTCCGGAAAGCGGTCCAGAACCTGCTCGATCCGGTCGAGTTTGGCGTCGCGATGAGGGTCGGGTGATTCCTTCCATGTCTTGGTGCGCTGGAAGGTGATGCCGCGGCGCCGGAGCAGGCACCGTAAGGCTTCACGGCCGATGCGGATGACACGTCCGTGCACTTCCCGCAGGTAGGCGGCGAGTTTGCGGATCGACCAGCGGGTGAAGGGCTGGCCGAGCCTGGTGGGGCGGGTGGTGGCCGTCCGGATGACGAAGTCCTCGTCGTCAGGGGTGAGCAGGCGGGGACGGCCTCCCGCCCACTGAGACATCTCACGATGCCAAGTTGTCAAGCTGCTACGGCCAGTTGGGGTGGGAACGCGATGTGCTCGTCGAACAGTTCGCCGGTCTGGATGCAGTGGTAGAGCTGGCCGATCATGCGGTTGAACAGGTGCCGCTGGGCGGCTGCGTGCCAGTCTCCTCGCTCGCGTCGGCGGCGGTAGTGGGCGTCGGCTCCGGGTGAGGACCGCAGGGCGGAGAAGGCCCACAGGTAGCCGGCGTGGTTGAGCCGGTCATTCTTGACCATGCGGCGCCCGACATGATGTTTCTTCCCGGATGCGCGGGTGACGGGGGCGGATCCCGCGTATGCCTTCATGCCGCGAGCGTCGGCGAACCGCTGACGGTCGTCCCCGATCTCGGCGAGCACGCGGGCACCGAGCTGAACCCCGAGGCCGGGGAAGCTCAAGATCACCTCAGCGTCCGGGTGTTGGAGAAAAGACGCCTCGACCGCCTCGGTGAGTTCGTCAGCGGCGAGGCAGGCGGCTTCCAACTGTCGTAGGAGGGCGAGGGCTTGCTTACCGAGCGCGTCCTCGACCAACCGTGGCTGGCTTGCGTAGTCGCCCCGGAAGATCTCGCGGAGCCGCTCGGCCTCAGCTTCGATGCCGCGGCTGCGACCGGCCCGTTTGAGGGCGGAGCGGAGCTGTGCGCGGGTGAGCCGCGTGGCCTGTGCCGGCGTCGGCGCCACCTTGAGTAGTTCGCGGGCTTCGGGGCGGCACAGGCCGTTCTGCCATCCGGCGAAGGCATCCAGGGCAGCGGGGTAGTACTCGCGCAGCAGGGAGCGGAGCTGGTTGGCGCTCTGCTGCCGGTTCCAGGTGGCGTCCTGTTGAGCACGGGCCAGGACTGCGATAGCGCGGGCCAGATCGGTGTCGTCCGGCAGCGGGCGGTGCATGGGCATGTCGGTGCGCAGGATGTTCGCCAGTACCAGGGCGTCGCCTGGATCTGACTTCTTGCGCGAGACGCCGTGCCTATCGCGGTATCGGGCGGCGGCCATCGGGTTGACCGCGAAGACCTTCCGCTTGCCCTGCCTCAAGGCGGCAACCAAGAGTCCGCGGCTGGTCTCGATCGCGATCGGGATGGGGTCTTCTTCGGTGTCGCCGTACTCGGCCAACAGGTCCAGCAGTAGGCGGTAGCCGACCGTATCGTCGCTGATGCGGCGCTTGGCCAGCAGCCGCCCGGTGTCGTCGACGAGGGCGACGTCGTGATGCTTTTCGGCCCAGTCGATCCCACAATAGATCAAGTTGTTCCTCCCCTTGGCGCTGGCATTTGCGCTGGTCACGAGCGCATGCGGGCCACGCGGCTCCCTAATTCCAGGACTCTTCGGTCCGACATCTCACAAGCCGTTCGTGGCACCAGCGCGCGCCACGGGCCTCGGTCTTGCCCGGAGCTCGACGGCTCGGGACTGGCAAGAGGTCACCGTGAGGCGGGCTCGTACCACCAACATCAACGAGTGTTCCCGCATGGGGGTGGTGGCGGCCGTGAAGACGCCGAACGTCACCGCTCTACCTAGAGGCATCACGGGCCGGGGCTTGTATAGGTTGTCCGCCCGGCGTCCACGCGACCGCCACCACCATGAGCACGGGGACCTGGGCCGCTCTCCCGCGAGGGCTCCGAGCCAGGAAGACGTAAGGCGTCATGTCCCAATGCTCACAAGTACGGTTCGTGCGCCGCTCTCAGTGGAGGCTTCGTCAGCCGGGGTCCAGGAAGGCGTCACAGTCCCGCACTCGAACAGTCCGGCAGTGCTCCAAGAAGCCTCGCCGGTGCCGTTACCAAGGAATTAGGGTCCAGGCAGGCCAGGCCGATCTCGTTGAAGCGGTGGATCACGTCGCGCACGGTGTCCTCATCGGCCTGGACCAGCTGGGCGATCACCGGCACCCGGTTTCCGCCCGCCGAAGCGAGCAGCATCATCGCCCGCCGGTAACGCCCCGAACTCGTGCTGCCCCGGCGCACGATCTGCTTCAGCTTCTGCCCCTCCTTGTCGGTCAATCTGCGTACACGGACAGGCTCAGCCACCGCGCCTCCAGAGGTCGAATGGACGTCACCGCACATCCAACCGTCACGACCACCAACCCGGCGAACCTACGCGGTCACAGCACTAGTGTGATGCGCCAGAAGTTCTGAGGGTTAATTCTGCCCTATTTCTGGCCGTCGGTTCCGACCTTGGTGAGGTAGTCGGCGAGGGAGTTGAGG
>NZ_JBHVQS010000093.1:0-24925 GCF_042886435.1 Streptomyces sp. NPDC058000
CGTTCGTCAGTTCATGCCGACGCACCATGACGGACTCCTGCCCGCAACGGCATTAGATCCACCGCCCCGAGCAAGAGCCATCAGACACTGCCTAGACGCCTCAACGTGGCGACGCCATGCCCTCCGGGCCTCCGCGCCGGTCATTCCGCGGGTGACTTCCTGCCATTGGCGGTCGTAGTCGCGGGCCTCGGGGGGCATGAAGTCGTTGCGGGAGTAGATGGGGACCGTCTGACAGTGACACCCGTTGTGGTACCGAGTCAGGTCTTCCCGGGCGACCGGAGGCCGCCGGTTAGCCCGGACCCGACCGTCCGGGGCGCCCTTGGGCTTTCGCCGTCCACCACCGGCCGCCGTGGCCTGGCTGGTGTAGATGGCTCCCCGGCTGGCGAGCATGGCGCAGAACGCGCACGGGTTGCCGTCGGTCACCCGGGCCCAACCGACCACCCGCCGGTCCTGCTTCGACGCCTGGTCGATCAGGTCCCGGCCAGCCCGCAGGGTCTCGCGGTCGGCCGCCCCGGCGGAAGACCGGCCGGCGGTGTCCACCGCGTCCTCCAGCTCCTGGAGGAACCCGCCATCGTCCAGTCGCCCCCGGGCCTCGTCCGTGTCGGCCTGGTTCAGGTGCTGGCGAACCTTGGCTGGCCCTTGGGATACGAGGGACGCCACGGCCGCCCGGTCGTGGTGCTCCTCCGGTTCCTCCGGCCAGTCGAAGCCGTCCACCCGGATCTCCTCGCCGTCGTCCGGCTCCGGCGTGCGGATCGTGTCCGACTGGTCCGCCCAGTCCTCCCGCAGTTCCCCCAGGGTCGTGGTCGCACCCACGTACTCCCCGGACAGCGGCGGGACCGTGTGCCCAGTCTCCAGGGCCCGGTACAGGCGGTAGAACGCTGCTGCCTGGTCGCGGGAGCGTCGCCGCTCAAAGCGGACCAGGGCGAGCATCCAGGCCAGCCACGCAGCACCGCTCTCCTCCAGAGAGTGAGGGTTCACGCGCGACCACTGGGCCACGGCCTGGGCCGCGACCTGGGCCCCGATGCGCTCCTGTGCCTGCCAGTACTCCTCAACGAGGGTGGCCGTCGCCCTACGCAACGGACGCCCCGGCCGGCTCGGCGGCCACCACGGCGGCGGCCATGCGGTCAGCCATCCTCAGGCCAGGGTCGTCGGCCTCCTCGATCTGCGCCCACTCCTCCACGTCCCGGGCCGTGACGCCGGGGATGCGCGACCACATCGCGCGCGGCGGAACCTGGAGCATCTGAACGGCCTTACCCAGCGCGTCCACCGTCTGGGACAGGGAGCGCGATTCGGCATCCTTCCAGAGCACTTCGGCCCGGGGGTCCGGTTCGACGCCCGTCACGGTGGCGCACAGGGCCAGCACCTGTTCCCAGGACTCCCCAAGGGAGTGCTGGAACTCGTCAACAGCCCGGGAGAGCGCCATCTCGGTGGCGGCCATGGCCTCCGCCGAGAGGTTCGTCAACGACCCGACACCCAGGTACATCGGAGGGAGCTGAGACAGGGCGGCCATGTGCTTCGTCGCCAGTTCGATGGCGTCCAAAAACCCGCCGAGCGGCGTCTCATCCAGTTGTGAGAACCGCGTGTCTGCATCCGGAGCCACCAGGAACCGCGACGCGTCCGCCTGGATCGGGACCACCTGGGGCCGCCCCTCGGCGTCGTAGAGGATCTCTCCCGTGTCAGGGTCCCGCCGGAACTCCGGCGCCATGCCACTGATCGTTCGCACCTTGAACGACCCGAACGTTTGGGCCACCAACAGGTCGAACACCGTCTGGTTGACCCGATCCTGAATCGGGATCACCGGCTCCACCACGCCCGTGACCCGGCCCTCCAGGTCGAGGTCCGGCGCGAACCGCACCACCGGGCACACGGTGAAGCCGTGCGGCCGGGAGTCCAGCAGCCGAGGCCCCGCCTTGCCGCCGACGTAGAAGTCATGAACGTGGGTAGCGTCGTACAGCCACGCCCGCGTCTCCACGCCCTCCCCGTCGGGGACGGTCTCCACCTGAAGCGCCCACAACGGGAGCGCGTCGGCGGCCGGATCGTCGTACGACGCATACAGCATCCGCGGGGACACACCCCGGATCACCGGCCGGTCCGGGGCCGCCGGCTCCGGCAGAACCGTGACGAACGACTGCCCGTAGGTCAGCGCGGCACGGTGAACCGGGGTCTGACGGGAGTCCATCCGCTGGTCCTGCCACACACGCCACTCCGCCGGAGTCTCCTCCGACAACCGCGGACCGTCAGCTCCATCCGTGCTTCGCCGGTACCCGTCCACGGCCATGGACTGGCTCGGTGTCTTCACCAGCAGCGGGAGCCAGTTGGATATCGCCCGCCTCGCCAGCAGCTTGTACTCCTCCGTAGCCGTCCGGGGCGTATACGGGCCGTCGTGCTCCCCACGCATGTACCGATCGATGCGGTCCAGCCGCTCCCGCTCGGCATGCAGCCGCGTGAACCCGCGCTCCGCTCGCTCCGTCAGGGAGACGGTGATGTCGTGCATGTGCTCCCCTCCGGGGCCTAGAAGAAGTACACGGCCCCGGACCGTTCAGCGGGCCGGGTCTTGCCGGATTCGATCAGTCGATGCCGCGCCAAGTCGGCCAGCAGCGTGGCCGCGTAGGCGTCGATCTTGTGCGCGGACTCCCGGTTGGCCTTGCCGAAGGACAGGCCGTAACGGTTCGGACGTCGCCGGGCGTTCAGGACGTGCCGACGTAGCGTGCGCCCCAGCGGAGCGTCCTCGCCCAGGTGCCGGACCTGCCCGTCCTCCACGGCCGCCACCAGCCGCTCATTGGCCAGCGTCAGTTCCTGGAGACCGCCACGCATGTCCCGGCCCACCGCGGATTGCGGACTGGCCTTGATCACCAGGCGCTCCCGGTAGTCCTCCGACCACGCATCCACGTAGCTCTCCCAGAGCGCCACGTCCGCGTAAAACGCCTGTACGTCGTAGCGCTCCATGGTGTTGCGGACCGCGCCGTCCACCGCCTGGCGGTCAACCTCCCAGCCGTCGCCGGCCGGGCCGTCGGGCTTCTCCCAGATGGCCATGGGGACGATCAGGCGGTCCCGGATGCGCACGGCCACCAGGGCCGTGGCGTCGTCGGTCCGCCCACCGTCGAACCCGAGTGTCACCGCGTCGCCGTCCTCCAGCCGGTCGTCCACCGCGCAGTTGTCCCAGTCCTCCGGACTGACCAACTGGTCTTCCGCCGTGATGAGTTGGTTCAGGAACATCCGCTGCGAGCGCGAGCGTGGCATGTGGCCGGAGTAGATGGTGGAGACGATCCACTCCACGTCCAGCCAGTCCGCGTCGCCCCGGGCCGCGATGATTCCGGCCCGGAGCTGGTCCGGGTCAGAGAGGTCCACGGGCGGGGACTCCGCGGAGTCGTAGTACAGCCCCGAATCCCGGCTGTTGCCCTCCGCGAACTTCGACCAGGCGTGCCAAGTCTGCTCCGCCACGGAGTCCTCCCCCGGCAACGGGGCGTTCGTGATCTCCATGGTTCGGGCGCCGCCACCACGGCTCTTGCCCACGTTGCCCGCGATGGTCATTGCCATTTCGTGGCCGCCGTTGGACGAGATCCAGTGATGGGTCTCATTCATCACCACGAAGGTGGACCGGCCACCTTCCAGGGCACGCGGTGAGCTGGTCACCGCCTCGATCACACCGCCCGCGCGGGAGTAGATGATCTCCTTACCCAGGTCGATGCCGAATTCAGCGATGCACTCCGGGGAGAACATGCCGGGGAAGAGCCGCATGGTGTTGCGCGTCTGGTCCTTCGACACCGCACAGACCTGGACCCACGGCGCCGGGTGCGGAACCGCTAGCGGCGTCCCGTCCTCCCGCCATCCGCCGAAGCGGCACGGGCCGACGAACTCCACCGCGCACAGGGCCGCCAGGAACGGGTCCTTCCCCCAGCCCTTCAGACGCCGGATGGTGCCCTGCCGCCGGACGAACTCCCCAGCGTCGTTGATCTCGAACCAGCGGAGCACGATCCGGACCTGTTCCGGGGTGAACCGCCAGGGCTGGCCCGCGTCGGGGCCGTCCGGCTGGAGGAGGTAGCGGGCGGTCCACAGGAGCACGTCCCAACCCAGGGTCCGCGTCGGGTCCGGCACGGTGTCCGGCCACGTGCGAACTGGATCAAGCTGTGCCGCCACCGCCCGCCGCCTTCCGATACGCGTCCATGAGAGTCACGCGGGCCGCCTCCGCCGAGTCCTCCGCGAGGTAGTCCCGCTCCAGTTCCACGCGGGCCCGACGCCGGGCGCCCTCCGTGGTGAGTAGGTCCGTCATCGCGGACATAACGCTCTGGAACAACTGGCCGGAGAACTTGGCCTGGCTCAGGTTCCGCGACATGGCCTCCGCCACGTACACCGCGGTGAGCCAATCCGACTGCTCGTAGAACTGGGCCTGGCCAGAGTCCTTCAGCGACTGGAACCACCGCTTCGCGATCGGGTGCCAGTCGCCAGAGGCCCGGGGAACGGTCGGAGCCTTGCCGGCCTCCGCCTTCACCAGGGCCGGGCCATCCGGCTCGTTGCGCCGTCGGCGCTGGTCACTGCGCTTCGGGACAGGGCCCGGCATGATCCAACACCCCCTAGAATGCTCAGAGTTGATAAAGAGGACTTCGGAGAGCACATTGAACCAAGGCTTAGCCGTCGCACTCGGCGCAGTAGCTGGCGCACTGGCCACAGCGTTCGGCGCCTATCTAACCGCCCAGACGTCAGAAAAGATACAAAAGAAGCAAGCTCGCCGTGACGCCTACGCATCCTTCCTTCACGAAGTTGCCGCCTTCAAGAATCACTTACACACCCTCGAACGCTTCTTGTCTTCCCAGGGAGTATCACGCTCCCGAGAAGAAATGACGGAAGCCGAAGAAAAAGCACGTGAGCTAAGCCCGCATCTTGCATCTTTACAGCGCCAAACCATCACAACCAGCCTCGCGGGACCAGATAGGTTGGCCAGCTACGCCAAATCAATCACACTTTCCTTGGCTCAGATCTACGCGGCCCTCGAAAGCAAGGCCGCAGAGAACGCCCATGACAGCGGAAAAGATCTCGCAAGAATGCAGAGAATCAATGCTCTGCATACCAAGGTCACCCGCGACGCTGAGGAATTTGAGGGATACGCACGAGGCCAGCTGTAGCCAGGCAACGACCTTGGAACCCGTACAGAAACAGAGCCGCTATCACGCTTCGGTCAGGGTGGGAAATATGATTGGGCCATCCCCCAGGGCGAATTGGATACATCGGACGCTGCGAAACCGGCTCATTCGGCTGCGAACCCTCGTTACCCGAGCATGAGTACACGCAGGACACTCGCCACCGCACTCGGGCTCACCACGGCCGCACTTGGAGCCGGGCTGGCCACCGCCGCTCCAGCGTCAGCCGGCGGAATCGGCGTCATCATGTCCCCCTCATTCGATAACTCGTGCGCCAACCACGGCACCGCTTCGCAAAGCGGAGGCAGGACACGGCACGGCAGCGGAACTGCTGGGGGACTTCTTACCGCCTTGCCAGTTGCTACTCCGCTTAATCAGTGCGGTGGCACGGACCTCCCGCTCGTAAATCCAGATGGCTTTCAGTATGCCTGGACGACGAACAGATTGTGGCAGAAAAGCCGCACCACCTGACGCCCAGCGGCAGATGACCTGTTAAGCGAACCCGCATGCCCCTGCCCTAGCCCAACTCCCGCGGATGCCGCCCCTCTGGCCTCCGCCTGGACACCCGCCTCCGCCGAGCCGCCGCGCCCTCCGCGCTGGACTTCCGCGCGTGATGCCACCGACACAGTGCTTGAAGGTTCGCCGGGTCGTGGTCGTCGCCCGGGATGACGTGGTCCACGTCCGTGGCCGGCGCCGTGCACCGCGCCCCCGTGTCCCGCAGGACCGCCACGCACTGGAAGCCGTCCCGCTTCAGGACGGACAGGTGACGGACCGACCAGTCCGCGGGGAGGCGGGAGCGTCGGTTGCTGGAGTGCCAAGCCAAAGAGTCTCCCTTTTGCTCCACCGGTCGGCCTCACGTTGATGCCGCTCGCTCGTCCGAGCATGGTTCGCTTGCAGCACGCCTGCACGGGTACAGAGCGGCCAACTTGTCGCCTTAGGCAATCAATATTCGCCAGGGTTCGCCAGGGTGCGACAGATGGTTGCCATAGCCTCCCGTGCACAAGAGTTGGGCGAAGTCACCCCAACTGGAGGACAAAAATGCCCAGTAGCCGGGCAGTACGACACAGCACCCGACCACAGTTTGAACTCCACTGCGGCGGGCTGCACTTAACCATCCAGCGCATCCCTGCGTGGCTTGTCACCCTCGTCGCAGCAGTCGCCGGGACTGGGACTGCCTGGTGGACCAGCCGCTGAACGAACGGGAGAGACCTTGCGCGACCCCGGCCGGAATCGAACCGGCGGCCGCCCGATCGACGATCGGGCGCTCTCCCATTGAGCTACGGGGCCTGGGGCTCAACTCCCGCGCGGCATCCCGAAAGACACCGGGGCGCGCGGGAGGAACCGGGCGGACGGAGTGCTCACGCCTCCACGTCGAACGCTGGAGTCCGGGGCACTGAGCCCGCCTTCATATGCATTAACTGGGGGCCGTGACAGCCTTGTTCGCCAAACGGCCGGCCTCTCTCGCGCTGGGGGTCAAAAAGCTGCCCTTTACTCCTTCTTTTTCATGTGACTCATAAGAAAGAAGGAGTAAAGGGCAGCTTTTTGACCCTTACCCCCTCCAATCAGCGACTCTTCGTCTGCTGCATGGTTACGCAAAGCGAGGGAGCCGCGCCCTCAGCGGGCGCGGCCCCCTTGTGGAGTGATTCAGGTCTCAGTCACGCGTCGTCTCTGTCTCGAACAAACCATCAAGCGACCCCGGCAGGACAGAACGGGGCAACGCAAAAGGGCCCACCCCCTTGGTGGGGTAGGCCCTTGGGCATCATTCGGCGCTACGTCGCTTCGGTGAAATCCTCGGCCTTCTGTGCCTTCTCCGTCGCCTATGCGGCCTGCTCGGGCTCTGCCCACTCGATAGTGACCCTCTCCTTGCCCACGAACTTGTGCCCTTGCCCCGGAGCCTTGGTGACCGTTACGCGGTCGATGGCAAGCCGCAGCAGATCACGCTTGGCGGACAGGTCCGACGCCTCCCACATCTGCTGGAACATCACCACGTCGTCGAACATCGTCAGATCGATCCTCGGCCCGGCGAACTTCGCCTGCCTCTCCTGAGCAGCCATTAGGTCCGCCTCAGCCTGCTTCAGCAGACGCGGGTAGTGCTTGCCTGCCGCGCCGTCGTACAGGCCCGCTTGCCGGTCCTCGACGAGCCGCTGAACGGCCGCCTCGGCAGCTTTCACGGCTGCCACGGCCTCTCGCGCCTCCTCCGTCTCCTCCGGCGCATTGAGGGCCTGCCAGCGCTGCGCCACAGCCACCATCAGCGGGTCACCCATCTCCAACTCCCCGATACGCCACTGCCATTCCTTCGTCACGTACTGCTCCAGTGTCATGCGCTTCACGCTGGCCGGGGCCGGGCACACTCCGCCGTGCATGTTCCGGGAGCACGCCGTGGACTGCCCTGATGCCGACATGGCGGAGCCACAACCAGCGCAGCGCACAAGGTCCGTAAGGAGGTGCAGAGTTCGGCCGGGGCGGAAGCCTTCCGGCAACTGGTGACCGTGCAGAACTCTGCGCGCCCTCTCCGCCACGTCAGCGGGGATCATGCGGGCCATATCTTCAGCAACGCTGATCTTGTGGCCTTTGTCGTCTCGGTATGCCTGCCGGCGCTTCTGGCCCTTGCCACCGCTTCCGACTTGCCAACCCTCGTACACGGGGTTGTCCACGATGTCTCGGACCGTGCCAGCGGTGAAGTCCTTCCTGTGGCCGTGCGCATGCCTGCGCTGTTGTACTCGCGGGCAAGCGCGCGGGCGGCCTTGCCTCCGGCCACCTGGTAGAACACGTCCTCGATGACGCCCCAACGCTCCGCCGGGCGTATCTTCCGATCCTTTGGGTCGTTGATCTCCAAGCCGAAGGGTGCAGCGGACAGCCAACGGCCCTCTCGTCGCTGGCGATCCTTGGTGGTGCGTACGTTGTGGCTGAGTCGCTGGCTGTACTCGTACGCGTCTTCCGCCCGCTGAATGATCCAGCGCCGGTCACGCTCGTTCGAGCTGTCCAGGCGCTCGTAGTCGAAGATGACGCGGGCGGTTCCAAGGATGGGGACAACTGCCTCTGCGCCCTTACGGCTGAACCGGTCCAGGAAGGCACACCACAATGCGTTGGTCTCGCCGCCGAGGATGGCGGCCATGGCGGCGTCGTACTGCGGGCGTTGCACGTCAGACCAGGCTGAAAGGTTCTCCTTCCAAACCCTGCGCACCTGGTAGCCGTTCTCGTCCGCCCATCGCCGCCCCCTATCCTCTTGTGCACGCAAGCTGAGGGCCTGTTCTCCCTCCCGAACGATCTTGCTTTTCCTAAGGAGGAGGTCCACCAGTGGGCGAGCGTCAGTCACCTTTTAATCCTCTGATCAGCGGAAACAGTCCGCAATCCGGGAGGTCCAAGGGTGTGGGGACCGTCCAGGTGACGCACTCCGGAACGTCGCGTTGGCGGCGCCGCACCGGTGAGTACAGTTCGCTCGCCGCCGCCCTGGAGGCCGCCGGGGACGGTGACGTCCTGACCGTGCCGGCGGGGACGTACCGGGAGAACCTGGTCTTGCAGCGGTCGGTGACGCTGCGCGGTCCGGAGGGGGCCCGTGGCTCGGTGCGGATCGCGCCGGTCGACGGGGTGGCGCTGACGATACGTGCCTCGGCCACCGTCCACGACCTGCACCTGGAGGCGACCGACTCGGCGTCGCCGGCGCTGCTGGTGGAGGACGGCGCCCCCGAGTTGGCCGACATCCGGGTGGTGACCCGGTCCGCGGCGGGGATCGAGGTGCGCGGCGGGGCCCGTCCGACGGTGCGGCGCTGCACGGTCGACAACGCCGGCGGGGTCGGCATCAGCATCCTGGACGGCGCCGGCGGGGTCTTCGAGGAGTGCGAGGTGATGGCGGCCGGCCAGGCCGGCGTGGCGGTACGCGGCGGCGCCCATCCGCGGCTGGAGAACTGCCGGATCCACCACGCCTCGGGCGCCGGCCTGTCACTGACCGGCGAGGGCAGCGCGGTCGAGGCGGTGGGCTGCGAGCTGTACGAGATCAAGGGTACGGGCATCCAGGTGGCGGCCCGGGCCACCGGCCACCTCACCGACTGCACGGTGCACCGCACCACGGCGGACGGCGTCACCCTGGACACCGATGCGGTGCTCACCCTCGCCGACTGCGACATCCACGACATCCCGGAGAACGCGGTGGACCTGCGGTCCCGGTCGGTGCTGACCCTGACCCGCAGCACGGTGCGGCACTTCGGGCGGAACGGCCTGTCGGTGTGGGACCCGGGCACCCGGGTGGACGCCAACCAGTGCGAGATCCACGACAGTACGGGCGACTACCCGGCGGTGTGGGTCAGCGACGGCGCCACCGCGGTGCTGGACTCGACGCGGGTGCACGACGTCCCGGACGCGCTGTTCGTGCTGGACCGGGGTTCCCGGGCCGACGTCGTGGACTGCGACATCGCGCAGGTCCGCAACACCGCGGTGTCGGTGAGCGACGGCGCCACCGTCCAGCTGGACGACTGCCGGATCCGCGAGACCTCGACCGGTGCGTGGTTCCGCGACCACGGCAGCGGCGGCACGCTCGCCAACTGCACCATCGACGGGGCCCAGACCGGGGTGATCGTCACCAAGGGCGCGGACCCCACCATCGAGGGCTGCACGGTCAGTTCGCCGGCCGAGGCCGGCTTCTACGTTTCGGCGGAGGGCCGCGGCACCTTCCACAGCTGCCGGGTCACCGGCAGTTCCGGCTTCGGCTTCCACGTGATCGACGGCTGCCGGACGACGCTGACCCGGTGCCGCACGGAGCGCTGCGCACGCGGTGGTTACGAGTTCGCCGACGCGCACGGCACCGGCGTCAGCCCCACGGTCGAGGACTGCACCAGCGACGAGAGCCGGACCACGCAGGCGCCGACGGTGACCGCCCCGACGGTGCAGCAGGCGACCCAGACGGCCGGACTGCTGGGCAACGTCCCGGCGCCGCGCTCGGCGCCGGCCGCCGCCGCGACCCCGGAGGCGTCGGCGCCCGGCCGCCCCTCCGAGGAGGTGCTGGGCGAGCTGGACACCCTGGTGGGACTGGACAGCGTCAAGCGGGAGGTGCGCAGCCTGATCAACATGATCGAGGTGGGGCGCCGCCGGCAGGAGGCCGGTCTCAAGGCCGCGTCGGTCCGCCGCCATCTGGTGTTCACCGGCTCCCCCGGCACCGGCAAGACCACGGTGGCCCGGCTGTACGGCGAGATCCTGCACTCCCTGGGTGTACTGGAGCGCGGGCACCTGGTCGAGGTGTCGCGGGTGGACCTGGTGGGCGAGCACATCGGCTCGACGGCGATCCGCACCCAGGAGGCGTTCGACCGGGCGCGCGGTGGGGTGCTGTTCGTCGACGAGGCGTACGCCCTGTCCCCCGAGGACTCCGGGCGGGACTTCGGCAAGGAGGCCATCGACACCCTGGTGAAGCTGATGGAGGACCACCGGGACGCGGTGGTGGTGATCGTGGCCGGCTACACCGCGGAGATGGAACGGTTCCTGGCCGTCAACCCCGGCATCTCCTCCCGTTTCTCACGGACCATCAGGTTCGGTGACTACGCACCGGAGGAGCTGCTCCGGATCGTCGAGCAGCAGGGCGAGGAGCACGAGTACCGCCTCGCCGAGGGGGCCGACGAGGCGCTGCTCAAGTACTTCACGACGCTGCCCAAGGGGCCGTCGTTCGGCAACGGCCGTACCGCGCGGCAGACGTTCGAGGCGATGGTCGAGCGGCACGCGGGCCGGGTCGCCCGCGTCACCGACCCGAGTACCGACGACCTGACCCTCCTCTACGCCGAGGACCTGCCCGAACTCCCCTGACAGTCCGGCTCGTTGGTGCGCTGGCCCGGTATCCCCGGGCCCAGCCGGGCGAGCAGTTCGGCGCGCACCCGGTCGAAGACCGGGTCGGCCTGGTAGTCGCCGTGGCCCAGGATCTGTGCGGGCAGCGGGTTCTGGAGGGTGCGCCCGAAGGCGAGCGGGTCGCGGAGCGGTCCCTCGTCGACCGCCCGGCCGTCCTCGCAGGTGAGCCGGATCGGGCCGCCGATGGGGTCGGTGAAGCGCCACAGGTTGCGCCAGTCGTCCATCTCGCGGTGCAGGCCGGTGAGCGCGGGCGGGCCGAAGTAGGCGGGGAACCAGCGGCCGTAGAGGCGTTCCAGCGGGCTGCCGTAGGTGAGCAGGGCGACGCGGCTGCGGGTGACCAGGTCCAGTTGCCAGACGGCGGCCGCGGCCAGCACGCTGCCCTGGGAGTGGCCGGAGATCACCAGCCGGCCGTCGCACCGCTCGGTCCAGGTGGCCATCCGCCAGGTCAGGTCGGGGACGGCGCGCTCGGCGTAGCAGGGCGGCGCGAACGGGTGCGCGGCGCGCGGCCAGAAGGTGCCGACGTCCCAGAGGATGCCGATGGTGCGGCGGGCGGAGTGGTCGCGGTAGGCGCGCCGGCCCATGGTGAGCAGCAGGATCACCCCGGCGCCCATCAGCCAGGAGCCGAGGGACTCGGCGGTCTCGGCGGCGGCGTGCACGAACGGCGGGGCGCCCTCGGTGGCGCGGCCGGGGGCCCGGTCGGTGAGCCAGGCGCCGGCCACCGCGCCGGCACCCAGGACGAGGGTGACGGCGGCGATGGCGGCCACCAGGACGGGTGCCGCGTCGGTGAGCCCGGCGCGGGCGATGGTGCCCGCGATGCGTTCGGTGCGCAGCACGTCCGGGCGCTCGCGCGGGTCGTAGAGCCCGGGGACGTCCTTGCCGACCTGCTTGCGGACGACCAGTACCCGGATCCCGGCCAGGACGGCGACGGCGGCCACCACGGCCAGCAGGGCGGGCAGGACCGACGCCTGCCAGGAGAGCAGCACCGGCGGCCCCGCGATCGGGGCGTGGTCCTGGCCGGGGGTGGCGGGCCCGTCGATCCAGTC
The DNA here is from genome assembly GCF_042886435.1 of Streptomyces sp. NPDC058000. Lineage (NCBI taxonomy): Bacteria > Bacillati > Actinomycetota > Actinomycetes > Kitasatosporales > Streptomycetaceae > Streptomyces > Streptomyces sp. NPDC058000. The sequence continues at coordinate 12,005 of NZ_JBHVQS010000093.1, forward strand.
CGCGAACCGCTGGGCCACTCCCCCGGAGAGCACCCCGGCGACCGCGCAGGACAGCAGCGCGACGGCCGGGCCGCCCATGCCGCGCAGTGCGGTGCGGGCCTCGTCGCGGGCGGCGCGCTGGAGGAACCAGGCGGTCACCGCCAGGGCCAGCACCAGCGCGCCCTGGCAGACGGCGATCCCGCCGAACGCCGCGACCCCGGGCAGCGGGCCGTGGCTGACCGCCGCCGGCCGCGCCCAGGCGGCGTAGCCGGCGGTGAGGGCGAGCACGGCCAGCGCGGCGTACGGCAACGCCCGCACCGCCGGACGGTCGGACTCCTCGTCGCGGGCCGCCTCGCTGCGGGCGGTGCGCCAGACGATGGTCAGGGCGACCGCGGCGAGCAGCACGACCAGGACGGTGAGGGTCTGGCCGACGGCGGTCAGCGTGGTGGCGCCGGCCCGCCGGTCGGCCCGGAGCGAGGCGACGAGCAGGGCGGCGGTGACGGTCAGCACCCCGGCCGTGGCGTGGGCGGCGCGCAGCCGGGCGACCAGCCGGCGGCCGTACCAGAAGCCGTCGAGGCCCAGCGCGGTGCGTTCGTGGGCGGGGGTGCCGCGGGAGGCGCCCGGGCGGCGCGGCGGCGGGGAGGCGGACTCGTAGGCGCTCCAGGTGCGGTGCGAGAGCCACCAGAGGAAGCCGATGACCGTCAGGGGCAGCGCGGCGGCGAGGACCAGGCGCCGTCCCGGGGCGCTCCACCAGCCCCCGTCCGCGGGGTTGAGGAAGCCCAGCCAGGATTTGCCGGTGGCGCAGACCGGGGTGCCGGCGCACTGCCAGGCGCTGAGGTCGAGGGCGACCTCGCAGGCCGCGGCGGCCAGCAGGACGGTGAGGGTGAGGGCGAGCAGCCGCACCAGCAGGTCGTAGATGCGCTGGGCGCGGTGTTCGGGCGGGGCGGCCGGGCGCATCCAGTGGGCGAGGTTGGCGACCATGAAGGGCAGCAGGATCAGCCAGAGCGCGCGGGCGCCGTTGCCGGAGGTGAGGTTGGACCAGCAGTACGCCTCCCGGACCGGCTGGGTGCGGTAGTCCTCGGGGCGCTGCTCGGCGTCCGTGTCCTCGGTGCGGCGGTAGCAGGCCGCGGTGTCGTCGCCGGTGATCCGCTGGACGCGCGGGTCACCGAGCATCTCTTGTGGTGTGGTGCCGCCGACCCCGTGGACGAGCAGTTCCAGGGCGAGTTGCGGTTGCGGTGTGGTGGTGGGCGGCGGGTCCGTCGCCGGGCCCGGGTCCGTCGAGCGGGCGGGTGGTGCTGTGGTGGCCGCGATCTCCACTGGCTCTCCCCCGATGTCAGTGCGGTGCGGTGTGGTGCCGTGTGTGCCGTGTGGTGCGGTGTGGTGCCGTGGCGGGCGGGTGTGGTCGGTCGTGCGGTGTGCCGCCCTCCTCGGATTGTCCCTTCCCTCTGAGAGCGTGCGCACCCGGTTTGCGGTTCCCGGGGTGCCGGTTGCGGCTCCTGGTCGCCGTCCCCCGGAGCGGGGCTGCTGTCAGAGCCTCGTGCGAGGATGAGGGCACCAGAGATCACAGGCGGCGGAGAGCCGGCGCAAGGACCCGGGGCGGTGAGCCGGGGCGGAAGGGACGGGCCGCGGTGGGCGACAACCAGAATCTCCTCGCGGAGCAGCGGCGGGCCCTGATCCTCGATGAGGTCAGACGGCGCGGCGGAGTGCGGGTCAACGAACTCACCCGCAGGTTGAACGTCTCGGATATGACGGTCCGTCGCGATCTGGACGCGCTGGCCCGCCAGGGCATGATCGAGAAGGTGCACGGCGGCGCCCTCCCGGTGAGCGACGCCAGTACGCACGAGCCGGGTTTCGAGGTGAAATCGGGGCTGGAGCTGAGCGCCAAGGCGGAGATCGCCAAGGCGGCGGCCGAGCTGGCCGTGCCGGGCAGCGCGATCGCGCTGGCCGGGGGCACCACGGCGTACGCGCTGGCGCAGCGGCTGCTGGAGGTGCCGGAGCTGACGGTGGTGACGAATTCGGTGCGGGTGGCCGACGTGTTCTACAACGCCCAGCGGGCGGCGGCCAGCGGCGGCGACGGGCGGCCGTCGGCCGAGGCGGCGACGGTGGTGCTGACGGGTGGGATGCGCACGCCGTCGGACACCCTGGTCGGTCCGGTGGCGGACGCCGCGATCCGGTCGCTCCACTTCGACCTGCTCTTCCTCGGGGTGCACGGCATATCGGTGGAGGCGGGGCTGTCCACGCCGAATCTCGCGGAGGCGGAGACCAACCGGCACTTCGTGCGGTCCGCGCGCCGGGTGGTGGTGGTCGCCGACCACACCAAGTGGGGTACGGTCGGCCTGAGTTCGTTCGCCGCCCTGGACGACGTGGACGTGCTGGTGACGGATGCCGGGCTGTCCGCTGAGGCGCGTGCGGAGTTCGCGGACCGGTCGACGGAGCTGGTGGTGGCGGGCGAGCCGGTGCCCGACGCAGACAGCTGACACCACGTCAGTTAGGGTGTCCCGCGCAGTCCGCCCCGCCCCCTTGGAGGTGCTCGTCCCATGCCCCGACGGCTCCGCCCCGTCGACCTCGACTTCGTCGAATCGGCACCGCTACGACTGGTGTTCACCGCCGAGGCCACCGCACCGCCGCAGGCCGTGTACGCCGCGCTGGCCGGCGACGTGCCGGGCTGGGCCGACTGGTTCACGGGGGTGGCCCGGGCGGCTCCGACGCGCGACGGCCGCGGTCGCGACGTCCGGCTCGCCGGCGGCACCCGCTTCGACGAGACGGTGCTGGCGACCGAGCCCGGCGCGCGCTACGCCTACCGGGTCGACACCACCAACGCCCCTGTCCTGCGGGCCCTGTTGGAGGACTGGCAGCTGACGCCGGCCGGCACCGGGACCCGACTGCGGTGGACGTTCGCGGCGGACGGCCCGGCGGCGTTCCGCTGGCTGATGCCACTGGCGCGGCCGGGCCTGGGGCGCGCGTTCCGGGATTCGATACGGGCCCTGGACCGGCGGCTCGGCGGAAGCTGACACCCGGTCCGGCCCGGGCCCGCCCCGGGGCCCGCCCGATGGATCACCGTCTCTCCCGCGCGGCGGGGCTGCTCCCCGATGAGCGGTCCCGCCGCGCCGGTACATACACGCCCACTTGGGTCAGGCGGTGCCGCATGGAGCACCTTGCGGACCGACAGCGGATACGCCGAGCGCGCCGCCACTTCCCGCGGAAGCGAGAGCGTCACCATCCCTGCCCGGGGCTTCGAACGAAGGCCAGGAGGGGGCCCTGCCCCTCACCCACGAGCCGAACGCCCGCGAAGGCCCGCGAAGTCCCTGCCGTCGCACCCGGCCGTCGCGCCCGGCCGGACTGTCAGTGGGGGACGCTAGCGTACGGGCTCCAACTCACCTATATCGAGGAGCCGTTGTGGCCACTGCGTTCTCGCCGATACCGGAGCTGAATCTCCTCAAGGACTTCGAGCGCGCTATGGAGGCCGCGTATTTCTCGGAGGGTTTCGAGCTCTGGCAGTACGGAGGCCAGCACCCCGAACTCATCGCGGATTGGCTGGACTCGAAGGCCCCGCGCAGCCCGCGCGCACAGGATCGCCTGGACCGGCTCATCCCTTTTGCCCAGGCCACCGGGTCCGGGTCCTTCTACGTGCTGTGGCGGTGCGACGACCGTACGGACCTCGCCACCCTGCCTGTTGTCTTCTTCGGTGACGAGGGCGATCTCGACATCGTCGCAGGCGGGTTGCGGGAGTTCTTCCAGGTACTCGCCCTCGACAACGAGCAGTTCCTGAACGGCGACGAGGACGAAGAGGACGGGGAGGACGGGGAGGACGGGGACCACGAGGTGGATGAGGAAGACGAGGAGGACCGGGAGGAGCTCGCCAAGGGGCACGCCGAGTATCTCGCCTGGCTGGAGCGGACCTTCGGCCTCGGCCTACCGGAAGACCCCGACGCCATTACGGACGCGGCACGCCAGGCGTACGGCCAGCGCCTCGCCGCCTGGTTGCAGGAAATCTCGCCGCACACGTTCGAGATCCCCACTCCCCCCTACCACTAGGGCCCCAGGAAGTGCCGTTGAAGACCGCGTGGGCCGGGCGGCGGCTCGTTGGTCAGGCGGTGGACGCGATGCAGGGTGCCGTCGTGGACGGTGAGCAACAGGTTCGCGCAAGGAGGCAGAAACGAGAAGACGAGAGGGCGAGAGGGCGAGAGGGCGAAAACCGGAGACGCGCACGGGCACGGGCACGGGGTGACACCGCGCTTTGCCGTGCCGGGGCAGGCTGCGAGCGGCTGTTCAGAAGAGCGGGAAGGCCCAGCCGCCGGGATACCAAGGCTCGTGTTCGCCACGGAAGGCCGCCGAGGCGAGGGAAAGCGCGCCGGATCGCAGTTCCTCGACGAGTCCCGCGGACGACAGGGCGGACAGCGTGGTGCCTCCGAGGAAGGCGGCGCCGAGCTCCGCCGCGGTCAGGCGCAGGTCGGCCGGGGCGGTCGTGGGCTCGCAGACCGCGGACCCGTCCTCCGCTTGCAGCCGGTAGCGACCGGTGTTCCACGGACAGAAGCCGTCCCGCACATCCAGGACAAGGTCCAACGGGAGGGCGTAACTCCGGCCCGTCAGGGCCCTGTCGACGTCGACCGGCCGCACCCACAGGCGGTCGACCGGTGAGGTACGGACCGCTCGCGGATCAGCCAGCAGGTGCGGCAGCGGCTCGTCCACGGCACCCTCGTAGTCGATCCAGGTCACCAGGTCGATCCCGGCGAGGAAGCGCCACAACGCTGCATACGCCTGGCGACAGAGTGCCGCCAGCTCCACCACCTGCACCACCCCGGCACTGCCGCCGAGCCCGTCCGGCACGGAGCTGTGCCGGTAGAGCGCGTAGCCGGTGGCGCGGCCATCGCTCTCTTGGTGCACGGCGAAGCGCAGCGCGGTCGACGCGCCGCGCCGGTGCGGGTGGTCGGCGAGGCGCACCGCCCAGTGGACCGCCTGTCGATCAGGCCAGCCGACCGCCCTGGTGCGGGCCTGATCGTAGATCTTCTCAAGGAGGGGGCGGGCCTGGTCGGCGTGGTGCAGTCGGACGGTGCCCTGTCCGAAGTCCACGTCAGTGCGGAAGCGCATGGCGCGCCGGTCGCAGCGCAACTGGTTCCCCAGCGTTGCGGGGCCGTAGCCGAACCGCCTGTAGATCCCGGCCTCGGACGGTCGGAGCGCCGCGATCGGCTCGCGCCGCTGCTCGTGCAGGTCGGTCAACTGGGCGCGCATCATCGCGGTGAGAATTCCGCGGCGGCGATGCGTCGGGGCCACGCCCACGGAGGCGATCCCCGCCACGGGCAGGGTGCCCCCGGGCACGGTCAGCACCCGTTTGTAGACGGAGGCTCCGGCGACCGGCACACCTTCATCGAAGGCGGCCAGGGTCCGACCGAGATCCGTCGCAGCTCGCTGGTCGGCCAGTTCCTCCTCGGAGCGGTCCATGCCGTAGGTGTCGGCAATCATGCGAGCCCAGGGCACGAACTCCTGCTCAGCGATGCTGCGAAGCTGAATCTGAGGCATGGTCATCGGGTATGCCTACATCACGCCGGGGCAGGCTGGGAAGCTGGCCGACCAGGCTCTGACAGGGGCCACCGCCTCCATCCATCCACCCACCCCTCCCTCCCTGGATGTCGCCGGAGCTGGGCACCCTCGGCCCGAGTCGGAGTTCGTTGGCACCGGTGCCGGCGGAACTCGTAAACAGTTCGATGCGCCCCTCGGCTCCCTCCGCCTTCCGAACCGGTGAACAACTGCTGTCCACTTTCGCGTGAGCAGAGCCAAGGTGGATCAGCGGCCGGTCGTGCCGTCGATCAGTTCGCGGAGTCCAGCGTTCGACGAAAGTCAGGTGGTTGAGCAGGCCGAGCAGGTTCGTGCCCGACGGCACTACGGCTGTTCGCGCCTGCGGTTCGGGGACACCGTCGACCTTCGCGGCGATCGAGGTCCGGAGGTAGTCGAGGAATCCGCGCAGGACCTCGGTCTCGCTGCTTCCGGTCCGGGGCGGCGGGGTGTCGCCGCGGCGGTTGCGGCGCGTGGTGCTGGGCACAGTGGTCGCCTTCCTTCGTCGGGGCGGCGCCGGCCACCGCGTCAGGCGGTGCGGCGGATGAGGAGGACATGGTCGGTGACCTCGGCGGTGCGCCCGCCCGGTCCGGTCGCGATCCGGCGGGGTGCGTCGGCCCGCTCGACCGTCCACGTCTCCGGGGCCGGATCGATTCCGGCGGCGGCCTCCTGCGGGCTCGGGTACCGGGTGTTGGGGTCCTGGTTCCACGACCACGGCGCGGCCGAGCCGTGGTCGACGACCACGCGTCGCCGCCGTCGCCGCATCCGAGGTCCAGCGCGTCACCGGGCGGCAGGCCCGTCACCATCTCGGCGAGGCGAGCGTTCGGCCGGGGGCCGCCGGCTGCCGGTCGGGCCGCGTAGACGCCGTCCCAGAACGCGACCGCATCGGTGGTGCTCATCAAGACTCCTTGTGTCGGCAGGCGTTCAGTCTTGTCAGGCGCACCACGACCTGGCACGGAATCTTGCGGTAATGGCAAGGTGGGCCTCATGGATCGCAAGACGGACGATGAGGTGCTCGACGCGGTGGGGCCACGGCTTCGTGCGCTGCGTCGTGACCGCGGCATCACCCTCGCCGACCTCGCGGCGACGACCGGCGTGTCGGAGAGCACCCTGTCCCGGCTGGAGAGCGGGCGGCGCCGGCCGAGCCTGGAACTGCTGCTGCCGCTGGCCCGTATCTACGACGTTCCGCTGGACGACCTCGTCGGTGCGCCGCGCACCGGCGACCCCCGGATCCACCTCAAGCCGATCGGCCGGTACGGAATGACCTTCGTGCCCCTGTCCCGGCGACCGGGCGGGGTGCACGCCTTCAAGATGATCATCCCCGCCCGGCCGGAACCGCTCGAACCGACCCCGCAGACCCACGAAGGCTTCGAATGGCTCTACGTCCTCAACGGTCGCCTGCGGCTCGTGATCGGCGAGCGCGACCTGACGTTGCCGCCCGGTGAGGCAGCCGAGTTCGACACGTCCTTGCCGCACTGGTTGGGCAGCTCCGACGGCGGCGCGGTCGAGCTTCTCATCCTGTTCGGCCCGCAAGGGCTGCGTGCGCACGTACGCAGTGATCCGAATCGGTCGCCTCAGGCCGAGCCCCGGCGATGAACTCGGCGAGAGCCGCTGCGGTCGCGTCAGCAGCGAGCCCTGCCGCGCCGAAGCCGCAGGGCGGGGCGCCGGAGCGCTCGGCCGGCTGCGGAATGCGGTAGGCCGTCGCACCGCACCCTGCGCCGCGTCCTGATCGCCACCGTCGAGGCCGCCCTGCGGCCGGGAGGAGATCCTGCGGCCGGGAGGAGGCCCTGCGGCCGGGAGGAGATCCTGACGCCACGTCAGATCAGCTCCCGGCGGCGCCTGCGCGCACTGACCGTGACCTTCCATCCGGCCGGACTCCACATCCCGGGTGCCTTCTGTCAGGACCTGTCCGGCGGGTCCACGCGAAAGTCTCTAAGCGTCCCAGGAGCCGCCGGCGAGGAAGTGCTCGATGGTCCGGGCGTAGGGGGTGATGTCGAGCCCCTGGGCGGCCAGCCAGTCGTCCGAGTAGTACTTGTCGAGGTAGCGGTCGCCGGGGTCGCACAGCAGCGTCACCACGGATCCGGTCCGGCCCTCGGCGACCATCTCCGCGACGATCTTCAGGGCGCTCCACAGCCCGGTGCCGGTCGAGCCGCCCGCCTTGCGACCGATCGCCTGCTCCAGCGCGCGTACCGCGGCGACGCTGGCCGCGTCCGGGACCTTCATCATCCGGTCGATCGCACCGGGGACGAAGCTCGGTTCCATCCGCGGCCGGCCGATGCCCTCGATGCGGGAGGCGGTGGCGCAGTCGGTCGCGGCGTCGCCGGTGAGCCAGCCGTCGAAGAAGCAGGAGTTCTCCGGGTCGGGGACGCAGATCCGGGTGTCGTACTGCATGTAGTGCACGTAGCGGGCGATGGTCGCGGAGGTGCCGCCGGTGCCGGCGGTGGCGACGATCCAGGCGGGCTCGGGGTAGCGCTCCAGCCGCAGCTGCTGGTAGATCGACTCGGCGATGTTGTTGTTGCCGCGCCAGTCCGTGGCCCGCTCGGCGTAGGTGAACTGGTCCATGTAGTGCCCGCCGGACTCGGCGGCCAGCCGGGCGGACACCTCGTAGACGGTCCGCGGGTCCTGGACCAGGTGGCAGGTGCCGCCGTGGAACTCGATCAGTCGGGTCTTCTCCCGGCTGGTGGTGGCCGGCATCACCGCGATGAACGGGACGCCGATCAGCGAGGCGAAGTACGCCTCGGAGACGGCCGTGGAGCCGCTGGAGGACTCGATCACCGGCTTCCCCGGCCGGATCCAGCCGTTGCACAGCCCGTAGAGGAAGAGCGAGCGGGCCAGCCGGTGCTTGAGGCTGCCGGTGGGGTGCGTCGACTCGTCCTTGAGGTAGAGGTCGATGCCCCACTCCTCGGGCAGCGGGAAGCGCAGCAGGTGGGTGTCGGCGGTGCGGTTGGCGTCCGCCTGGACCTTGCGGACGGCTTCATTGAGCCAGTCCCGGTAGTCCGGATCCGAGCGGTCCACGTCGACGGTCGGCAGGACCGACGGGGTCGACGTGCGGGCTGCGTCCTGGTGTCCAGGATGTTCGGGCCGGCTCTGCGGCTGTTGTGCGGTGCTCACCGGCGCGCTCCTCAGGGGTGTACGGGCCCGCCCGGAAGGCCGGGCCGGTTTCGACTATAACCACCCGGCGCACGCTCCTCACCTGCATAAACAACCCTTTGAGAGGCCCCAAGAAGGCCCTGGGGGAAGGGGGTTGTGCGCCTCTGCGCCCCGTGCGGCACTGGTGAACCGGGCGTTGTGGCGGCAAACTTCCTATCGGGGGGCGGTGGACGAGACCCGCCCATGGCACCGGGGAGTGGTGAGGATGGCGGAGCCGGAATACAAGGCGACCGGCGTGCGGATCGAGCGTGCGTTGCGGTCCCTGACCAGAGCGGGGCAGATCCGCATCAGCGGCGGCCGGCTGGCGCTGCTGACCAGCTACGGCACGGAGATCGACAGCGCCCCACTCGGCGCGGTGGAGGCCCACAAGCCGCTGTTCGCGGCCCGCGACCGGGCGCTCGCCGTCCTCAACGGGAACCGCTATTCGCTGACCCTGGGCGCCCGGGACCGCTTCCTCAACGCCGTGGAGGCGGCGCGTCGGCCACGCGCGTGAACGCCGGCTGCGGCCGGGGCGGTGCGGTTGCGGCGGCGCACCGCCTGAAGGACTCTGGACACGTATCACTGAGGGTTCACCAGCGATGACGCTGCGGCGCAGCGGGCATCGCCGGTTCCGATCTTCACCCCTCCCCGGTACGAGGGGTGCCCGGCCTCATCAGGGAGTCGCGGTCGTGATCAGGCAGCCCAGCAGACACTGCACGGTGGAACTCCAGGCCGCCCCGGCCCGGATCGGGCACGTGCGCAGGATCGTCTCCGCGCAGCTGCGGTACTGGCATCTCGACGCCTTGATCGATCCGGCCGCCCTCGGGGTGACCGAACTCCTCGCCAACGTCCACCGGCACGCCCGGCCGAGCAAGCAGTGCACCGTCGAACTGTGCGTCCTGCTCGATCAGTTGACGGTCTCGGTGCACGATCTCGACCCTCGGATGCCGCACCTGCGGACCGCCGGGAGCTGGGAGACCTGCGGCCGCGGACTGGCCCTGATCGCGGCGCTCAGCGAGAGCTGGGGAGTGCGCCCCCACGACCCGGGCAAGGTCGTCTGGTTCACCCTCCCCGCGCTGACCGCCGCCCCGGAAGAGGCCCGGGCGCTGCGCACCCACTGGGACCCCGCGCCGATGGAGGAGGCGGGCGCCGACCCCCGGCCCCGGACCCGGAGCGCGCGGGTCGGCTGACCACAGGCCCGGCGCGTCAGGCCGCGCTCCCCTTACGCCCGGCGCCGAAGTGCTCCTCCAGGACGGACAACCGGCGCCAGTACTCCTCCTCGTCGATCTCGCCGGCCGCGAACCGGCGGCCGAGGACGGCGATCGGGGTCGGGGTGTCACCGCCGGCCGCGGGCCCGGGACCGGGCCACGGGCCGCGGAAGGCCCGGCCGGGGCCGCCGCGCCGCCACCCGATGCGGCGCAGCAGGGTCACCACGCCGAAGACCACGGCCGCCCAGACGAGCGGGACGAACAGGATCCAGGGACCCGGACCGCCGCCGGACCAGTGTTCTGCCAGTGCGTTCATGGAAGTCAGCTCCTTGACGGGATGAGCCGGACGGTCTCCGGCCGCGGGCCGGGCGGAGACGCCGGGTGTCTGCCTTCGAGAGTCGCCGCCGCGGGCCCGCGCGTCGTCGTACGCCCGGCGGCACTCCACGTACGACCGCGGGGGTACGCGAGGCGGGCCGAGGAGCACCCGGGCTCGGACACCGCCCCGGGCATCGCCCTGAGCACCACCTCGGACGCCACCCCGGACGCCACTCCAGCCACCACTCTTGATCTCTGTAACTACTGGTATGTACAGTCGGGGTGTGAACAGTACGCAGGACAGCGCAGCGGCAGCCGGCGCTCCCCCGGCCAGCACGCAGGAACGGCTCGTCACCAGCACCCAGGAACTCCTGTGGGAACGCGGCTACGTCGGCACCAGCCCCAAGGCGATCCTGCAACGCGCGGGGGTGGGCCAGGGCAGCATGTACCACCACTTCGCGGGCAAGTCCGATCTCGCGCTGGCGGCGATCCAGCGCACCGCCGAGGACATGCGGACGGCGGCCGAGGACATCTTCACCGCCCCCGGTACGGCGTACGACCGGGTAGCGGCCTATCTGCTGCGCGAGCGACAGGTACTGCGCGGCTGCCCGATCGGGCGGATGACGCAGGACCGCGACGTGGTGCAGGACCCCGCACTCCGCGCCCCGTTGGACGCGATGTTCGGCTGGCTCCAGCGCCGGATCGCCGAGGTCCTCACCGAGGGGCAGCAGCGCGGTGAGCTGGCCGCCGCCCTCGATCCGGCGGCCACTGCGGCCAGCGTCGCCGCGGTCGTCCAGGGCGGCTACGTCCTGGCCCGGGCGGCCGAGGACGCCGCGCCGTTCGACGCCGCCGTGCACGGCCTGCTGGCGCTCCTGGCCACACAGACCACACCGCCCCCGGCCCCCGAGCCCCGCACACCCTGACCTCCCCTCCCCTACGGAGCCCCACCCATGTACGCCATGCAATACCGCTTCACGCTGCCCGCCGACTACGACATGGAGATCATCCGACACCGGGTGCGAACCAAGGGCCACCTACTGGACGACTTCGCCGGCCTCGGCCTCAAGGCGTACGGGATCCGGGAGCGCGGCACCGACGGCTCACCTGTCAACCAGTACGCGCCGTTCTACCTCTGGGCCGACCAGGAGGGGATGAACCGCTTCCTGACCGGCGAGGGGTTCCGCGGCGTGGTCCGCGACTTCGGACGGCCGGCGGTCCACAACTGGCCGGGCCTGTACCACCGTCCGGGGCCCGCGGCCGACCGCGTCCCCGGCTCCTTCACCCAGCGGACCCAGCCGCTCCCCGAGGGCTCCGACGTACCGACCGCCATCGAGGACGCGCTCGCCGGGCACGAGAAGCTCGCGACCACCGACGGCGTGCACACCACCGCCCTGGGCCTCGACCCCCGGCGCTGGGAGCTGGTCCACTTCACCCTCTGGGCGGACACCGCCCCGGAGTCCGCCGGCGGGGAGCGCTTCCGGGTGCTGCACCTGTCCGCGCCGGGCACCGGCCGGCTCGGCGCCGGGCGGCAGTGGTGACCCCGACCCCCGCGGCCGCACCCGGCCACCGCACCGAGCCGCCCGCCGGCCCCGTCGTCCGCACGGTCCTGGGCGACCTCGCCCCCGACCGCCTCGGCGTCTGCGACGCGCACGACCACCTCTTCCTGGGCAGCCCCCAGCTGCCGGGCCAGGAACTGGCCGACCCCGAGGCGGCCGCCGCCGAATTGCGCGCCTTCCGGGAGGCCGGCGGCTCGGCGGTGATCCAGTGGACGCCGTACGGCATGGGTCGGCGGGCGGCCGAACTTCCGCGGCTGGCCCGGGAGTCGGGGGTGACGATCGTCGCCGCGACCGGGCTGCACCAGGAGGTGCACTACGCCCCCGACGTCCTGATGGGGCTCCCGGCGGATCCGGCCGCGCTCTTCGTCACCGAACTGACCGAGGGCATCATCGGCACCGGCGACGCCGCGCACTCCCCCGAGCCCCGCCCCCGGGCCGGCATGATCAAGGTGGCCGGCGGCTTCCACGGGCTGGACCGGCACGCCCGACGCACCATGACGGCCGCCGCCGAGGCCCATCGGGCGACCGGCGCGGCCATCGGCGTCCACCTGGAGCTGGGCACCGGGGCGTTGGACGTCCTCGACCTGCTGTGCGGTGCGTTGGCAGTCCCGCCGGACCGGGTGATCCTCGGCCACCTCAACCGCTCACCCGACCTCGCGACACACCGGATGGCCGCCGAGGCCGGCGCCTACCTCGCCTTCGACGGCCCGTCACGCGCCCACCACACCACGGACTGGCGGCTGCCGGACGCTGTGGCGGCACTCTGCGACGCCGGATTCGCCGACCGGATCCTGCTCGGCGGCGACACCACGACGGCCGCCGCCCGGTCGGTGAACGGCGGCCCCGGCATGCCGTATCTGCTGCGCAGGCTCCGTCCGAGGCTGGAACTCGCCGTGGGCGTGGAGACGGTGCAGCGGATGCTGACGACGAATCCGGCCCGAGCGTTTTCGGCCGGGTGGCCGTAGTTCGGCGGTTGGTTGGGCCTCGTACGTTGTCGGCTGTCCCGCCGTGGGGGTTCGCGTTTTGCGCCTGGCGGCGCGGGTCCGCTGCGCTTCGTACGTTGCCGGGTGCGGCGTCGTTTCGCCTGGCGGCGTGGGCTGTTGTCCGCTGCGCGGGGCTGTTGGGTGCGGTGTCGGGTCGGAGGGGTCGGTGTGCAGGACTGCTGCGCTTTACGTCCTGCACAC
>NZ_JBHVQS010000094.1:0-24121 GCF_042886435.1 Streptomyces sp. NPDC058000
ACTACATATCAAGACGGCGATCGGAACCGAGAAAACTCACCCATGTGACCTTGAGGACACTCGTGCACACTCAATGTCGAGCAGTTCCCTACCCCTTCCGGCGCCGCACCCGAAATGTGCGCAGTGCGCGCCCGCAGTCGCCGCGACGTACGCCACCGCCTCAACACATCGAGCTGAGTGGAGAGTTGACGGTCCTGGAGAGCCGTAGCCCTCTGGGGATCTCGTCGGCCGTGAGCTCGTCGAAGCAGCGAGTGGCGGAGCAGTGAGTGCCGGAACGGCGAGTGCCGGAGCGGTGAGCGATCGAGACGGCCGTCTAACGGAGTTGTGTGAGACGGCCTTGCGCGGGTCCGTCCCACTCAAGTCCGGGCAGCGGCGCTGCGGGGCGGTCGGTGGAGCGTCGGGGCGCCGGCCGGGGTGTCGGCGATCCGTAGGCGGTCCATAGGCGGTCCGTAGGCGTGGTGTCGGTGGCCGCTGCGACCTTGGGGGTGGGCCATCCGGTCCGTCCAGTCGTAGCCGTCGAGTCGTAGCCGTCCGGTCCATCTGGTCCACCTGGTCCGTCCGATTCGTCCAGTCGTAAGGGAGCCCGCCCCATGAAGTCCGTGCCGTCCGCCCCGCCCTGGGACGTCCGTCGGCTGCCGCGTGCCGAGGGACGTACCGTCCTGGTCACCGGTGGCAACGCGGGCATCGGGTACTTCGTCGCCGAGCAGCTCGCCACGACCGGAGCCACCGTCGTGCTGGGCAGCCGGGACCCGGCGAAGGCCGCGGCCGCCCTGGCCGTGCTCCGCTCCCGGATCCCCGGTGCGCGGGTGCGGGCCCTAAGGCTGGACCTCGCCGACCTCGCGTCCCTCAGGACCGCGGTGGCGTCCCTGGGGCCGCGCCTCGATGCGGTGGTCCACAACGCTGGCGTCGCCCTCGACCACCCGCCGCGGCGGGAGACGGTGGACGGCCACGAGCTGATGTTCGGCACCAACCACCTCGGGCACTTCGCGCTGACCCGGTGGCTGCTGCCGCTGCTGGCCGCCGCGCCGTCGGGCCGCGTGGTCACCATGGGGAGCTTCGCGGCGAAGACCGAGCGGCTGGACCTCGCCGACCTGGAGTCCCGGCACGACTACCGGCCCACCCGCGCCTACGGCCGGTCCAAGCTGGCGCAGATGCACTTCGGGCTCGAACTCGACCGCCGCCTGCGCGCGGCCGGCAGCGCGGTGACCAGCGTGGTCGTCCACCCCGGCGGAGCCCTGGACTCCCGCACCCCGGCCCGCCCGCCGGTGCACGTACGGACCGCCGGCGGGTGGCTGCGCGGTCTGCCCGCCGCCGTCGTCCTCCAGGGCAAGGACGCCGGGGCGTGGCCCGCCGTGCGCGCGGTGCTCGACCCGGCCGTGGCCGGTGGGCAGTTGTGGGGGCCCCGTGTCTTCGGGCTGCGCGGCACACCGCGCCGGGAGCCGGTGTGGCACCACCTGGCCGATGCCGCCGTCGCCGGCCGGCTGTGGGCGGCCAGCCGCGAGCTGACCGGCGTCGATCCCGGCGCCGCCCTCGGATAGCACCGGGCGGACGGCGGGGGACGGCGGGGGACGGGTACCCGCCCCGCCGTATTGCCCGGACGGGTACCCGCCCGCCGTACTGCCCGGACGGTGCGTCCACCTAGGGTGGACGGGCGATACAGCTTGTTCGCGTAGGGACATACGGGGGTGGCCACCATGGCACGAAAGGCACAAGCGGATCAGATACGGCGACGGCTGCGCTCCGGCACCGTCATCCTCGGCGGTATGGGCGCGCTCGCCGCGACCCTCACCTCCTGCGGGTCGGAGCCGGACAAACGCTGCGTGGATCCCAAGAGCTACGACAGCGTCCGGGGGTACCGGGTGCTCAGCGCGGCGCAGTGCGCGTCGACGAAGGGGACGTCCAGCACCACCACCGGCCGTTGGTACTACGGCTCCGGCGGCTCCGGCCGCTACGCCGACGGCGGCAGCTTCAGCAAGAGCGCGGTGGTGGAACGCGGGGGCTTCGGTTCCCGGCACGGCTCCTCGGGCGGCTGACCGCGAGATGCGCCGCCACACCATCGAGCCCCGCCCCGACTGGCAGGCCCTCGTCGAGGCGCAGGGCCTGATCTACCCGCTCACCCGGTACCCCGACGACTCGCTGCGCCCCTACTGGGACGAGAGCGCGTACTACTCTTTCTCGGCGGACGAGGTCGAGGAGTTGGAGGAGGTCGTCGAGGAGCTGCACGGCATGTGCCTGGCGGCCGCCGAGCACATCGTCACCCACGACCGGTTCGCCGACCTCGGCATCACCGATCCGCACCTGGCCGCCCGGGTCGCCGAGGCATGGCGCCGCCGCGCCGAACTGCCCTCCGTCTACGGCCGGTTCGACCTCCGCTACGACGGCACCGGCCCGGCCAAAATGCTGGAGTACAACGCCGACACCCCCACCTCCCTGGTGGAGGCCGCCAGTCCGCAGTGGTTCTGGATGGAGGACCGGTTCCCGGCCGCCGACCAGTGGAACTCGCTGCACGAGCGGCTGGTGGACGCCTGGAAGCGGCAGGCGGCCCTGCTGCCGCCGGGTGCCCCGCTGCACTTCGCGCACTCGTCCGCCGACGAGCTCGGCGAGGACCTGATGACCGTCGCCTACCTGCGCGAAACGGCCGAACAGGCCGGCCTGACGACCGAGGCGATCGCCGTGGAGGAGATCGGCTGGGACCGGCTCTCCGGCCGCTTCGTCGACCAGCGGCTGCGCTTCATCCGGGCCTGCTTCAAGCTCTATCCATGGGAGTGGCTGGCCACCGACGCCTTCGGCCCGAACGTCCTGGACACCCTCGACAACGGCGGCGCCACCGGCACCACCCTGTGGATCGAGCCCGCCTGGAAGATGCTGCTTTCCAACAAGGCGCTGCTGGCGGTCCTCTGGGAGCTCTACCCCGGCCACCCCAACCTCCTCCCCGCCTACCTGGACGGCCCCCGCGACCTGCCCGCCGGCCCCGGTTACGTCGCCAAACCGCTGCTGGGCAGGGAGGGCGAGGGCGTCACCCTCCACCCACCGGGATCCGCCGCCGTCCAGCGCGACGAACCGTGCTGCTACCAGGAGTTGGCGCCCCTGCCGGACTTCGACGGCAACCGGGTGGTGCTCGGCGCCTGGGTCGTGGCGGACGAGGCGGCCGGGCTCGGCATCCGCGAGTCGACCGGCCTGGTCACCGACGAGTACGCGCGGTTCCTGCCGCACCTCATCGCCTGAGAAATCCGGTGCGGACGCCGGGGCGCCTTGCTACGGTCGGCCGTATGCAGCGCGCTGAACTGTTCGTCACGACGACGCCGGAGAGAGTCCCGGCGCGCTGACTGCTGACCTGTGAGTCATCAAGCCCCGGGGCGAGTGCCCCGGGGCTTCGCCGTGTGGTCACTCGCTCCGGGCGACCCGCGAGGAGACCACGATGAACGCCACCCCGGTCCACGACCACCGCCGGCTCGGCCGCGAGCTGGACCTGTTCGACACCGACCCGCTGATGGGCGCCGGACTGCCCTACTGGCTGCCGGACGGCGCGGCGGTGCGGCACGCCCTGGAGGAGTACATCCGCGAGACCGAGCGCCGCGCCGGCTACCGGCACGTCTACTCGCCGGTACTCGGCAAACGCGAGCTGTACGAGATCTCCGGGCACTGGGACCACTACAGCGAGGACATGTTCCCGCCGATGGACCTCGGCGGCGAACAGGTCGTACTCCGCCCCAGCCTGTGCCCCCACCACGCCCTCATCTACCGCTCCCGCTCCCACAGCTACCGCGAACTCCCGCTCCGGCTGGCCGAGTTGGGCGGGATGTACCGCTCGGAACTCTCCGGGGTGCTCGGCGGACTCACCCGCGTACGGGCCATCCAGCTCAACGACGCGCACATCTTCTGCACCCTCGACCAGGTCGCGGACGAGACCCGCGCCGCCCTCGACCTGATCCGCCGCGCCTACGCCGACCTCGGCATCCGCGCCGCCCGCTACCGGCTCTCGCTCCCGGGGGAGGGCGGCAAGTACGTCGCCGACCCCGCGATGTGGCGGCGCGCCGCGGCCCTGCTGACCGAGGTCCTCGACGACTCCGGCGTGGCCTACGAGGCCGCCGAGGGCGAGGCGGCCTTCTACGGACCCAAGATCGATGTGCAGATCGCCGACCGCGCCGGACGCGAATCCACCCTGTCCACCGTGCAGATCGACCTCCACCAGCCGCGTCGCTTCGAGCTGTCCTACGTGGGCCCCGACGGCACCCGGCACCGGCCCGTGATGGTCCACCGCGCCGTCATCGGCAGCGTCGAACGCGCCGTCGCCCACCTCATCGAGGAGCACGGCGGAGCCTTCCCCGCCTGGCTCGCCCCCGTCCAACTCGCCGTGCTCCCGGTCTCCGAGGCCGAACTACCGCACGCCGCCGACCTCGTGCGGCGCTGCGTCGACCAGGGGCTGCGCGCGGCACTCGCCGACCCCGCACAGGGCACCCTCGGCGCCCGTATCCGCGCCGCCCGGCACGTCCCCTACCAGGCCGTCATCGGCCCCCGCGAGGTCCCCGCGGACCTCGTCGCCCTCCGGCTGCGCGACGGCCGCCGCCCGGCGCCGCTCCCCGCCGCCGAGGCGCTGGCCCGCATCGCGGCGGTGGTGACCGGACGCGGCCATGCGCTCTGGCCGGCCACCTGACCCGGGTGAGAGCCGCCGGGGCGGACGGGCCCCGGCTACTGTCGGACGGAGGATCCCTGCGGGCCGCTTACGGTGACCCGCAGGGACATCCGGTCCGCAGGGGTCATCCGGCCCGCAGGGATCGTCCGTTCCGCAGGGATCGTCCTGCGGGTCGCCGTGTCGCGCGCCCCCTCCCGCTCCCGGCCTCTCACGCCCCGAGACAGCAGCCCACGGCGTTCAGCCAGGCGTCGAGCAGCAGTGGACCGCTGAGCGAGCCGAGGCCGGGTCGCCGGGCAGGGTGCCGATCACGACGGTGGCGTAGAGCTCGTCCGAGGTGGCGACCTCGGGACGCAGCCCGCTGCGCCGGAACATCTCGACGGCCCGGGACGCCTGGCGCTCACCGGTCTCGACGAGGAGGTGGCCGCCCGGCGCCAGCCACCGCGGCGCCGCCGCCGTCACCCGCCGCAGCACGTCGAGCCCGTCCGCCCCGCCGTCGAGCGCCACCAGCGGTTCGAACTCGCGGGCCTCCGGCGGCAACAGGCCGACCTCTTCGGTGGGGACGTAGGGGACGTTGGCCGTCAGGACGTCGATCCGTCCCCGGAGGTGGTCGGGCAGCGGGTCGAACAGGTCGCCCTCGTAGACCCGGCCGTCGACGGCGGCCACATTGCGGCGGGCGCAGCGCACCGCGGCCGGTTCGATGTCGGAGGCGTGCAGTTCGACCGCGTCCAGTGCCGCGGCCAGGGCCGCCCCCACCGCCCCCGAGCCGCAGCACAGATCGACCGCCACGGTGCGCCGGCCGGTCCGCTCGGCGGCCCGGCGGCCGAGGGCGACGGCCCGGCCGAGCAGGAACTCGGTACGCCGCCGCGGCACGAAGACCCCCGGGTCCACGGAGACCCGCAGACCGCCGAACTCGGCCCAGCCGAGGACGTGTTCCAGGGGATGGCCGGCCGCCCGCCGTTCCACCATGGCGGCGAGGTCGTCCGGGGTGCGGGCCGCGGCGATGAGGAGCGCGGCCTCGTCCTCGGCGAAGACGCAGCCGGCGGCGCGGAGTCTGGTGATGACGGTGGGCCGGGACAGCTGTGCCGTCGGGTGCGGGACGGCAGCATCGGATGCGGGGGAGGGGCGGGACGACGGCGCCGGTGACGACGAGCGTGACGACGACGGTGACGGCGATGGGTGGGACGACGACATTGCTGGTGAGCCTTTCGGGATGCCGAGGGGCGCTTCCCGGGTCACGGATGTCGGGCGGTCACCTGGAATGGGTGGACGCACGGACGTGAGACGGGAGCACCTGCCTGGTCTGGCGGGGAATCGGTCTCACCTCCTTCGGGCGGTGCGTGCACGGACGAGTGCGGGCCGGCGCACGGTACGCGCCGACGGCCGGGGCCACAGTACCCGACCTGGTGATCAGGAGTCAGGAAGAGCCGTTTTCGCAGGCTGCCCACCCCGTGGATCCGGCCTGCAGCCGCCGGCCCGGAGGACGGGGTGCCCCCTCCCGAGCCGCGCTCCCCGCACTCGGACGAATGTCCGGAAACTACTTGTCAGTTTGGAAAGTTGTTGTCAGGATGGTGAGTGTCGAAAGCGTGAGCGACATGAGTCATGAACGGCATGAGTCATGAGCGACATGAGCGATGAGGGGGATGACATGGGAGAGTTCGCAGCCAGCGACGCGGCGGCCGCGCTGGCCCAGGCGGAGGCACTGGGGGCGAGGGTCCGCAAGAGCACCAAGTGGTACGTGCGGTACCAAGTCCTCTACGGCTGCGCGGCCGGGCTGTTGGTGCTTCTCATCGGGTTGGTGAAGGCCCCGTACGGGACGGTGATCGGCGGTGTGCTCTGGGCCGCCGTGGTCTCGGGGCTGTCGGTCTACGCGGCCCGACAGCGCGTAGCCCGGCGGGGGTTCGGGGTACGGCACGGCATCCTGATCGGCACCTGGGGGCTGCTCTACGCGGCGGTGCTGGTGCCCGGGGTGATGTTCTTCCAGGGCGTCGCGGCCTGGTGGGTGCCCGGTGCCGTGGTGGTCGCGCTGCCCGGCCTGATAGGCGGATACCTGGAGGCCCGGCAGTGACGGAGCCGCACAAGAAGACCATCGCGAGCACGGCGAGCACAGCGAGCACGGCGACCACGGGGACTTCGGCGACGCCGGCGACCGCGGCGACTTCGCCGACCTCGGTGACCTCGATGACTACGGAGACCGCGGACCCCGCTCCGGCGGACGGAGCCGCCCCGCGCGCCGGGAGCCATCCGCGCCACGGGTTGGACGACGTCATCCACGCCCCGGTCCGGTTCTCCATCGTGGCGACCCTGTCGGCCGCCGAGAAGGCCGAGTTCGGGTTCGTCCGGGACACCGTCGAGGTGAGCGACTCGGTCCTGTCGCGGCAGATCGCCACCCTGGAGAAGGCGGGCTATGTCGCCGCCATCAAGGGGTACGTCGGCAAGCGGCCGCGCACCTGGCTCACCCTCACGCCGGACGGCCGGGCCGCCTTCGCCGCACACTGCCGGGCCTTGCGGGCCATAGCGGGCGGCGACGCCTGACCCCGGCCGCACGCGCGACCCCGGCGCGGTGACGGCAACTGCCGCCGCGTTGGGCGTGGCTGCGGTTCCGCACGGACGCCGTCCACGGTGATCGGTTGACTTGGAGCGCGCTCCAACTCCTACTGTCGTCAACGGGTCGAGGGGTGGCGGACAGCCACCCCGGACCCGGGTCACGCCCGGCTCGGGGGTGCCCGTTCCGGTTCGCAGTACGTGCCAGGAGGTAGCAGCATGACGGAGATTCCCACCCGCCGCCTTGGGGGACTCGCGGTGTCCGCGCAGGGGCTCGGGTGCATGGGGATGAGCCACGGTTACGGCGCCTCGGACGACGATCAGTCGATCGCGACCATTCACCGCGCACTCGACCTCGGCGTCAGCCTGCTGGACACCTCCGATTTCTACGGGGCGGGCCACAACGAGGAGTTGATCGGCCGCGCGATCGCCGGTCGGCGCGACGAGGTGGTGCTGGCCACCAAGTTCGGCTTCGCCAACCAGCTCGGCCAGCCGACCGCGATCCGCGGCGACGCCGCCTACGTCCGCGAGGCGTGCGACGCCTCGCTGCGCCGACTCGGCGTCGACCACATCGACCTCTACTACCAGCACCGCGTCGACCCCGACGTGCCGATCGAGGAGACCGTCGGCGCGATGGCGGAGCTGGTCGCGGCGGGCAAGGTGCGCCACCTCGGCCTGTCCGAGGCGAGCACGGAGACCATCCGGCGCGCCCACGCGGTCCACCCGATCGCCGCGTTGCAGAGCGAGTGGTCGCTGTGGACCCACGATCTGGAGCAGGAGATCGCGCCGGTCTGCCGGGAACTCGGCATCGGCCTGGTGCCGTTCTCCCCGCTCGGCCGCGGCTTCCTGACGGGGCGATACACCTCCGTCGAGGGCCTGCCGGAGACCGACCTGCGGCGCACCCAGCCGCGCTTCGCGGACGGCAACCTGGAGCAGAACCTCACCATCGTGGCGAAGCTCGACGAACTCGCCGCCGAAAAGGGCGTCACCGCCGGCCAGTTGGCACTGGCCTGGGTGCAGCACCGGGGCGACGACGTCGTGCCGATCCCGGGCACCCGCCGCCAGAAGTACCTGGAGGAGAACCTCGGGGCGCTCACGGTGCAGCTCTCCGCAGAGGAGCTCGCCGCCATCGACGCCGCGGCCCCCGTCGGCCAGGTCGCCGGCACCCGCTACGACGCGTCGAGCATGGCCTTCGTCAACAAGTGAGCACACCCGATGAAGGCCCGGGTGGGCGTCGGCCGCCGGGAGCGCGAGCCCCGGCCGGCCGACGGCCACCGTTCCCGGGCCTCACGCCGGCGACATCACCTCGTACAGATTGCGGTCGGCGTCGCTGAAGAACAGGCCGCGGGCGCACAGGGGGTGATCGGTCCGGCCGTTGTCCGGGTGGCCCGGCCCGTTGCCGTAGGGGATGCCGGCCGACCGGAGGCGGGTGAGGATCTCGTCGAAGGTCTCGGGATCGACGTCGAAGGCCAGGTGATGGCCCGGGGGGTCCGGGACGGCCATGAAGTCGAGGGTGAGCGTCTGGTTCACCCGGACCGGGGCGAAGTGCCCGTTGCGGCCGGCCGGCGGGAGTTCCGCCAGGCCCATCACCGAG
The DNA here is from genome assembly GCF_042886435.1 of Streptomyces sp. NPDC058000. Taxonomy (NCBI): domain Bacteria; kingdom Bacillati; phylum Actinomycetota; class Actinomycetes; order Kitasatosporales; family Streptomycetaceae; genus Streptomyces; species Streptomyces sp. NPDC058000. The sequence goes on from NZ_JBHVQS010000094.1 coordinate 8,769, forward strand.
GCGAGGAAGTGCGCCGCCGCGCGGTGGTCGACGGCCGGGACGATGGTGTGGTTGAGGCTGACGGGCATCAGGCGCTCCCGGGGTCGGTGAGGGTGCCGTGCAGCAGCACGGAGATGAGTTCCTCGGGGGTGAGCGGTGCGTGGGCCGGGCCGCCCGGTGCGGGCAGCCGGCTGAAGAGCAGGCCCAGGAAGGCGGCGGCGACCCGCTCGGGGCTCAGCCGCAGCCGCTCCCGGTCCGGTTCGATCAGTTCGACCACGGCCTCCTGGAGGGCGCGGAAGGACCGGGTCCGCCCGTCCTCGGGGGGCTCGCCGTCCGCCCGCGCCTCCGGGGAGCGCAGACGGTCGCGGCGGTGCCCGGAGGCGTAGAGGCTGCCGACGACGGTGCCCATGCGCTCCAGGTGGGCGCAGAGGGCCTCGGCGGCCTCGGTGAGTCGCGCGGGCAGTGGTTCGTCGAGGGGGACGGAGGCGAGTTCGCGCAGCACGTGATCGACGCCCACCGCCTCGGCCACGCAGGCGTCCAACAACTCTTCCTTGTCCTTGAACGCGCGGAAGATCGTGGCCTCGCCGATCCCGGCGGCGCGGGCGATCCGGCTGGTGGTGACGGCCGCCCCGTCCTCCGCGACCAGCGGCAGGGCGGCTGCGACGATCATGGCCCGGCGCTGCTCGACGCTCATACCGGGGGCCCGGCGGCGGGAAGGCCGGCTCGCTGCGGAAGGTCCTGGTGACGACATGGCCCCACGCTACGGAGTGAGTACTCACTCCGTCAATGGATTCCGCGCGGGAGGCGCACCCGAAGAGCCGTCCCTAGACTTCTTCAGAGGCGAGCGGACACGAGGCCGGTGAGACCCCGAGGGGCGGCGCACCATGGAATGGAAGCTCGAACTGGTGCCGATTCCGGTGAGCGACGTGGAACGCGCGAAGCGCTTCTACAGCGAGCAGGTGGGCTTCGCCATCGATCTCGACATCCGACTCGACGACGGCGGGCGCATCGTCCAGCTGACCCCGCCCGGCTCGGGCTGCTCGATCGTCCTGGGCGCGGGCGGCGGTGTGACGCCCGTGCGGCCCGGCTCGGTGCAGGGAGTGCAGCTGGTGGTGCCCGATGTGGCCGCGGCCCGCGGCGAGTTGCTCGCCCGCGGGGTACCGGTCGGCCCCGTACAGCACGTGGAGAACGGGGCACTGGCCGACGGCCCCGGCGGGGCCTGGAACTCGTTCGTCTACTTCAACGACCCGGACGGAAACGGCTGGGCCGTCCAACAGGGGCCAACGGACCCCGCAGCCAAGGGATAACCGGGCCCCGACTGCCCTGCCCCGACTGCCCTGCTGCGACTGCCCTGCCCTGGCCGCCCTGCCTCGGCCGCCCTGTCCCCAGCCGCTCCGCCCCCGACCACTCGCCCCGGATCACACCGCATCCGGAGGGCGCCGCGCATCGGGATGATGCTGCGCATCCGGATGGCGCTGCGCATACGTGGCCTCCAGAGAGGCCATGTGCAGGCGACCCCAGGCGCCCAGCGGGGCCAGGGCCTCGTTGAGGGAGGCGCCCAGCTCGGTGAGCGAGTACTCGACCTTCGGCGGAATCTGGTCGAACACCTCGCGGTGGACGATGCCATCGGCCTCCAGCTCACGGAGCTGCTGGGCGAGCACCTTCTCGCTGATCTTCGGCAGTTCCCGGCGCAACTGGCCGAACCGGCGGGGTCCTTGGGCGAGCGCCCACAGGAGCAGGACCTTCCACTTGCCGCCGATTACGTCCACGGCGGCGTCCAGCCCGCATTCGTAGGGGCCCTTCCGCCCGCTCACGCCAACCCCCTCCACATACCCAGCAATCGGGCCACCCGGGCGCACCCGGATGCACCTCTTCGCGTCAAGTATCGACGATCGGGGTCGGGGCCGGGGTCGAGGGCCGGGGCCGGACGCCCGTACGGACGCCCGGCGCAACGTGGCCGGATCAGTTGCCGTACGGACGGGCCGTGCGGGCCTCCCGCAGAGCCACGGCCCACCACGCCAACTGGTTCAGCAGGGTGTCCGCGGCCTGGGCGGGCGGGGCCGGGTCGTGCAGCTGGCCCTCCTCGTCGAACGGGCCGGTGGTGAGCGCGAAGCTGACCGTCTCGCGCACCGTGGTGGCGTGCAACTCGGCGAAAACCAGCCGCAGTTGTTCGACCGCGCGGAGGCCGCCGGAGATTCCGCCGTACGAGACGAAGCCGACCGGCTTGGCCTGCCACTCGGCGCGCAGCAGGTCGACGGCGTGCTTGAGCGGGGCCGGGAAGGAGTGGTTGTACTCCGGCGTGATCACCACGAATGCGTCCGCCTGCTCGACGCGCTTGGCGTACGCGATGAACTCCTCGCTGCCGTACCGGAGTTCGTACGGCCGGATGACGTCCAGGTCGATCACGTCAACGGTAACGTGCGGGTGGGAGGCGCTGAGGTGCCGGGTGAACCACTCGGTGATGACCGGCGCGAACCGGCCCTCCCGGGTGCTGCCGACGATGACGGCGAGGGTGTAGCGCTCTGCGGACATGTGAGGCCCTTCGTGGCGAAGTGAGTGCAACGGCCCTGAGCCTAGAACCTCAATTTAACTTGAGGTCAAGCGGACGGGGGCGAGGAGGGGCGACTCGCCCCCCGATACCGGCCGTTACGCGCCGCGGGACGTCACTCCGCGCCGAACAGCTTCAGCAACTCCGTCTTCTGGAACATCCGGGCCGTTTCGATCGCCGACGGCGACCCGGCCGCCGGATCGGCACCGTGCGCCAGGAGGACCTTCACCACCTCGTCCTCGCCCTTGAACACCGCGCCGGCGATGGGGGTCTGCCCCCGGTCGTTGGGGCGGTCGGCGTCGCCGCCGCGCTGCAACAGGGCCTCCACGGTGGTCGGGTGGCCGTGATAGGCGGCGAGCATCACGAGGGAGTCGCCCTTGTCGTTCGTCAGGTTGGCGGGCACGCCCGCGTCCACGTAGGCGGCGACGGTGTCGGTGTCACCGTGCCGCGCCAGGTCGAACACCTTGGCCGCGAGCTGTAGCACCTCGGGGTCGTGCGCGTGCTCGATCGCCTCGGGTCCCTGCGGCTCGGAATTCGCGTCGCTCATGGTCGCCGGCCTCCTGCTGTGGTGGTGAGTATGTGTTCCGGGTGCACCGCCACTTTAGATTTCCCCGGCCCCCCACGTTGCGGATGCGGGGGCGCGGATTCCGCCGAACCGAGGAATACCGCTCACCTACGGACTCCGCCGCCGGACGCCCCGCCGACGGACACTCCGCCGCCGGACGCCCCACCGAGGGACGTCCGCCAACGTGCCCGGGCTCCAGTGTCCGGGCAGCGCCCGCGGGAAGCCCCCCACACGCCCTCAGGGCGCCCTCCGAACGCCCGCAGAACGGGCCCAGACGGGCCCGGAGCACCCTCAGAACGCCGCGCGAATCGCCCCCACCCGACTCGCGCCCCCGTGCAGCGGCACATCCTCGATGCGCGCGAGAACCGGGTCGTCGACCCCGAGCCCCCGCAGGACCCGGGCCAGGATGGGCCCCAGAGTGCGGGTCGCGCCGTCATCGATCTTGAAGGCCAGGGCCCGGCCGTCGGGCAGTGCCAGGGCCTGCACCGCTTCGGCGCCCATCTTGGAAAGCGTGCCCGGCAGGGCCCGCATCAGCCAGGTGTCCGGCCGCCGGGTGCCCGCGACGTACTCGGGGTGCGCCCGCATCGCGTCGGCCACCCGCCGCTCCGGCGTCCCCGGTTCCGCGAGGACGAAATGCCGGTAGGCCCGCGCCAGCCCCGTCAGCGACAGCGACATCAGCGGCGCCCCACAGCCGTCGGTACCGATGTGGGCGACCTCCTCGCCGCCCGCCGTGCGGACGACGTCCAGGATCAGCTGCTGGAGCGGGTGGCTCTGCTCCAGGTACGTCTCCATCGGCCAGCCGTTGAGCGCGCAGACCGCGAGCATCGCGGTGTGCTTGCCGGAGCAGTTCATGGTGAGCCGGTCCCGGACGTTGCCGGCGGCGAGGTAGTGCTCCGCCTCCTCCGGGTCCAGCGGCAGGTCCGGCGGCGTCTGGAGCTGCTCGGCGGTGAGCCCGTGCTCGGCGAGCATGGTCCGCACCAGGTCGAGGTGAAACGTTTCGCCGGAGTGGCTCGCCGCGGCCAGGGCCAGCCGCTCCTCGGAGAGGTCCAACCCGGCCCGCAGGATCGCCGCGGCCTGCATCGGCTTGTTCGTCGAGCGCGGGAAGACCGGCGCGGTGATGTCGCCCAGGGCCTGCTCGACGCTCCCGTCGGCCGCCAGTACCACCAGCGAGCCGCGGTGCCGCCCCTCGACGAAACCGGAGCGGACGACCTCGGCCAGCACCGGCGACGGCGCCGACGGGCTCGACGGCGCGGCCGCCGCGGACGACGACAGCTCGGATATCGGGGTGGACGAGGACGAGGACGAGGTCTTCGACGAGGTCACGGCCAGCCTTCCGGGGAACGGGACCCGCGCCCCGGAGGCGGCTTGTGGCCGTTCAGGACAGCAGGTCGTCTACTTGTGCTTCGCCTTCACGGTACCTGCGGGCGATTTCCGCACTGCAATCGTCGGTCGTGCGCTGGAGGGACTGGCGGCGCTGCGAGATCTGCCGCTCGTAGCGGATCAGCCGGCCCATCCCGTCGTGCAGCTCCTCGTCCGTACGGGCCGTGAGGTCCGAGAGCTCGACCTCGCCGAGCATCTCGTCGGCGAGCCGGCGGTACTCCTCGCTGTGCGGGGTGCCGAGCGTCACATGCCGGGCGGACGAGCGCTGGCGCGACGGCAGGTCGGTGAGGATTTCGGGAAGCCGGTCCAGCAGCGGCGAGTGCGACCCGGTGCGGCGGGCGATCTCGGCGCGGAGGATGTCGATCCGGCCTTGGAGCAGCCGCCGCAGATAGCTGAGGTCAGCCTCTTCCTGCTGGCAGTCGCGGCGCACCACGCGCAGCTCGGGCAGGCTCAGGCCGGACACCTCGGGGGGCCCGGCGGGGCGGAAGCGGTCGCGCTGCTGCGGGGGGCGGGCGGTCGGTGCCTGACCTGCCTGGAGCATGGGGTCGTCCTCGGTACGGGCGGGCTCTTCGGGAGCCGGCGCCGGGGTGGTGGTCGTCAGGGCGTGCGGGGCCTCCGAGGCGGTCGGGGTCTCCGGGGCGGCCGGTCTCGTACGGCCGGACGGCGGGGTGGGATCGGCCGGCGGTGGGCTGCCGGCCGGTGCCGTGCGGGCGGTTGGCACGGGGCCGGGTGTCTGTCCGGCGCCGAGTGTCGTCATGAATCGTTCCGTCCCCTCGTCCGGTGCCGCATCCAGGGCATGTTGTCCGTGAAACGCACCGCGTGCACGCATCGTGCCACTCTGTGCGGTCCGTGTGCAGGGCCATGGCACTCGAACGGCCCTTGTGGGGGTACCCACGGCGAGGCGGCGGGGCGGGCGGCATGATGGCGGGTATGCGAGCTGTGGTGCAGAGGGTGAACGGCGCACGCGTCGAGGTGGCCGGCGAAACGGTCGGGGAGATCGTTGGGGAAGGGCTGTGCGCGCTGGTCGGCGTCACGCACGACGACACTCCGGAGAAGGCCGCGCAGCTCGCCCGGAAGCTGTGGTCGGTGCGGATCCTCCAGGGCGAGAAGTCTTGTTCGGACACTGGGGCGCCGCTCCTGGTGATCAGCCAGTTCACCCTCTACGGTGACGCGCGCAAGGGCCGCCGTCCCACCTGGAACGCCGCTGCGCCGGGTCCGGTCGCCGAACCGTTGGTCGACGAGGTGGTCGCCCAGCTGCGGGCGTTGGGTGCGCAGGTGGAGACCGGGCGGTTCGGCGCGGACATGAAGGTGTCGCTGACGAACGACGGGCCGTTCACGGTGCTGCTGGAGGTCTGAACGGCCCTAGGGGGGAGGCGAACGGATTCCCTAGGGGATGCGGACGCCCCCTGCGGAGCCACAACGTGGCGGGGACGGCGGGTATTTCCTACGGGGCGCGCCCGTCCTAGGAGGCGCGAGGCACGAGGCGCACTCTTCCCACGAGGCGCGCCCTTCCTACGAGGTACGAGGCGCACTCTTCCCACGAGGCGCGCCCTTCCTACGAGGTACGAGGCGCACTCTTCCCACGAGGCGCGCCCTTCCTACGAGGCACGAGGCGCGCTCCTCCCACAAGGCGCACCCGTCCCACAAAGCGCGCCCTTCCCGCCCCACGAGGCACGACGCGCGCCCTTCCCGCCCCACAAGGCACAAGGCAAGAGGCGCGCCCACACCATCAGGCGCGCCCCCTCCGGCACCCGCTACGGCTCGACGATGACCTCCTGGGCCGCCGCGGTACCGCCCGCGATCAGTGGGGCGTCGGTCGGCACGTTGCGCTTGATCAGGGCCAGGGCGATCGGGCCGAGCTCGTGATGGCGGGCCGAGGTGGTGATGAAGCCCAGCTGGCGGCCCTCCTCGCCGTCCGCGGCCAGTCGGATCGGCGTCCCGTGCGGCGGGAGGTGGACCTCGCTGCCGTCGAGGTGGAGGAAGACCAGGCGGCGCGGCGGCTTGCCGAGGTTCTGGACCCGGGCGACGGTCTCCTGGCCGCGGTAACAGCCCTTCTGGAGGTGGACCGCGCCGCCGATCCAGCCGACCTCGTGCGGGATGGTGCGGTGGTCGGTCTCCAGGCCCAGCCGCGGGCGGTGCGCCTCGACGCGCAGCGCCTCCAGGGCGAGGACGCCGATCGCGGGGGCTCCCCCGGAGGGACCCCCGGCCGTGGCGAAGGACATGAGCTCGGCGCGGGGCAGGAAGAGGTCGCGGCCGTGCGGGGTCTCCCGTACGACGGTGCCCTCGGGCGCCTCGGTGATGGAGCCGGCCGGGAGGTGGACGACGGCGAAGTCGTCGGTGCGGTCGGCGACCTCGACCCGGTAGAAGAACTTCATGCTCTCCAGGTAGGCGATCAGCGCCTCCTGTTTACCGGGCTCGGTGTGCATCCAGGTCGTCTCGCCGTCGTCGACCAGGTAGACCGCGTGCTCGACGTGGCCGTGCGCGGAGAGGATCAGCGCCTCGGTGGCCTGGCCGGGCGGGAGTTCGCTGACGTGTTGGGTGAGCAGCAGGTGGAGCCAGCTCAGCCGTTCGGCGCCGCTGACGCTGACCACACCGCGGTGTGAGAGGTCCACGAAGCCGGAGCCGTCGGCGAGGGCGCGTTGCTCCCGGAACAGGTCGCCGTAGTGCGCGGCGACGCCTTCGTCGGGGGCCTCGGCGGGGACGGCGCCGGGCAGCGACAGCAGGGGGCTGGCGGATGAATGTCGCAGCATGGGGCCAGCCTACGACCAGGGGCGGTGGAGCTACCCGTGCCCCTTGGCGGTCCCGTCGCCCTGCGCGGCGCGGTCCGTGCAGGAGGCGCACCGGCCGAAGATCGCGAAGTGCTTCATGTCGGTGTCGAAGTCGAACTTCTCGCGGAGGGTGGCCACGAACGGTTCGGCGACCGACAGGTCCGCCTCGATGACGTCGGTGCAGTCCCGGCACACCAGGTGGATGTGGTGGTGGCGGTCGGCGAGGTGGTAGGTGGGCGCGCCGTGCCCGAGGTGGGCGTGGCTGACCAGTTCCAGCTCTTCGAGCAGCTCAAGGGTGCGGTAGACGGTGGAGATGTTGATGCCGCCGGCGGTCTTCCGCACCTCGGTGAGGATGTCGTCCGGGGTGGCGTGCTCCAGCCTGTCCACCGCCTCCAGCACCAGTTGCCGCTGCGGGGTCAGGCGGTACCCGCGCCTGCGGAGGTCGCTCTGCCAGTCGGTGGTCACCACGAGGCCAGTGTAGGAGGGCGGTCAGGCGGAGTGCACGCCCCGCAGGTAGCGGGCGAGGTCGCTGATGGCCGTGGGGTTGCGGGGGCTTTCGACGAGTTCGGCGTAGTCCATGACGTAGATGCGGTGGTGTTTGATCGCGGAGACGCCCGCGAGCGGGGCGTAGGACGTGAGGAACGCCTTCTTCTGGGCGGCGGAGGTGTCGCCGTAGTTGTTGATGACGATGACCTCGGGGTCGCGGGCGACGACGGTCTCCCAGCCGACGGTGGTCCACGAGTCCTTGAGGTCCTTCATGACGTGGTCGCCGCCGGCCTTGGTGATGATGTCGTGCGGGCCGGCGTACCTGCCGGCGGTCAGCGGCTTGTCGCGGCCGTCGTCGTAGAGGAAGACGGTGGGGCGGCGGGCCGGGGCCCGGTCGGCGGCGTCGGCGACCTGCTTCTTGTAGGTGCGGATCAGGGCCTGGGCGCGGTCCTCGACGTTGAAGATCTTCCCGAGGGTGGCGAGGTCGGTGTAGAGCGCGTCCAGCGGCGGCATCACGCCGCGGGCGCCGGCGCCGGTGCCGTTGTGGCAGGACTCGGTCAGGACGTACGAGTCGATGCCGAGCTTCTTGAGGGCGGCGGGGGTGACGCCGCTGCCCTCGCCGAAGCCGTAGTTCCAGCCGGCGAAGACCAGATCGGCCTTGGCGTCCAGGGCGATCTCCTTGGTGATGGCCTTCTTGGACAGCCAGGGGACCTTGTCGTAGGCGGCCTTCCAGGGGACCTTGGTGAGGTCGCCCTTGTCGTCGGGCATGACGTAACCGGCCATCCGGTCCTCCAGGCCCAGCGCGAACATGATCTCGGTGATGCCGACGTCGTTGGTGACCACGCGGCGCGGGGCCTGCGGATAGGTGGTCCGGGTACCGCAGTTGGTGACGGTGACGGGCCGGTGCCCGGAGGCGCGGTCGTCGGTACCGGCCGGCTCCTTGGCCACCTGGGCGCCGCAGCCGGTGAGGGCGAGGGCCAGGGCGGCGAGCAGGGCGGCGGGGCGGGTGCGGCGGCGGGCGGTGCGCGGAGCGTTCGTCATGGGGTCCCTCGGGGTCCTCAGGAGGCGGGCAGGCGGTCGAACAGCAGCTGGACGGCGCCGGTTTCGGGGTGGCGTACGCGGTGCGCGCGGACGCCGAAGACCTCGGCGAGCAGCTCGGCGGTGAGGACGTCGTACGGCGGGCCGGAGGCGACGATCCGGCCGTCGGCGATGACGTGCAGTTCGTCGCAGTGCACGGCGGCCAGGTTGAGGTCGTGCAGTGCGGCCAGGACGGTCAGGCGGCTGTCCCGGACCAGCGCCAGGACCTCCAACTGCTGGGCGATGTCGAGGTGGTTGGTGGGTTCGTCGAGGACCAGCACCTGCGGTTCCTGGGCCAGTGCGCGGGCGATCAGGACCCGCTGCTTCTCGCCGCCGGAGAGGCGCAGGAAGCCCCGCTCGGCCAGGTGGGCGGCGCCGACCCGGGCCAGTGCCCGGTCGCGGATCTCGCGGTCCGCGGCGCTGGGCCGCCCGGAGCCGCGCTGGTGCGGCAGCCGTCCCATCGCGACGACCTCGGCGGCGGTGAAGTCGAAGTCGGTACCGCCCTCTTGGGGCAGCGCGGCCAGCAGCCGGGCGGCCTCCCGGGCGGTCAGCGCGTGCAGGTCGGTGCCGTCCAGGTGGACGGCGCCGGCGGCCGGCCGCAGGGCGCGGTAGACGCAGCGCAGCAGGGTCGACTTGCCGCTGCCGTTGGGGCCGACGAGCCCGATGAGCCGTCCGCTGCCGGCGGTCAGGGTGACGTCGTGGACGAGCCGCCGCCCGGCCACCGCCACCGACAGTCCGGTGATGTCGAGTCGCATCAGGCACCGCCTCCGAAGGTGTAGCCGCGCCGCCGCATCAGCAGCACGAAGCAGGGGACGCCGAGCACCGCGGTGATCACCCCGACGGGCAGTTCCACGGGCGCCAGCAGCACCCGGGAGAGCAGGTCGACCCAGACCAGCAACACCGCGCCCAGCAGCGGGGCGACGGCCAGTACCCGGCGGTGGTCGGCGCCGACCAGCATCCGGGTGGCGTGCGGCACCATCAGCCCGACGAAGCCGATCGCGCCGCTGACCGCGACCACCGCGCCGGTGGCCGCGGCGGCGACCACGAACAGTTCGCGGCGCAGCCGTTCGGGGTCCACGCCCAGCGCGGCGGCGGTCTCGTCGCCCATGGCCAGGGCGTTCAACCGGCCGGCGGAGAGCAGGAGATGGGCGAGGGCCGCGGCGACGGCGCACGCGGCGATCGGGACCGAGCCCCAGCCGGCCCCGCTGAGGCTGCCGAGCAGCCACATCATCGCCGAGCGGGCCGCCTCGCCGCGGTCGGCGGTGAACACCATCAGGGTGGTGACCGCGGAGAAGCCGTAGTACATCGCGGTGCCGGTCAACACCAGCCGCATCGGGGTGAGCCCGTGGGCGGTCCGGGCGGCCGCGTAGACCAGGGCCATGGCGAGCAGCGCGGAGAGGAACGCCGAGACGGACAGCGCCCAGACGCCGAGCGCGCCGAGCGCGCCGAAGAGCAGGACGGCGTTGGCGCCGACCGCCGCGCCGGAGGATATGCCGAGCACGAAGGGGTCGGCGAGGGCGTTGCGGACCAGGGCCTGGACGGCGACGCCGATGGCGGAGAGCCCGGCGCCGACGACGGCGGCGAGCACCGCGCGGGGGAACCGCAGTTCCCAGACGATGGTGTACGCGGCGACCTCGTCGGGCCGGATGGTGCCGCCGGTCAGTCCGGCGCCCAGATAGCGCAGCACCTGCGGCCAGCCGATCCCGGCGGCGCCGAGGGCGGTCCCGCACAGCAGGGAGCCGAGCAGGACGGTGGCGAGCGTGACGGCCAGGGGGAGGGGGCGGGCGGGACGTGCCAAGGGTGGTCAGGCCTTCGGCTCGGGCCGCGTGCGTACGGAAAGGAGCGGCGGCCCAGGTGCCCCTGGCGCTGGCGGCGTCCCCTCGCAGTCCACGGCGAGTTGGTGAGGATCCGGCGCCGCCGCGGGTGATCGGGCTTGCGGAACGGGTCCCCTGGCGGGGCGTCCGCTTACCGTTGCGGGTCAGCGCCGGACTCTCACCGGACTTCCCCCGCGGGGCGCGTCATGGAGTTGTGGTGCGGGCCGGGCGGCCCGCCGGGGCCCCGGCGGCAGCCGGGGGAGGGGCTCAGCCCTCGTACGGTGTGCCGTCCGGGCGGAAGAAGGAGACGCCGTCCGGCATGTCGTCGGGCAGGCTCTCGGCCCACTCCTTGAGGTCGGCGACCTTCTTCAGCTGCGCGGACATGTACGGGCGCAGCGGGATCTCGGGGGTGGACTTCTCGCCGACCCACATCAGGTCGCCGTTGACGTAGCCGTAGAGCCGCTTGCCGCCGCTGTACGGGCCGGCCGCGGCGGTCCGCGCGATGGCGTCGGTGGCCAGGTCGATCTGCGGCTTCTTGTCGGCCAGCTCGCCGTACCAGATCTCGACGACGCCCTGGTCGCGGGTCATCACGACCTCGACCTTGCGGTCCGCGTCGACCCGCCAGAAGCCGGTCTCCGTTTCCAGCGGGCGGACCTGCTTGCCCTCGCTGTCGAGCACCCAGGTGTGCGAGGTGTATTCGAGGAAGTCGCGGCCGTCGTGGCTGAAGATGACTTCCTGGCCGAAGTTGCACTTCTCGGCGCCCGAGAAGTCGAAGACGCCCGCGCCCTCCCAGCGGCCAAGGAGGAAGGCGAGAGGCACCAGGGACGGGTTCAGGTCGGACGGGATCTCGATCATCAGCTCAGGCGATCTGTAGTGCTCCGAAGGGGGCGCGCGAAGCGCTCCTACGAAGGGCGGCGGTGGGCGACGGAACCGACAGGGGTGCGCGAAGCGCTCCTGCGAGGGCGCCGGTGGGCGACAGGTGGGCGGTCAGCGCTGGCCCTGGTACAGCTTCTTCCAGGTCAGCCCGGCGAACGCGATCACGCCGACGGCGACCAGAACCAGCAGGGTGGTGAAGAATGCCTCAAGCACGAGCGCGCTCCTTGGGCGGAGGGTGAGGTGTTACGGACCGCCTGCGAGTCTAGTCGGCACCTTCGGCGGCGGCGCTGTGAGGTCCGCCGAGGGGCTGCGTCCGGTCGTCGGACTCCCGCAGGGCGTGCGCGGCCCGGCGGCCCGGTCGCCCCTACGCTTGGCCCATGGCGAAGAAGCTGGTGATCAAGGTGACGGCGGGCGCTGACGCACCCGAGCGGTGCTCCCAGGCGTTCACGGTGGCGGCGGTGGCGGTGGCCAGCGGCGTCGAGGTGTCGCTGTGGCTGACCGGGGAGTCGGTGTGGTTCGCGCTGCCGGGACGGGCGGCGGAGTTCGAGCTGCCGCACGCGGCGCCGCTGCCGGACCTGATCGACGGGATCCGCGCGGGCGGCGGGGCGATCACGGTCTGCACGCAGTGCGCGGCACGGCGCGGTATCGAGGAGAAGGACCTGATCGAGGGGGCCGGCATCGCCGGTTCCCAGCTGTTCGTCAGCGAGATCATGCCGGACGGCGTGCAGGCGCTCGTCTACTGAGCGGATGGGTCCGGGGCGCGGGCCGGGACGAGCGGACGGGCCTTGGGGCCCGAGGGCCCGTCCGGTGGATCAGGGTCGGACCGGCCCTAGCTCCGGCGGCGGTCCTCGTCGTCGCGGTCGTCCAGCTCGCGCCACCAGCGGTCGGACTCCGGGTCGCCGGACTCGTCCCACCAGCGCTCGCCCGGCTCCCGGTGGTTGCCGACGACCGCCGCGACGGGCGGGATGACCATGGCGACGATGCACATCGCGACCGCGGCCGGCACGGACCACAGTCGCACCACGCTCCACGCCAGCACGAACAGCACCAGGCACACGCCCATCAGGGCGAAGTACCGGCGGTGGCGGCGCTGCGGCGGGGTGGGCCGACGATGCGCATGCGCGTACATAAGTCCACGGTAAGTCCGTGGCGCCCCGGAAAGAAGCCCGGCGGGGCGGCCCTTACGGGCGGCCCTCCGCACCGGGACGGCGCGGAGGGCCGCACCCCTCAAGCCAAGGCGTCCAAACCCCTGGGGTGCGGCCCTCCGGCCGGACGGACCCGGGTCGCGGGTCCGCGTCACGCGTGCCGTCAGACGGCGATGGCGACCTCCGCCAGCCCGCCCTTCTGGGCGACGACCGTACGGTCCGCGGTGCCGCCCGGCACGAGCGCACGCACGGTCCAGGTGCCCTCGGCCGCGTAGAAGCGGAACTGTCCGGTCGCGGAGGTGGGAACCTCGGCGGTGAATTCGCCGGTGCTGTCCAGCAGGCGGACGTAACCGGTGACGGGCTGGCCGTCGCGGGTCACGTTGCCCTGGATGGTGGTCTCACCGGGCTTGATGGTCGAGGCGTCCGGGCCGCCGGCCTGTGCTCCACACATAGGGGTACTTCCTTGAGGGGTAGAGAAGGGGGCTCTCGGGGTTACTTGTTGGCGCCGAGCTCGATCGGGACGCCGACCAGCGAGCCGTACTCGGTCCAGGAGCCGTCGTAGTTCTTGACGTTGGTCTGGCCGAGCAGCTCGTGCAGCACGAACCAGGTCAGCGCGGAGCGCTCACCGATCCGGCAGTAGGCGATGGTGTCCTTCGCCAGGTCGACGGCCTCCTGCTCGTAGAGGGCGGTGAGCTCGTCGTCCGACTTGAACGTGCCGTCGTCGTTGGCGTTCTTCGACCACGGGATGTTGCGGGCGCTGGGTACGTGGCCGGGGCGCTGCGACTGCTCCTGCGGGAGGTGGGCGGGGGCCAGCAGCTTGCCGCTGAACTCGTCGGGGGAGCGGACGTCGACCAGGTTCTTGGCGCCGATCGCGGCGACGACGTCGTCACGGAAGGCGCGGATCGAGGTGTCCTGGGCCTTGGCCTGGTACTCGGTGGCCGGGCGGGCCGGGACCTCGGAGCCGTCGACCAGGTCGCGGGAGTCCAGCTCCCACTTCTTGCGGCCGCCGTCGAGCAGCTTGACGCTGTCGTGGCCGTAGAGCTTGAAGTACCAGTAGGCGTAGGACGCGAACCAGTTGTTGTTGCCGCCGTAGAGGACGACGGTGTCGTCGTTGGCGATGCCCTTCGCGGAGAGCAGCTTCTCGAAGCCCTCCTGGTCGACGAAGTCGCGGCGGACCGGGTCCTGGAGGTCCTGCTTCCAGTCGATCCGGACGGCGTTCTTGATGTGGTTCTTGTCGTAGGCCGAGGTGTCCTCGTCGACCTCGACGAGGACGACCTTCGGGTCGTCCAGGTTGGCCTCGACCCAGTCGGCGTCTACCAGGACGTCGCTACGGCTCATGTTCTTCTCTCCTCCGGGGCAGTTGCGGGGGGCGGTTTTGAGGGGTCCCACGGGTACTCCCAGCCGGCGCGGCGCGGTGAGGGCGCGCGGCGCTGTACGGGGACTCGTGAGGGGCGGCCTGAGGGTGCGGCCGGCCGGGGCGACGGGAGCGAACAGCCCGTCAGGCAGGGCGACAGAGCATGGCGGCGACACGGCACAGGTCGACTGCCCGCCGCTTCGTCAGTACCGCCTGTCCCCGTGGAAGGAGACCGCTCAATGCGCTCTGCATGGCTCCGATCGTAGGGACGGAGAGCGCGGCATGTCACCGGTGTGTCAAATGCCGAGATGTGATTGTCCGCGATGTGGGATACGTGGCCCGGGAACATGGGTGCGCGGCGCCCGTGGGGGCGCCGCGCAGGTGGGGGGTCTGGTGTACGGACCGGGGTGTCTCAGGGTGTGGACGGGTGGTGGTCCGGTGGGGCGGTCCGCCACCCGTCGGGGCAGGTCAGCCGGTGAGCTTCACGTTGGTGCCGGACGCGGTGACCGTGATCCCCTGCGCGGTCGTGGTGACCTTCTCCAGCTTCAGGCTGCCCGGCAGCTGGTCCAGCTTCCAGCCGTGGTCGGTCTGGCTCCGCACCTTGCTCTCGCAGCCGGGGAGCGCCCGGCACATCGCGGGGATGCTGTCGGCCCGCACCTGGACGGTGTCGCCGTGGACGATGTTGATCGTGCCGGTGACGTCGAACGAGCTGAGCAGCGGGACGTTCGGGGAGATCTTGACCTGGGGGTGGCCGTCCTTCTCGCCGCCGTAGGAGATCTTGACGCCGCCGCCGGCCGCGTTGGTCATGTCCGCATAGCTGATCTCGGCGGTGGCGGTGGCCGAGGCGGCGCTTTCGATGGAGGTGAAGTCGCTGGTCAGCGCGACGTCGTGGAACTGCGCCGAGAGGTGCTTGAGGGTCAGCGTGCGGCCCTCGGAACGGGCCGCCACGTGGTCGAGGTCGGCGTCGACCTCGTCGAGGTTCCGCCCGGCGACCTGGGTCAGGAACGGGAAGCCCTTGATGGAGACCTCCGGCGTCGAGGTGATCCCCTGCATGCTGCGGAGCTTGTCCGCGGCCTTGCTCTCGGCGAGATTGACCGCGACGCGGTCCGCTGCCACGAACAGCCCGCCGAATATGACGACGAGCACCAGCAGCACCTTGAGTGCGCGCATCGAACCACTACCCCCACTTGTCACGGACGGGCCGGGGTCCGCCCCGGCCGGTTTCGTTCAATCCGGTACGCGGGCCCCTGGGGGCTGTCCGACGGGCCCGCATGGGCCACGCTGGCCCGTCGGACAGCCCCCAGCCCGCGCTCCGGGAACCCTAGACGACCCGGTCGGAAGAACGGGAGCGGCGGCCGTAC
>NZ_JBHVQS010000095.1:0-22957 GCF_042886435.1 Streptomyces sp. NPDC058000
CGGCCGAGGGGGTGGTTCGGCCGGCCGCGCGCCGCTGGGACGGACCGGGTGACGCCGCGGAACTCCGGGGCGGTGGCGGTCAGATGTGGCCGACGCCGGCGCCCGCCGCGGCGTTCGCGCCGCGCTTGGTGAAGAGCGCGACGACGGCGGCGAGGACCGCCACGCCGCAGGCGACGGAGAAGGCCAGACCCATGCCGGAGACGAAGGTGTCGTGGGCGACCGCGACGATCTTGTCGGCGAACGGCTTCGGGGTGCCCTTCGGCACCGGCGCGATGCCCGCCGAGACGGCGTCGGACACCAGGGACTGCTTGTCGGGCGACAGTGGCGGGAGGCCGGCCCCCTGCCAGTTGCCCGGGAGGTCGTGGTCGACGCGGGAGGCCATCACCGCGCCGAGCACGGCGGTGCCGAGGCTGCCGCCGACCTGCATCGCGGCCTGCTGGAGACCGCCGGCGACACCGGAGAGCTCCAGCGGGGCGTTGCCGACGATGACCTCGGTGGCGCCGACCATGACGGGCGCGAGGCCCAGGCCGAGCAGTGCGAACCAGACGGACATCGGGCCGGTGGTGGTGCCGGCGTCCAGCCTGGACATGCCGTACATCGCGACGGCGGTGATGACCATGCCGCCGACCAGCGGGATGCGCGGACCGAACCTGGTGATCAGCGCGCCCGCGAGCGGTGAGCCGACGATCATCATGCCGGTCAGCGGGAGGAGGTGCAGTCCGCTGTCGACGGGGCTCATGCCGTGGACGTTCTGGAGGTAGAACGTCACGAAGAACAGGCCGCCCATGAAGGCGAAGGCCATCAGCACCATCAGGATCGTGCCCGCGGTCAGCGGCACGGAACGGAACATCCGCAGCGGGATCAGCGGCTCGCGGACCCTGGTCTCCAGGACGGCGAAGAGCGCGAAGAGGACGACCGCGCCGATCAGGAAGCCCCAGGTCGTCATGGAGCCCCAGCCCCACTCCGTCGCCTTGATCAGCGGCCAGATGAGGCAGAACATCGCGCCGGACAGCAGCACGATGCCGGGGATGTCGAAGGAGCGGGGGGCGTTCTCCGCGCGGTGGTCCTTGAGGATCACCAGGCCGAGGACGAGGGCCAGCACGCCGACCGGGACGTTGATGAAGAACACGGACTGCCAGCTGACGTGCTCGACCAGCAGTCCGCCGACTATCGGGCCGCCGGCGGTGGAGGCGCCGATGACCATGCCCCAGATGCCCAGGGCCATGTTCAGCTTCTCGGCCGGGAAGGTGGCGCGCAGCAGGCCCAGCGCGGCGGGCATCAGCAGTGCGCCGAACAGCCCCTGGAGCACGCGGAAGACGATGACCAGCGTGACCTGGCCGGAGAAGCCGATGGCGGCGGAGGCGGCGGCGAAGCCGAGGATGCCGATGAGGAAGGTCTGGCGGTGGCCGAAGCGGTCGCCGAGCTTGCCTGCCGTGATCAGCGAGACGGCCAGGGCGAGCATGTAGCCGTTGGTGATCCACTGCACGTCGGCGAGCGACGCGTTCAGATCGTCCTTGATGGCCGGGTTGGCGATGGCGACGATCGTGCCGTCGAGCGCCACCATCATCACGCCGATGGCGACGGAGAAGAGAGTCAACCAGGGATGGCCCCGCAGCCCCTTGCGAGGCTCCGGTACGGGAAGTTCCGGCGCGAGGTGGGCGACCGGGGTCTGAGAGCTCATGTTTCGAGGCTAATGTCAGCTACTGACAGTTGACAAAACAATTCATGAGTCGGTAACTGTCATTTAGCTCACAGGTATTCTGAGCAGCGAGAACACCTCGGAAAGGCGGCGCAGGATGACGGACCCGACGCCGCAGACAGTCCCCACCGGCGGACTGCGCGAGCGCAAGAAGCAACGCACCCGGGACGCCCTGATCCGTGCGGCCCTGGACCTCTTCACGGAGCAGGGCTACGAGGCGACGACGATCGACGAGATCGCCGAGGCGGTGGACGTCTCCCAGCGCACCTTCTTCCGGTACTTCGCCAACAAGCAGGAAGTGGTCTTCGCCGTCCAGGACATGGTCGAGGCCCAGTTCCTGGAGGAGTTGCGCGCCCGCCCGGCGGACGAGCCGCCGCTGATCGCCCTGCGCAGCGCCGTGATGACCGCCTGGGACGACATCGGCGGCGCCATCGCGTCGGTGGTCCCGGTGGACCTGCACATGCGCGCGTTCCGGATGATCGAGTCGACTCCGGCGCTGATCGCCGCCCACCTGCGGCGCTCCGCCGAACTGGAGGAGCAGATAGCGCAGTTGATCGCCCGGCGCGAGGGGCTGGACGTGGACGCCGACCCCCGGCCGCGGGTGCTGGTCGCGGCGTTCAGCGGGGTGATGCGGGTGGCCGGGAAGGTGTGGGGCGAGGGGCACGACTGCAGCGTGGCGGGGATTCGCGAGGTGACCCGTTCCTATCTGGACCACATCGGGCCGGCGATCGAGACCGACTGGCGGGCCGACCGGGGCTCGTCGCATTGGCCTGAGCACGCCTACGACCAGGCGTAACGGACCTCGTCCGGTGCGTGACCGACCCCTTTCCGAACGAGACAGGGCGTGCACGGCTGAGCGTCGGACGTCATTGCGATGTGTCCGATTTGACACAAATACCCTGCCTGAAACGTGAGATGCCCCACGGTGGTCGGCGTGCACCCTGCCGCGTCTCCTAGGGTGGCCCGCGGTGACTTCTTTCCCGGGCCTCGGCCCCTCCTCCGGTTTCCTCCAGTCCACCGTGTGGCGTGCCGCGCTCGCCCTGCTGGTGGTGTTCGTGATGCTCGCCCTGACAGGTTGGACGGCCATCAGAAACACCAAGGAGGACGCCAACCCGCTGGCCACGGCGAGAGCCGCCTGGCGGCACGCCACCTTCCACGGACGGCCGCTGCCCGCCCCGGACGGCTCCCCGGCCACCCTGCGCGCCTTCTTCGCCTCCCTCGGCCGGACCGAGGGCCAGCAGCTCGCGGACCGCTATCCGCTCGTCGTCGGCAACATGGGCGGCGCCCCCGTCGCCCTCCGCTACCACGCCAACCGGATGGCGATCGACGCCGCCCGCAAGGTCGAGAAACGGCGCATGGGCGACCACCGGCTCACCCCCGTCGGCCGCCAGGAGGCGAGCCGGCTGATGCACCGCATGGAATCGCTGATGAGCCCCGACCGCCAGATCCTGGCGTTCGACCCGGCGGGCGACGGTCGGGCCGCGGAGGTCTTCGGCGACCTCGCCACCGCCGACCGGGTCTCCGTCGTGGTGCCCGGCGTGGACACCAACCTGTCGACCTTCGAGCGCACCGCCAAGGCGACCGCCGCCCCTGTGGGCATGGCGGAGTCCCTGTACGCCGCCGAGCGGGCGGCCAGCCCCAGGGCCCGTACTGCGGTGATCGCCTGGGCCGACTACACCACGCCGTCCGGACTGGGTGTCGAGGCCGCCACCGGGCAGCTCGCCGAGGCCGGCGCGGTCCGGCTGCGCGCCCTGGTGGAAGCGCTGCCGTCCACCGACTCCGTCTCGCTGTTCTGCCACAGCTACGGGTCCGTGGTGTGCGGACTCGCGGCCCGGGACCTGCCCGACGACGTCACCGACATCGCGGTGGCCGGCAGCCCCGGCATGCGCGCCGGGAACCTGTCGGGCCTGGACACGCACGCCCGGGTCTGGGCGATGCGGGACGCCGACGACTGGATCCAGGACGTGCCGTACCTGGAGGTCGGCGGGCTCGGCCACGGCGCCGACCCGGTCGATCCGTCCTTCGGGGCCCGGGTCCTGTCGGCCGAGGGCGCGGCCGGTCACGCCGGCTACTTCGCGCCCGGCACCCAGAGCCTGCGCAACTTCGCACTGGTCGGGGTGGGCGACCTCGGGTCGGTGGACTGCGCCGCCAGCGACCCCCACTGCAGCGTGGACCTGGCCTGACGGCCGTCCCGCACTGCCCGCGGCCGCGGGTACGGCCCGGCGCCCGGGGACGGGCCGTACCCGCGGGAACCGCGACCACATCGAGTGACGTGAACAGGGCAAGGGCGAGCACCGGGCGACCGGGTTCCCGTGACACGCGTAGCGCAGGTGTCCGGAAGGGGGACGGGCGGGCAACCACCCGCATACGATGAGCCACATGGGTGATGTGCTGGCCGGTTTTCACGCCGTCTGGGAGTTCGACTCGGACTCCGTACTCATCCGCTTCGAACGGGGGATCCGCAGGCCGAGGCTGTTCCAGGCACTCGGCGAGCGACGCATTCCGTACGAGGCGCTGAGATCCGTCGAGGTCTCCACAGGCAGGCGCGGCACGGTGGTGCTGCACGCCGTGCCGCGGCAGGGCGCCGACCCCCTGATGGAGGCGGCGAGCGGACAGCTCAAGGAGGACGCCGACCCGTACCGGCTGGTGCTGCCGGCCGAGCGCGAGACGCTGGCCTCCTACTACGCCGACGAGCTGCGCACCGCGCTGGGCCCCGCCGCCCAGGAACCCGCCGACCGGCACCTGGTGGCCGCGCCGGAACCCCCGCTGCACTTCAAGGCGTACGACGGCAAGGCGTCCTTCGACGGCCGGTCGGTGGCCTTCCGCTGGTTCTGGACGGGCGCGTCGTCGGCGAAGTGGAAGAGCGGCGACCAGACCTTCGCGATCGGCGAGCTGACCGGTGTCGAGTGGCGCTCACCGGAGGTCTTCAACGGCTATCTGCGGCTGCTGGCGCGCGACGCCCCCGAGACGCGGTCGGGCGAGGCGGACCAGGACCCGGCCGCGGTGGTCTTCGGGCTCGGGTACGGCCCGGTCCATGAGTCCCTGCCGTTCGCGGCCGCCGTCCTCCAGGCCGTGCGGGCCGCCGAGTCTGCACCGGACGGGCTGGAGCGGGCGCCGGTGCGGCGCGTCGGGAGCACCGGCCGGGACCCCGCCGACATCGCGGACCGGATCCGGCACCTCGGCGAGCTGCACGGGGCGGGGCTGCTGACGGACGACGAATTCAGCATGAAGAAGGCGGAGTTGCTGGCGGAGTTGTAGCACCGGAGTGCCGGAGCACCGGAGCGCCGGCCCGCCGGAGCACTGGAGCGCCGGCCCGCCGGAGCGCCGGCCGCGACCGGTCTCGTGTCGCCGCCGGCCCCGCCCCACCGGTGCCGGCGTCATACCGTGGTACGGGGCGGAAGCCCGCACCACGGTATGACGCCGGGGTGCGTGCGGTCCGCTTACATTGATCCCGCGATGTCCAAACGATCTCTTACCCCCGAAGACGAGCCGGCCGGCGACGACGGGCGCCGGCCGACCCGCGCCACCGCGCTGCGCATCGCCCGCCGGGTGCTGCGGGCCGCGCGGCCGGCGCTGCGGGTGCTCGCCACCGAGCTCGGCACCCCGACCCGACCCGGCATCCCGCTGTTCGACAGTGTCCGGAGCCGTTGGGTGCGCCGGCTGCCGTACGTGGTGGCGTTCGCCTTCGCGGTGTCGCTGCTGCCGACCGGAGTCAACGTCCTCCACAACGACTACGGCATGGCCGGCGGCCTGGCCGGTGCGCTGGCCACCGCGCAGAGCGTGCCGCTGCTGCTCGCGGTGACCCGGCCGCTCCAGGCGTGGTGGGTGATGTTCGCGGCGGACGTCGTCTGCGCCGCGGTGCTGATCGGCGCCGACGGCGTCGTAGGCCGCCCCTGGCCGTGGCCGCCCACGGTGATCGTCGGCTATCTCGCGCTGATGATGGCGCTGTCGGTGCGCGAGCGCCGGAGAACGCTGATCGCGGTCTGGTTCACCACCGGAGTGGCGGGGATCCTCGGCGAGGCGGTCGCACCCCAGGGCAGCGTGAGCACCTGGGTGCTGATGTTCGTGCTCGCCGGTGTGGTGCTGCTGCTCGGCGCCGCCCTGCGGGAACGGGGCGACGCCCAGCGGAAGTTGCAGGAACAGGAGACCATCAGCGAGGCGGAGCGGGCCCGGCGCACCCTGCTGGAGGAGCGCACCCGCATCGCCCGTGAGCTGCACGACGTCGTCGCCCACCACATGTCGGTGATCACGGTCCAGGCGGACAGTGCGCCGTACCGCATCAGCGGGATACCCCAGCAGGCCCAGGAGGAGTTCGGGGCGATCGCGGCGAGCGCCCGCGAGTCGCTGGCCGAGATGCGCCGGCTGCTCGGGGTGCTGCGCAGCGAGGAGACCGAGCGGCAGGGCGGCCCGGAGAAGGCCCCGCAGCCGGGGATCGGCCAGCTGCCGAAGCTGGTCGAGGCGACCGTACGGGCCGGTGTGCCGGTCGAGTTGGTGCTGCCCGAGGAGCCGGTGGCGCTCGAACCGGCGGTGGACCTGTCGGGGTACCGCATCGTCCAGGAAGCGCTGGCCAATGTGGTGCGGCATGCTCCGGGCGCACCGACCCGGGTGTCGGTGACGACGACCGGAGACGGCTCGCGGCTGACGGTGCTGGTGGTCAACGAAGCGCCCGCCCCGCCGGTGTCCGCGCCGTTGGAGACCAGCGGCACCGGGCACGGCCTGGTGGGGATGCGGGAGCGGGTGCGCCTGGTGGATGGCACGCTGGACACCGGGCCGCTGCCCGACGGTGGCTTCCGGGTCGCCGCCCAACTCCCGCTCTCCGCACCGCTCTCCCCGCCCGGCCCCCACTCAGCGAAGGACCCCGACGCCCCATGACGACCCGCGTGATCATCGTCGACGACCAGGCCATGGTGCGGGCGGGGTTCGCCGCGCTGCTCGCCGCGCAGAGCGACATCGACGTGGTGGGCGACGCGGCGGACGGCGTGCAGGGCGTGGAGCTGAGCCGACGGATGCACCCCGACGTGGTGCTGATGGACGTCCGGATGCCGGAGATGGACGGGCTGGAGGCGGCCCGTCGGTTGCTCGATCCGCCGGCCGGGGTCACCCACCGCCCGAAGGTGCTGATGCTGACCACCTTCGACGTCGACGACTACGTCTACGAGGCGCTGCGCGCGGGCGCGTCCGGCTTTCTGCTCAAGGACGCGCCCCCGGCCGACCTGATCTCCGCGGTCCGCGTGGTGGCGGCCGGGGAAGCGCTGCTCGCGCCGTCGGTGACCCGCCGGCTGATCGCCGACTTCGCCCGCCAGCGGCCGGCGCCCCGCACCGACCGCACCGCTCTCCGGCTCAACGGCCTCACCCCGCGCGAGACGGAGGTCCTGGAGCTGATCGCCCGCGGCCTGTCCAACCAGGAGATCGCCGAGCGGCTGATCCTCGCCGAGCAGACCGTGAAGACCCACATCGGCCGGGTGCTGGCCAAGTTGGAGCTCCGTGACCGCGCCCAGGCCGTGATCTTCGCGTACGAGTCGGGACTGGTCTCGCCCGGCGAGCGCTGATACCGCCGTTTCGGGTTGTCCCCACCCGCCCTTGGGGGTAGCCCCACCTTCCCCGTGAGGGCAGCCCCCGGCTTCTCCTCCCGGGGTACGAGCGCCGGTCGGGACCCCCTACCCCGGTATCACCCGGGAGTTGGCTCCGCGGTGTGACGCCGCGTCACCCACCGACTTCCTATCTTTCCCTCCGCCACACCGCTGGAAGAGGGAGAGACCACCATGACCGTGCTGCGGAGCGCCGCCCGGCGCAGCAAGCGGACGCTCGCCGCCGCCGTCCTCGCGCTGACCGTCGTCGCGGGGACCGGTGGCTGGGCAGCCGGTTCCACGCAGACCGCCGTCACCGGCCCGGCCCCCGGCGCCGCCGCCTGGCGCGCCGACCACACGCTCGGGGTCCGACTGCCCGATCCGGCGAGCGCCTCCCCCGCCGAGGTCGCCCGGTTCTTCGCCGGGCTGACCGATACCCAGCAACTGGCGCTCGCCGCCCGGCACCCGCTCACCGTCGGCAACCTCGACGGGGCGCCGGTCGCCCTGCGGTACGAGGCCAACGCCCGCGCCCTGCGCGCGGAACGGGACCGCGAGTCGGCCCGCGCCACCGACCCGGCCGGCACCCTCCAGGACCGCCAACAGGCCAAGCGGGCGGCCGAGCGCTGCACCGCGCTGCTCGCGCCCGGCCGCCGGATCCTCGCCTTCGACCCGCGCGGCCGCGGCCAAGTGGCCGAAGTCCACGGCGACTTGGCGACCGCCCGGCGCGTCGCGGTGATCGTGCCGGGCTCCGACATCGACCTGGCCACGTTCGACCGCACCACCGACCCGTACGGCACGCCGACCGGGATGGCCACGTCGCTGCGCCGGCAGATGGCCGCCGAGGCACCCGGCGTGCGGACCGCGGTGATCGCCTGGGTCGGGTACACCACCCCGGTCGGCCTCGGCCCGGACGCCGCGACCGGCCGGCTCGCCGAGGCCGGCGCACCCCGGCTGACCCGCCTCCTGTCCGGTCTGGCCGCCACCGGCGCCCCCGCCCCGACCGTGCTGTGCCACAGCTACGGATCGGTGGTCTGCGGGTTGGCCGTCCCGCACACCGGCCGTGGCCAGCTCGCCGACCTGGTGGTCTTCGGCTCCCCCGGGATGCGCCGGGACAACGCGGCGGAGCTGCACACCACGGCCCGGGTCTGGGCGGCGCGGGACGCCTCCGACTGGATCGGCGACGTCCCGAACGTCGAACTGCTGGGCCTGGGGCACGGTGCGGACCCCACCGATCCGGCGTTCGGCGCCCGCCGGGTCCCCGCCGAGCGGGCCGAGGGCCACACCGGCTACCTCGCTCCGGGCAGCGACTCCCTCCGCAACTTCGCCGCGATCGCACTGGGGCGCTACGGCGACGTCCGCTAGGGCCGGATCCGGCCACCGGGCCCGTAGGGCCCCTGCTCCCACCCCGCTCTGGAAGGACGCCAGATGACCACCGAGCCGAACGTCGGGACGCCCCCCGGGAACCCCGTCGTCCTCCTGCGCTCCCGGGCCCGCACTGCCGTCCGTGCCCTCGACGCCCGCACCCCGGCCCACCGCGACCGGGCCATCGACGGCCTCCGGGCGCTCGCTCTGCTCACCGTCCTCACCGGGCACTGGCTGCTGGGCGGCTTCGCCCGGGACGCCGACGGCACACTGCACAACGCCAGCCCGCTGACCGCGCTCGGCTTCCTCGCTCCGGCGAGCTGGCTGCTCCAGATGCTCGGCATCTTCTTCCTGGTCGGCGGCCATGCCTCGGTGCGGTCCCTGCGGCGGGCCACCGCAAGGGGCGGCTCCAGCACACGGTGGCTGGGCGGCCGGCTCGCCCGCCTGGGCCGCCCGGTGCTGGGCGTGACCGCCGTCTGGGCCACCCTGATCCCGCTGCTGCACGCCCTGGGGGTGTCCACCGCGACGCTGCGCACGGGGGCGACGCTGGTCATCCAGCCGCTGTGGTTCGTCGGCATCTACGCCGTGGTCACCGCGCTCACGCCGTACTGCGCCGCGGCCGCGCGGAAGCTGGGCGTCTGGAGTGCGGTGCCGCTGCTGGTCTCGGTCGCCGCCGTGGACTTCCTGCGCTACGGGCCGTTCGCCGCGGCCGTACCGTCCTGGCTGAGCCTGCTCAATCTGCTGCCCGGTTGGCTGTTCGCCTACCAACTCGGCGTCTGTTGGGGCGAGCGGCGGCTGGGCCGGTACACCGCCTGGGGCCTCCTGTGGGGCGGCGCCGCGCTGTTCGCCGCGCTGCTGCTGTTCTTCCACTACCCGGCGAGCATGGTGGGCGTCCCCGGTCAGGACCGGGTCAATTCCCACCCCCCGTCGCTGCTGGTCCTGGCGCTGGCGGCGGCCCAGTCCGGGGCGGCGGTGCTGCTCCGGGACAAGCTGGCCCGGCTGCTGCGGCGGCCCGCCCTGTGGGCGCCGGTGGTCGTGATCAACCTGTCGGCGATGACGATCCTGTGCTGGCACCAGACGGCGATGTTCGCGGCGGCCGTGCCGGCGTCGTTCGCGGGCGCCGTACCGGGCCTGACCACCGTGCCGGACGCGCTCGGTTGGATCGCGGCGCGGCTGGCGTGGATGCCGGTCTTCGCCGTCCTGCTCGTCCTCATCAGCTCGGTGACCCGCCGCTTCGAGGCACCGTGGACGGGGGCCGGCCGGGCCCCGCGGACGGTCGCGGCGGTGCTGGCGGCGGCCTTCGCGGCGTTCGCGCTGGGGTACGCGTAGGGGAACGCGTAGGGGAACGCGTAGGGCCCGCCCGGTGGTTCAGGGTCGGAGTCAGCCGTGCACCACCGGGCGGGCCCGGCCGGCGCGGGGCGTCGTGGCGAGCCGGCTGCGGCCCGCCGCGGCGCCCCGCCCCGGTGCGCTCCGCCGGCCGGGGCTACTCCCGCCCGGCCGAGGTGAACCGCATGTCGGCGTAGCGGTCGCCCGCCACCTTGGCCGCGATCGGCTCCAGCAGGGCCAGCTCCTGCGCGCTCAGCTCGATCCGGGTCGCGCCGGCGTTCTCCTCGACCCGGCTGCGCTTGCGGGTGCCGGGGATCGGGACGACCGCCAGTCCGCGGGTGGCGGCCTGCTGCTGCACCCAGGCCAGCGCGATCTGGCCGAGCGTGGCGCCGTGCGCGTCGGCGACCGTGCGGACCGGCTCCAACAGGGCGGCGTTGGCGGCCGCGTTGTCGCCGGTGAAGCGGGGCTGCTGGCGCCGGAAGTCGTCGGCGGCCAGCTCCTTGTCGGCGTGGACGAAGGAACCGGTGAGGAAGCCGCGGCCGAGCGGCGAATAGGGGACGAGGGCCACGCCGAGGTCGGCGGCGGCCGCCACCACGCCCGCCTCGATGTCGCGGCTGAAGAGCGACCACTCGGACTGGACCGCGGCGATCGGGTGCACGGCCTGCGCGGCGCGCAGTTCGGAGGCGGTCACCTCGCTCAGGCCCAGGTACTTCACCTTGCCCTCGGCGATCAGCTCGGCCATCGCGCCGACCGTCTCCTCGATGGGGACGGTCACGTCGCGGCGGTGCATGTAGTAGAGGTCGATCTGCTCGACGCCGAGGCGCTTCAGGCTGCCCTCGACGGCCTGGCGGAGGTACGGCCGGTCGTTGCGGATGGTGCGCTTGTAGGGGTCCTTCGGGTCGCTGCCCAGCGCGAACTTGGTGGCCAGGACGACCTCGTCGCGGTGTGCGCGGACGAAGGGGGCGATGAACTTCTCGTTCTCGCCGTCACCGTAGACGTCGGCGGTGTCGTAGAGCGTGATGCCCAGCTCCAGCGCGCGCTCCAGGGTGGCCCGCGCCTCGCCGGCGTCCTCGGTGGGGCCGTAGGCCCAGCTCATGCCCATGCAGCCGAGGCCCTGCACACCGACCTGCGGGCCGTCGGTGCCCAACTGGACGGTGCCGATCTTCGTGTCGTTCGCCATGAGAACTTCAGACCCTCCCGGACGCCCGCCGGGCGTCGGCGTAGATACCGATCTTGTAGTCGAGGACGTCCGCCGTGCTCTCCAGTTCGGCGATCCGCTGCCGCACGTCCTCGCGGTGCTTGGTGAGCAGCTGTTCGCGCTCGGCGAAGGTGCTCTCGCCCTCCCGCACCAGCTCCGCGTACCGGACCATGTCGGCGACCGGCATACCGGTCAGCCGGAGCTTGGCGACCAGGTCCAGCCAGTCCAGGTCGCGGTTGGTGAAGCGGCGCTGCCCGGTGTGCGTCCGGTCCACGTGCGGCATCAGGCCGATCCGCTCGTACCAGCGCAGGGTGTGGGCGCTCAGACCGGTGTGCTGCGCCACCTCGCTGATGGTGTACCGGTCGCGGCCGGCCGGCCGCGGATGGCCGCTGCCGGTGGTCCCGCAGCCCCGGACCGTCGCCGGCGGCTGCCT
Organism: Streptomyces sp. NPDC058000; assembly: GCF_042886435.1. Classification (NCBI taxonomy): domain Bacteria; kingdom Bacillati; phylum Actinomycetota; class Actinomycetes; order Kitasatosporales; family Streptomycetaceae; genus Streptomyces; species Streptomyces sp. NPDC058000. Next base: position 11,586 of record NZ_JBHVQS010000095.1, read on the forward strand.
GGGGCACACCGTCTCCGGCAGACCGGCCACGACTCCGCTACTGGTCATCGGTTCGCTCTGGGTCACCGTCATGCCGCGTCTTCCCCCTGCTCGTTCCCGGTGCGCACCGCCCCGGATGCCGTCGCGCCGCCGGACGTTCCGCCGGGCGCCTTACGACCTTCCCAACGCTAAAGAGTTGGAGTGCACTCCAAGCAAGCACCGGCCGTGAGCAGTCTTGACCGGAATTTGAAGGCATGGGGGCACCCCGTAGGCTCGGGAGCATGCAGAGCCTGGGGATGATCGAGAACTGGCCGGTGCCCACCGCCGCGGCCGCCGTCGTACGGGCCGACGGCTCGGTGGTCGGATCGTACGGTCCGCTGGAGCACCGCTTCCCGCTGGCCTCCGTCACCAAGCCGCTGGCCGCCTACGCCGCGCTGCTCGCCGTCGAGGAGGGCGCCGTCGAGCTGGACGAGCCGGCCGGTCCGGAGGGTTCCACGGTCCGTCATCTGCTCGCCCACACCTCGGGGCTGGCGTTCGACGAGGCGCGCCAGGTCGCCGCCCCGGGCACCCGCCGGATCTACTCCAACGCCGGCTTCGAGGCGCTCGGCGACCACCTCGCCAAGGCCACCGACATCCCGTTCCCGCAGTACCTGCACGAGGCGGTGCTGGCCCCGCTGGGCATGACCTCGACCGAGCTGGCCGGCTCCCCGGCCAAGGACGGCGTCTCCACCGTCGCGGACCTGGTCCGCTTCGCGGCCGAGCTCCAGGCGCCGCGCCTGCTGGCGCCGGAGACCCTCGCGGCGGCGACGCGGGTGGTCTTCCCGGGACTGACCGGGGTGCTGCCGGGCTACGGCCACCAGAAGCCCAACGACTGGGGTCTGGGCTTCGAGATCCGCGACGGGAAGGCCCCGCACTGGACGGGCGCCGGGTCCTCGCCGCGCACCTTCGGGCACTTCGGGCAGTCCGGGACGTTCCTGTGGGTGGATCCGGCGGCCGGGGCTGCCTGTGTCGCGCTGACCGACCGGGCCTTCGGCCCGTGGGCCGTGGAGGCGTGGCCGGCCCTGACCGACGCCGTCCTGGCCGAGCTGGCCGGCAACGGCTGAGGCCGTCCGCCCCCGGAGCCGGCCCGCGGTCTCACCCGTACACCGGCTCCGTCCCCATCTCCCACACCAGGCACTCCGCCCCCGCCGGCGCCACCAGCTCCAGCCCCTCCGCGTCGCTGATCCGCGCCGCGTCCCCGGCCGCCAGGTGCTCGGCCCCGAGCCGCACCTCGCCCCGTACGACGTGGACGTAGACCCGCGCGGCACCGGGGACGGCGGTGCGCCCGTCCGCCCCGAGGCGGCACACCCGCAGCGTGGCACCGGTCCGCGGCAGCGGGTAGGGCGTGCCGTCGGCGATCTCCCGCACCACCTCGTACTCCGGCTCACCACCGGGAGCGAGGGGCGTCAGCCACATCTGGACGAAGCGAAGGGGGGCCGGGCCGTCGTTGCGCTCGACGTGCCGGACCCCGCCCGCGGAGCTGAGCCGCTGGAGGTCGCCGGGGCGTACGGTCGTGGCATGACCCGTCGAATCGCGGTGGGTCAGCTCGCCCTCGACGACCCAGGTGACGATCTCGGTGTCCCGGTGCGGGTGCTCGTCGAACCCGGCGTCGGCCGCCAGGCGCTCCTCGTTGCAGGCGACCAGCGCGCCGAAGCGCAGGTTGTCCGGGTCGTAGTGGGGGCCGAAGGAGAACGCGTGCAGCGACTCGATGCCGGCGTTCTCGTCGCCGCCCCGATAGCGTTCCGCACCTCTGCGCACCTGAATCATCGGGCCACCGTAGCCCCGCCGCTCCACCCCCTCATCCCGATAGGGCAGGCTTGGTCCCGTGTCTGAACCCGCATCGCGCGACGCGCACCCGCACTCCGCGACCCTCCGGCGGCTGGAGAACTCCTCCGGCAAACTGGCGGCCGCTGCGATCTCCCGCATGGACGCCACGCTGCCGTGGTACCGCGCGATGCCCCCGGAGAACCGTTCCTGGATCGGCCTGGTGGCACAGGCCGGTATCGCCGCGTTCACCGAGTGGTTCCGCCATCCCGAGACGCCGCAGGCGATCAGCACCGACGTCTTCGGGACGGCGCCGCGCGAACTGACCCGGGCGATCACCCTGCGGCAGACCGTCGAAATGGTCCGCACCACGATCGAGGTCATGGAGAGCGCGATCGACGAGGTCGCGGCACCGGGCGACGAGTCCGTGCTGCGCGAGGCGCTGCTGGTCTACGCCCGGGAGATCGCCTTCGCCACCGCCCAGGTCTACGCGCAGGCCGCCGAGGCGCGCGGAGCGTGGGACGCCCGCCTGGAGTCCCTGGTGGTCAATGCGGTGCTCTCCGGGGAGGCGGACGAGGGCGCGGTCTCCCGGGCCGCGGCCCTCGGCTGGAACGCACCGGAGCACGTGTGCGTGGTGCTGGGCACCGCACCGGACGGCGACAGCGAGCTGACCGTCGAGGCGATCCGGCGGGCCGCCCGGCACGCCAAGCTCCAGGTGCTGACCGGCGTGCTGGGCACCCGGCTGGTGGTGATCACGGGCGGTTCGGACAATCCGCTCAAGGCCGCCAAGGCGCTGATCGGGCCGTTCGCCGCCGGTCCCGTGGTGGCCGGCCCGGTGGTCGCCGACCTGCTCGCCGCGACCCGTTCCGCGCAGGCCGCGGCCGCCGGACTGCGGGCCTGCGCGGCCTGGCCGGACGCCCCCCGACCGGTGCTCGCGGACGATCTGCTGCCGGAGCGCGCGATGGCCTCGGACCCGGTCGCGCGGGACCAGTTGGTGGAGGAGATCTACAGACCGCTGGAGGAGGCCGGGTCGGCGCTCCTGGAAACGCTGAGCGTCTATCTGGAACAGGCGAGCAGTCTGGAGGGCGCCGCCCGGATGCTGTTCGTCCACCCCAACACCGTGCGCTATCGGCTGCGACGTGTGACAGACGTCACCGGCTGGTCGCCGTCCGATGTGCGCTCCGCATTTACGCTGCGTATCGCGCTGATCCTGGGGCGTCTCGCTGACGGTGAGGCGCAACCCTAGACTTTTGTCGAACACCAACAATTCCCCCGATGGTTCTTCGTCCCTGTCCCCACGGGCGGGCGGGACCTCCCGCAAGAGAGAGTGTGAGGGTGCTCGTACTCGTCGCTCCCGGCCAAGGCGCTCAGACGCCCGGCTTCTTGATCCCCTGGCTCGACCTCCCCGGAGTCGAGGACCGGCTCCGCGAATGGTCCGCGGCCATCGACTTGGACCTCGTCCACTACGGCACCAAGGCCACCGAAGACGAGATCCGCGACACCGCGGTGGCCCAGCCGCTGCTGGTGGCGGCCTCCCTGATCTCCGCGCGGCAGCTCTTCCCGAGCTCCGACGACCTCATCGCGCGGGTCGGTGCGACGGCCGGCCACAGCGTCGGTGAGCTCGCCGCCGCGGCCCTGGCCGGCACCCTGTCGGAGGCCGAGGCGATGACCCTGGTGCGCCGCCGCGGGTTGGCGATGGCCGAGGCCGCCGCGGTCACCGAGACCGGTATGGCCGCGCTGCTGGGAGGCGACGAGGACGTCGTCCTGCCCCATCTGGAGAAGCTGGGTCTGACCCCGGCGAACGTGAACGGCGCCGGGCAGATCGTCGCCGCCGGCACCGCCGAGCAGATCGCCGCGTTGGTGGAGGACAAGCCGGAGGGCACCCGTCGGGTCGTGCCGCTGAAGGTGGCCGGCGCGTTCCATACTCACCACATGGCACCCGCCGTCTCGGCCCTGGAGGCCGCGGTCACCGAGTTGTCGCCGGCCGACCCGGGCACCCGGTACGTCTCCAACAGGGATGGCAAGGTGGTCGTTTCCGGCCAGGACGTGGTGCGGCGGCTGGTCGGCCAGGTGGCCAACCCGGTCCGCTGGGACCGGTGCATGGAGACCTTCAAGGAGCTCGGGGTCACCGCGTTCATCGAGGCCGCTCCCGGCGGCACCCTCACCGGCCTGGCCAAGCGCGCCCTGCCCGGGGTGAAGACGCTCGCCCTGAAGACGCCCGACGATCTCGACGCGGCCCGTGAGCTGATCGCCACCGCAGCAGACGCCGCAGCATCGGCCGAATAGGAGTCCGTAGCGCATGACCTCGAAGATCAAGCCTTCCAAGGGCGCCCCGTACGCGCGGATCATGGGTGTCGGCGGCTACCGCCCGACCCGTGTCGTGCCCAACGAGGAGATCCTCAAGCACATCGACTCGTCCGACGAGTGGATCCGTTCGCGGTCGGGGATCTCCACGCGCCACTGGGCGGGGCCCGACGAGACCGTCGCGACCATGGCGGTCGAGGCGTCCGGCAAGGCCATCGCGGACGCCGGCATCACGCCCGAGCAGATCGGCGCGGTGGTCGTCTCCACCGTCTCGCACTTCAAGCAGACCCCGGCCATCGCGACCGAGATCGCGCACCTCGTCGGCGCGGGCAAGCCGGCCGCGTTCGACATCTCCGCGGGCTGCGCCGGCTTCGGCTACGGGCTGACCCTGGCCAAGGGGATGGTCACCGAGGGCTCCGCGGAGTACGTCCTGGTGATCGGCGTCGAGCGGCTCTCGGACCTGACGGACCTTGAGGACCGCGCGACGGCCTTCCTGTTCGGCGACGGCGCCGGCGCGGTCATCGTGGGCCCGGCCAAGGAGCCGGCGATCGGCCCGACCGTGTGGGGCTCGGAGGGTGACAAGTCCGACACCATCAAGCAGACCCTCTCCTGGGACGTGTACCGCACCACCCCGACGCCCGGCGGCGACGGCCCGGAGGAGCGTCCCGCGTTCGAGGCGATCCGTTACCCCGCCATCACCCAGGAGGGCCAAGCGGTCTTCCGGTGGGCGGTGTTCGAGATGGCGAAGGTCGCGCAGCAGGCGCTGGACGAGGCCGGAGTCAGCCCGGACGACCTGGACGTCTTCATTCCGCACCAGGCCAACATGCGGATCATCGACTCGATGGTGAAGACTCTGAAGCTGCCGGAGAGCGTCACGGTCGCCCGTGACGTGGAGACCACCGGCAACACCTCGGCCGCCTCGATTCCGCTCGCCATGGAGCGGCTGCTGGCGACCGGACAGGCCAAGAGCGGGGACACCGCGCTGGTCATCGGCTTCGGGGCGGGTCTCGTGTACGCCGCGACGGTCGTTACTCTCCCCTAGGCAAGATCTGCGCAGCCCGGCACCGAGCACGAGGTGCCGGCCGCTGCGGGACCTTCACCGCTTCACCGTAAAACAAGCAGTTTCCCGCTATTCGAAGGAGCGCCATCATGGCCGCCACTCAGGAAGAGATCGTCAAGGGTCTCGCCGAGATCGTCAACGAGATCGCCGGCATCCCCACCGAGGACGTCAAGGTGGACAAGTCCTTCACCGATGACCTGGACGTCGACTCGCTGTCCATGGTCGAGGTCGTCGTCGCCGCCGAAGAGCGCTTCGACGTGAAGATCCCGGACGACGACGTCAAGAACCTCAAGACCGTCGGCGACGCGACCGACTACATCCTCAAGCACCAGTCCTGATCTGGCGCAGCGCATGTCGCCACCCCGCGGTGGCGCCGTCGATTCAGACACCTCTACCCGTGGAGTAAGAATTCCCGTGAACGCGACCAATCGCACCGTGGTCGTCACCGGTATCGGCGCAACCACACCGCTGGGTGGCGACAGCGCTTCGACCTGGGAGGGTCTCCTCGCCGGCCGGTCCGGCGTCAGCCCCCTGGAGCAGGAATGGGCAGCCGAGCTTCCGGTCCGCATCGCCGCGCAGGCGGCGGTGGACCCGACCGAGACGCTGCCTCGGGCCCAGGCCCGCAAGCTGGACCGTTCGGCGCAGTTCGCGCTGATCGCGGCCCGTGAGGCGTGGGCGGACGCCGGCTTCACGGCCAAGGCCGGCGAGTCGGACGCAGCCGCCGGGCCGGCTGGCTCGGTCAACCCCGACCGGCTGGGCACCGTCATCGCCTCCGGTATCGGCGGCGTGACCACGCTCCTGGGCCAGTACGACGTCCTTCGGGAGAAGGGCGTCCGCCGGGTCTCCCCGCACACGGTCCCGATGCTGATGCCCAACGGACCGTCGGCCAACGTCGGTCTGGACGTCAACGCCCGCGCCGGTGTGCACACCCCGGTGAGCGCCTGCGCCTCCGGCTCGGAGGCCATCGGCTATGCCATCGAGATGATCCGTACGGGCCGTGCCGACATCGTCGTCGCGGGCGGTACGGAGGCGGCCATCCACCCGCTGCCGATCGCCGCGTTCGGCAACATGATGGCGATGTCGAAGAACAACGACGACCCGCAGGGTGCCTCCCGCCCCTTCGACTCCGACCGCAACGGCTTCGTCCTCGGTGAGGGCGCCGGCGTGATCGTCCTGGAGTCGGCCGAGCACGCCGCCAAGCGCGGCGCCCGGGTCTACGCGGAGGCGGTCGGCCAGGGCATCTCCGCCGACAGCCACGACATCGTGCAGCCGGAACCGTCCGGCAACGGCATCGCCCACGCGCTGCAGAACCTCCTCGACAACAGCGACCTCGCCGCGTCCGAGATCGTGCACGTCAACGCGCACGCCACCTCGACCCCGCAGGGCGACCTGGCGGAGCTGAAGGCGCTGCGCAAGGTCTTCGGCGACGACGTGGACCACATGGCGGTCTCCGCCACCAAGTCGATGACCGGCCACCTCCTGGGCGGCGCGGGCGGCGTGGAGACGGTCGCCGCCATCCTGGCGCTGTACCACCGGACGGCCCCGCCGACCATCAACGTGGAGAACCTCGACCCCGAGGTCGACGCGGACATCGTCCGCGGCGAGCCCCGGGCGCTGCCCGCCGAGGGCCGGATCGCGGCGCTGAACGACTCGTTCGGCTTCGGCGGCCACAACGTGGTCCTCGCCTTCCGCACGGCCTGAGGCACCGCCAGGCAGCAGTCGGCGCACGCAGTACGAGGGCCCGCCCGGTCAGGACGACCGGGCGGGCCCTCGTACGTTCACCGGCGGCCGGTCAGCCGTCGAAGCTGGCGAAGTACGCGGCGACGCCGTCCTCGCCGCCGTGCCCCTGTTCCTCGGCCCGGCGGAAGCGCTCCGCGGCCGCGGCCGCCAGGTCCAGCCGGACGCCGGACGCCTCGGCGGCCTCGGCGATCAACCGGGCGTCCTTGCGCGCCGCGGAGACCGTGAAGCTCGGCGCGAGCTCGCCGGACAGGAGCAGGTCGGACTTCATCCGCAGGTAGGTCATGTCGAGCGAGCCGCCGGCGATCGCGTCCAGGAAGTCCCGCGGGTCGACGTCCAGCCCCTTGGCGAGCGCCAGGGTTTCACCGGTACCGCCGATGATGGTGAGCACCCAGCTGTTGACGACCAGTTTGAGCCGACTGGCGGCGCCGCTCGCGGCGTCGTCGCCGACCCACTGGGTGCGGCCGCCGACGATGTCGAAGACCCGCCCGGCGCGGGCGCGCAGTTCGGGGGAGCCGGCGGCGAGGACGATCAACTGCCCCTTCTCGGCGGGTGCCTTGGTGCCGAGTACGGGGGCGTCCACGAACCGAAGGTCCTGTTCGGCGGCGAAGCGGACGAGCGGTTCGAGTGCCGCGGGCCCGACGGTGCTCATCTGGAGCCAGAGGGTGCCGGGTGCCAACTGCGGGGCGGCCCGGCGTACGGCGTCGAGGGCGGCGGGACCGTCGAGCAGCATGGTGAGGACCACGTCGGCGCCGTCCACCGCCTCGCCGGGGGTGTCGGTGACGCGGACCCCGTCGGCGGCCAGCGGCTCGGCCTTGGCGCGGGTGCGGTTCCAGGCGCGGACGTCCAGCCCGGCGCGGGCGAGGTTGCGGGTCATCGCCGCGCCCATGATCCCGGTGCCGAGGACGGCGACCGAGAGGGTGTCAGAAGTCTTGTTGTCGGCCATGGCGGCACGCTAGGACGTGGAGTGGACTCTAGGTCAACCGTGCGCCGTGTGTCGCCGGACGAACCCGCACAAGGCTCCGTACGGGCGCGTACGGGGCGTCAGACGACCTGGTGGAGCCAGCGGACGGGGGCGCCCTCGCCGGCGTACCGGAAGGGCTCCAGCTCGTCGTCCCAGGGCTTGCCGAGCAGCTTGGCGACCTCGGCGGCGAGTTCGGTCTCGCCGCGGGCGGAGCGCGCGACGGCGGCACGCAGCCGGTCCTCGGGGATGAGGATGTCACCGTGGATGCCGGTGACGGCGTGGAAGATGCCGAGGTCGGGGGTGGAGCTGTAGCGCTCGCCCTCCGCGCTGGAGCAGGGCTCGGCGGTCACCTCGAAGCGGAGCAGGTGCCAGCCGCGAAGTGCGGAGGCGAGCTTGGAGGCGGTGCCGGCCTCGCCCTGCCAGGAGAACTCGGCTCTCCAGGTGCCGGGCGACGCCGGCTGGCGGATCCAGTCGAGGCTGACGCGCACCCCGAGGACGCCCGCCACCGCCCATTCGACGTGCGGGCACAGCGCTCGTGGAGCGGAGTGGACGTACAGGACTCCACGTGTCGTCACCGGGACCTCCCGTGCGGATCGAGGTTCGCCTTCCCCAGCGGCCTCGTGCCCGTTCCGGTCGCGGCCGGGACAGCTGCCGACATTCTGCCCCAGTGATCACTTCGGCACCAGCATGCGAGGTGACCTACAGTAAACACCACTAGGCGGAATTTGCCGCAAAAGGGACAGGAAATGACGTGTTGTAATTTATCTGTGCCGACTGAAGATGCCACTTCGGGTCACCGCCCGGCAGGCACGGGGCCAAGCTACCGCGCGGTGCCGGACCGGAAGTGACGTACCGTCGGTACCCGAAGAGATATCACTCGCACGCCGGAGGGGACAGGGGATGACGACGATCGATCGCTCCGCTCGCCCTCGGCGCCACCGTCTGACCGCCCGCGCCGCCCTGGCCTCGGCGACGGCTTCCGCACTGCTGGCCACGCTCACGGCCTGCGGCGACGGCTCCGCCCCGCACGGCCGCGCCGCGGTCAAACCCACCGCGAAACCAGCGCCCGCCTGGCGGACGGACCCCACCTCCCTCGCGGCCCTCGGCGACTCCATCACCGTCGGCTTCGACGCCTGCACGGTGCTCTCCGACTGCCCTGAGGTCTCCTGGTCCACCGGCACCAACCCCAAGGTCAACAGCCTGGCCCGGCGGCTGCTGAAGAAGGACCCGGCCGCACACAGCTGGAACTACGCCCGGACCGGCGCCCTGATGAGCGACCTGCCGCAGCAGATCACCACGGCGGCGGCCCGTAGGCCCCAGTTGGTCACGGTCCTGATCGGCGCCAACGACGCCTGCCGCAGCGACGTCCGGACGATGACCTCCGCCGCCGCCTTCCGCGCCGGTTTCGCACGGTCCATGAAGACCCTGCGGCGTGCCCTGCCGCGCACCCAGGTGTACGTCGCGGCCGTGCCGGACCTGCTGCGACTGTGGTCCGAGGGGCGCAAGAACCCGCTCGGCAAGCAGGTGTGGAAGCTGGGCATCTGCGGGTCGATGCTGCGGGACCCGGACGACTTGACGAAGCCGGCGCAGGACCGGCGGACACTGGTCCGGGATCGGGTGATGGCGTACAACGAGGCGCTGGCGGAGGTCTGTGCACAGGACGCGCTGTGCCGCTTCGACCGGTCGGTCTTCGACTACCGCTTCACCGGGCAGCAGTTGAGCACCTGGGACTGGTTCCATCCGGGGCTGCACGGCCAGCAGCAGTTGGCGGACCTCGCGTTCCGGACGATCACCCGCAAGGAAAACCCCCTGAAGGGTGAGGCTGCTTCAGCGAGGTGAGGCGGCTTCCGCGGGGTGAGACGGCTTTCCCAAGGTGAGGCGGCCCGCCCCCGTGCGATGTCAGGGGAACCCTTAAGGGCACGGCGGTGCGGGTCATACCGTGTGGGGACAGCGAAGGTCATACCGTGCGGCGACGTCCGAGGGGTGCGGGGCGCGGGACGATGAGGATCGAGCGGATCCGACCCGGTCCGCCCGCTCGTACCGCAACTTCAGCAACTTCATCACTGCCTCGGGGGAATCACCATGGCTCGTCTCCGCGCCACCCATCTCGTCCTGCCCTGTGCGGCCCTGACCCTGCTGACGACCGGCTGCTCCCTGGCGGTGGGCGGCTCCCTCACCACCGCCCAGCGGACGTACGGGGTCGACGGCACGGTCAGCTCGCTGTCGGTGACGACACACGGCGGGGACATCGAGATCGTGCCGGTGGACGCCGGCGGTGCGATCAAGGTGACCGAGAAGGCCAAGTACAACGACGCCAAGCCGCAGACCACGCACACCGTCAAGGACGGCCGGCTCACGCTGACCGACGAGGACTGCTCGTGGGGCCACCACTGCGAGGTGGGGTACCGCGTACTCCTGCCGCGCAGCGCCTCGGTCGATCTGCACACCAGCGGCGGGGACATCACCGTCCGCGGTGCCTCCGGCGGGATCACCGCGGACACCAGCGGCGGGAACGTCATCGTCGAGGACACCAAGGCCCGCACGGTGAAGGCCAAGACCAGTGGCGGGGACGTGGAGATGACCCTGGGCACGGTGCCCGACGACGTGTCGGGCCGGACCAGCGGCGGCAACGTCACCCTCCGCGTACCGAAGGGCAGCTACGCCGTCGACGCGGGGACGAGCGGCGGGAGCCGCACGGTGTCCGTCGCGACGGACACCGGCTCGGCGCACAAAATATCCGCCCGGTCCAGCGGCGGCGACGTCTCGGTGCTCAGCCAGCAGTGATCTGCGCGGTCAGCCGGATGTCGGCGCTGCTGTGCGCCGCCTCGACGGTGTAGGTGCCCGGGATCCGGCACCAACCGCCGTCCGGTTCCGACCAGACCTCGAAGGCGCGCCCCGGCAGCGGGATCTCGGTCTCCACGCTCTCGCCAGGTCCCGCCTCGACGGTGGCGAAGCCGGCCAGCCAGCGGGGCGGGCGCTCCGGCGTGCCGGGGGCGTCGCCGGCAGGCGCGAGGTAGATCTGGACGACCTCGCGTCCGGGGCGGTCGCCGGCGTTGCGCAGGCGGACCCGGACGGAGTCGGGGGTGGTGTCCAGCGTCTCGTACTCCCAGCGGGTGTAGCCGAGGCCGTGGCCGAAGGGGTACGCGGGGGCGGTGGTGGCGCGCTGCCAGGCGCGGTAGCCGATGAACACCCCTTCCTCGTAGGGGAGCGTGCCGTCGGTGGGGGTCACGGTGGAGACCGGGGCGTCGGCGAGGTGGGCCGGCCAGGTGGTGGGGAGCCGGCCGCCCGGTTCGTGGGCGCCGAGCAGGACGTCCGCCAGCGCGGCCCCGGCCTCCTGGCCGGGGAACCAGCTCAGCAGCACCGCGGGGACCTGGTCGCGCCACGGCAGCTCCACCGGGGAGCCGGAGTTGACCACCACGACGGTGCAGGGGTTGGCGGCGGCGACCCGGGCGACCAGCTCGTCCTGCCGGCCCGGCAGCCGGAGGTCGGTGCGGTCGAACCCTTCCGACTCGACCTCCTCGGTGG
>NZ_JBHVQS010000096.1:0-22935 GCF_042886435.1 Streptomyces sp. NPDC058000
GTGCCGGACTGCTTCGCTTTACGTCCGGCACACCCCCACCCCACAGACCCGTCCCCTCCCGTGAGTGGGTGGGAAAAGGGCGGATGGGCTTCGTGTGGAGGGGCTGGTGCGGGGGCGGTGGCTAAAAGGAAGACGGCCGGCCCCTGAGGGGACCGGCCGTCTTCATTCTGTGCCGAGGGTTACTTCACCGGCTCCGGCTCCGGTGCATCCGCCGGCTCCGCCTCGTCCGACGGCGGATCCATCGGCGTCCTGACGGAGTCCAGCAGCAGCTGGGCGACGTCCACGACCTGGATGGACTCCTTGGCCTTGCCGTCGTTCTTCTTGCCGTTGACGGAGTCCGTCAGCATGACCAGGCAGAACGGGCAGGCCGTCGAGACGATGTCGGGGTTGAGCGAGAGGGCCTCGTCGACGCGCTCGTTGTTGATGCGCTTGCCGATCCGCTCCTCCATCCACATCCGCGCGCCGCCGGCGCCGCAGCAGAAGCCGCGCTCCTTGTGGCGGTGCATCTCCTCGTTCCGCAGGCCCGGGACCTTGCCGATGATCTCGCGCGGCGGCGTGTAGATCTTGTTGTGGCGGCCCAGGTAGCACGGGTCGTGGTACGTGATGATGCCCTCGACCGGGGTGACCGGGACGAGCTTGCCCTCGTCGACGAGGTGCTGGAGCAGCTGCGTGTGGTGGATCACCTCGTAGTCGCCGCCGAGCTGCGGGTACTCGTTGCCGAGCGTGTTGAGGCAGTGCGGGCAGGTCGCGACGATCTTCTTCGACGCCTTGGGCTTCTTCGTCGACTCGTCTTCGCTGTCCTCGCCGAAGGCCGTGTTCAGGGCCTCGACGTTCTGCTGGCCGAGCTGCTGGAAGAGGAACTCGTTGCCCAGACGGCGGGCGGAGTCACCGGTGCACGCCTCGTCGCCGCCCATGATCGCGAACTTCACGCCCGCGATGTGCAGCAGCTCGGCGAACGCCTTGGTGGTCTTCTTGGCGCGGTCCTCCAGGGCGCCGGCGCAACCGACCCAGTAGAGGTAGTCGACCTCGGTGAGGTCCTCGATGTCCTTGCCGACGACCGGGATCTCGAAGTCGACCTCCTTGGTCCAGGCCAGACGCTGCTTCTTGGCCAGGCCCCAGGGGTTGCCCTTCTTCTCCAGGTTCTTGAGCATCGTGCCCGCCTCGGACGGGAACGCGGACTCGATCATGACCTGGTAGCGGCGCATGTCGACGATGTGGTCGACGTGCTCGATGTCGACCGGGCACTGCTCGACGCAGGCGCCGCAGGTGGTGCAGGACCACAGGACGTCGGGGTCGATGACCCCGTTCTCCTCAAGGGTGCCGATCAGCGGGCGCTCGGCCTCGGCGAGGGCGGCGGCCGGGACGTCCTTGAGCTGCTCCTCGGTCGCCTTCTCGTTGCCCTCGGCGTCCTTGCCGCCGCCGGCGAGCAGGTACGGCGCCTTGGCGTGCGCGTGGTCGCGCAGCGACATGATCAGCAGCTTGGGGGAGAGCGGCTTGCCGGTGTTCCAGGCGGGGCACTGCGACTGGCAGCGACCGCACTCGGTGCAGGTGGAGAAGTCCAGCAGGCCCTTCCACGAGAAGTGCTCGACCTGGGAGACGCCGAACTGGTCGTCCTCGCCCGGGTCTTCGAAGTCGATCGGCTTGCCCGCCGACGTCATCGGCTGGAGCGCGCCCAGCGCCGTGCCGCCGTCCGCCTCGCGCTTGAACCAGATGTTGGGGAAGGCCAGGAACCGGTGCCAGGCCACGCCCATGTCGGTCTTGAGGGCGACCGTGATCATCCAGATGAACGAGGTGGCGATCTTCACGCCGGCGAAGAAGTAGGTGAGGTTCTGCAGCGTGCCGACGCTCATCCCCTTGAACGCCGCGACCAGCGGGTACGAGAGGAAGTACGCGGGCTCGTAGTGGTCGACGCCGTGCTGGGCGCCCTCCAGGGCGTGCAGCGAGAAGATGCAGATGCCGACGATGAGGATGACGGACTCGACGAAGTACGCCTGGCCCGTGTTGGAGCCCGCGAAGCGGGACTTGCGGCCCGCCCCGCCCGGCCGGTTCAGCTGCCGGATGACGATCAGGACGACGATGCCGACGGTCGTCAGGGTGCCCATGCCCTCGACCCACAGCTCCCAGGGAAGCCAGTTGCCGATGATCGGCAGGATCCAGTCGGCCTTGAAGAGCTGGCCGATGGCGTTGACGATCGTCAGCAGCAGCGACAGGAAGCCCACCGCCACGAACCAGTGCGCCACGCCGACGACGCCCCAGCGGTTCATCCGGGTGTGGCCGAGGAACTCCTTGGCCACGGTGACCGTGCGCTGCACGGGCTCGTCGGTGCGGGAACCGGCGGGCACGGGCTGGCCGAGCCGGACCTGGCGGAAGATCTGCAGGATGGCACGGCCGAACAGCGCGACGCCGACCGCGATTAGGACCAGCGACACGATGATCGCGGCGAGTTGCATTTGGGGGCTCCTCGGACCTGCGAGAGCGGGCGAAATCGGAGGGATCCGCGCGATCGGAACGGCCGGGCGCGGAGATCCTGAGCGGAATTACTAAGCGGTAACTTTTTGGGTCTGCGCTGAGGTTACCCAGTATTCCGGGCCCCATGAAGGCGCCCGGCCGGTGATCTGTGTCGCGCGGGCAACCGGTCGACCGCCCCTGGCGTCCTCCGGAATGGCCTGGTGAGGATAAGAGATACATAAAAGTTGAGTGCGCTCGACTCAGGTCTGTTGACAGGTCCGAATCGGTGTTGCACTCTTGAGCCTGTTCCACTCAAGTCAGCTGGAGGAATCGAAATGGCACGTGCGGTCGGCATCGACCTGGGCACGACTAACTCTGTCGTCAGTGTTCTCGAAGGCGGTGAGCCCACCGTCATCACCAACGCCGAGGGCGCCAGGACCACGCCGTCCGTCGTCGCCTTCGCCAAGAACGGCGAGGTGCTGGTCGGCGAGGTCGCCAAGCGCCAGGCGGTGACCAACGTCGAGCGGACGATCCGGTCGGTCAAGCGTCACATGGGCACTGACTGGAAGATCAACGTCGACGAGAAGGACTTCAACCCGCAGCAGATCTCTGCGTTCATCCTGCAGAAGCTGAAGCGGGACGCGGAGTCCTACCTCGGCGAGAAGGTCACCGACGCGGTCATCACCGTCCCGGCGTACTTCAACGACTCCGAGCGCCAGGCCACCAAGGAGGCCGGTGAGATCGCGGGCCTCAACGTCCTGCGCATCGTCAACGAGCCCACCGCCGCCGCCCTGGCCTACGGCCTGGACAAGGAAGACCAGACCATTCTCGTCTTCGACCTCGGTGGCGGCACCTTCGACGTGTCGCTGCTGGAGATCGGCGACGGCGTCGTCGAGGTGAAGGCCACCAACGGTGACAACCACCTCGGTGGTGACGACTGGGACCAGCGCGTCGTCGACTTCCTGGTCAAGCAGTTCGCCAACGGTCACGGCGTCGACCTCGCCAAGGACAAGATGGCGCTCCAGCGCCTGCGCGAGGCCGCGGAGAAGGCGAAGATCGAGCTGTCGTCGTCCAGCGAGACGACGATCAACCTGCCTTACATCACCGCCTCCGCCGAGGGCCCGCTGCACCTGGACGAGAAGCTCACGCGCTCGCAGTTCCAGCAGCTCACCGCGGACCTGCTCGACCGCTGCAAGACCCCGTTCCACAACGTGATCAAGGACGCCGGCATCGCGCTGTCCGAGATCGACCACGTGGTCCTGGTCGGCGGCTCGACCCGGATGCCCGCCGTCGCCGAGCTCGTCAAGGAGCTGACCGGCGGCAAGGACGCCAACAAGGGCGTCAACCCGGACGAGGTCGTCGCCATGGGCGCCAGCCTCCAGGCCGGTGTCCTCAAGGGCGAGGTCAAGGACGTCCTCCTGCTGGACGTCACCCCGCTGTCCCTCGGCATCGAGACCAAGGGCGGCATCATGACCAAGCTGATCGAGCGCAACACCACGATCCCGACCAAGCGCTCGGAGATCTTCACCACGGCCGAGGACAACCAGCCGTCCGTGCAGATCCAGGTCTACCAGGGCGAGCGCGAGATCGCGGCGTACAACAAGAAGCTCGGGATGTTCGAGCTGACCGGTCTGCCGCCGGCCCCGCGTGGCGTCCCGCAGATCGAGGTCTCCTTCGACATCGACGCCAACGGCATCATGCACGTGACCGCGAAGGACCTGGGCACGGGCAAGGAGCAGAAGATGACCGTCACCGGCGGCTCTTCGCTGCCGAAGGACGAGGTCGACCGGATGCGTGAGGAGGCCGAGCGCTACGCGGACGAGGACCACAAGCGCCGCGAGGCCGCCGAGACCCGCAACCAGGGCGAGCAGCTGGTCTACCAGACCGAGAAGTTCCTCAAGGACAACGAGGACAAGGTGCCCGCCGAGGTCAAGACCGAGGTCGAGTCCGCCGTCGGTGAGCTGAAGGAAAAGCTCAAGGGCGAGGACACCGCGGAGATCAAGACCGCCTCCGAGAAGGTCGCGGCCGTCTCCCAGAAGCTGGGCCAGGCCATGTACGCCGACGCCCAGGCGGCCCAGGGTGCGGCCGGTGCCGAGGGTGCCGCCGCCGGTGGCCAGCAGGCCAAGGCCGAGGACGACGTCGTCGACGCCGAGATCGTCGACGACGAGAAGCCGAAGAAGGACGGTGCGGCGTGACGGAGGAGACCCCGGGCTTCGACGAGAAGCCCGACGTCCCTTCCGATGCCGCTTCCGAAGACGCGGCACAGGCCGAGTCCGCCGACAAGGCGGGCTCGGCCCCGGCCGGGGACGTCCAGGACGTAGCGCTCCAGGCCCAGTTGGACCAGGTGCGCACCGCACTCAACGAGCGCACCGCCGACCTCCAGCGACTCCAGGCGGAGTACCAGAACTACCGCCGCCGGGTGGAGCGCGACCGGGTGACGGTCAAGGAGATCGCCGCGGCGAACCTGCTGTCCGATCTCCTTCCGGTGCTCGACGACATCGGTCGGGCCCGGGAGCACGGCGAGTTGGTCGGCGGCTTCAAGTCGGTGGCCGAGTCGCTGGAGACCGTGGCCGCCAAGCTCGGTCTTCAGCAGTTCGGCAAGGAGGGCGAGCCCTTCGACCCGATGATCCATGAAGCGCTGATGCACTCGTACGCGCCCGATGTCACGGAGACGACATGCGTCGCCATCCTGCAGCCCGGGTATCGCATCGGTGAGCGCACGATCCGCCCCGCGCGGGTCGCGGTCGCCGAGCCGCAGCCGGGCACGCAGAACGCCAAGTCCGCCTCCGAGAAGGAGACCAAGGGCGCCAAGGGCGGCAAGGGAGCCAAGGGTGCCAAGGCTGCGGACAAGGAGAGCGGTGGCCCGGACAAGGGCTGACGTACGGGCCGACGAGAGAACCGCCCGGAAGGAGGGACGTCGAGGATGAGCACCAAGGACTTCGTCGAGAAGGACTATTACAAGGTCCTCGGCGTCCCCAAGGACGCCACCGAGGCGGAGATCAAGAAGGCGTACCGCAAGCTCGCCCGCGAGTTCCACCCGGACGCCAACAAGGGCGACGCCAAGGCCGAGGAGCGCTTCAAGGAGATCTCCGAGGCCAACGACGTGCTCGGCGACGCCAAGCGTCGCAAGGAGTACGACGAGGCACGGGCGCTGTTCGGCAACGGCGGCTTCCGGCCCGGCCCCGGCGGGGGCGGAAGCTTCAACTTCGACCTCGGCGACCTCTTCGGGGGCGCCGGGGGCGCGGGCGGTTCCGGCGGGTCCGGTGGCTTCGGCGGCGGGATCGGGGACGTCTTCGGCGGCCTCTTCAACCGCGGCGGCTCCACCACCCGTACGCAGCCGCGCCGCGGCCAGGACATCGAGTCCGAGGTGACGCTCAGCTTCACCGAGGCGGTCGACGGGGCCACGGTCCCGCTGCGGATGTCCAGCCAGGCGCCCTGCAAAGCGTGTTCCGGCACCGGCGACAAAAACGGTACGCCTCGGGTCTGCCCGACCTGCGTCGGCACCGGCCAGGTCAGCCGGGGCGCGGGCGGTGGCTTCTCGCTCACCGACCCGTGCGCCGACTGCAAGGGCCGCGGCCTGATCGCCCAGGAGCCCTGCGAGGTCTGCAAGGGCAGCGGGCGCGCGTCCAGCGCCCGCACGATGCAGGTCCGCATCCCCGCCGGCGTCTCGAACGGGCAGCGCATCCGGCTGCGCGGCAAGGGCGCCCCGGGCGAGCACGGCGGCCCGGCCGGCGACCTGTACGTGGTCGTCCACGTCGACGACCACCCGGTCTTCGGCCGCAAGGGCGACAACCTCACCGTCACGGTGCCGGTCACCTTCCCGGAGGCCGCGCTCGGCGGTGAGATCAAGGTGCCGACGTTGGGCGGCCCGCCGGTCACGCTGAAGCTGCCGGCCGGCACCCCCAACGGACGCACGATGCGGGCCCGCGGCAAGGGCGCGGCCCGCAAGGACGGCACCCGCGGTGACCTGCTGGTCACCATAGAGGTGGTCGTTCCCGGGGACCTCGGCGACAAGGCGAAGGAAGCGCTGGAGTCCTATCGCGAGGCGACCGCGGGCCCGGACCCGCGGACGGAGCTGTTCCAGGCCGCGAAGGGAGCATGAGATGGACAGCCGGGGCGGGCAGCGTCGTAACCCCTATGAACTGACCGACGAATCGCCGGTGTACGTCATCTCCGTCGCGGCCCAACTCTCCGGCCTGCACCCGCAGACCCTGCGGCAGTACGACCGCCTGGGCCTGGTCTCTCCCGACCGCACGGCCGGTCGGGGGCGCCGCTACTCCGCCCGCGACATTGAACTGCTGCGCACCGTCCAGCAGTTGTCGCAGGAGGAGGGCATCAACCTCGCCGGCATCAAGCGCATCATCGAGCTGGAGAACCAGGTCGCGGCCCTCCAGCAGCGGGTCGCCGAACTCCAGGGCGCCCTGGAGGGCGCGGCCAGCACGATGCGGCAGCGGGAGGCGGCGGTGCACGCCTCCTACCGCCGCGACCTGGTGCCGTATCAGGACGTGCAGCAGACCAGCGCGCTGGTGGTCTGGCGGCCCAAGCGGCCGTCGGAATGACGCCGTAGCGGACGCGATGAAGGGCCGGGGTGGACACACCACCCCGGCCCTTCGCATGTCGTTGTCGGCTCCGTGCGGTCAGCAGCCGTTGTACCCGGCCGTCGGCATCGACAGCCGGCGGTGCACGTGCGACTTCATCGCCAGGGTGTAGACCGGTTCGTCCAGGTCGGTGGTCTCCAGTCGGACGCCCGCCGCCGCGCACCGTGCGGTGAACTCGTCGGCGCCGTCGATGGCGGACTCCAGCGCCCGGCGGTTGGGCGTCACGAACACGTCGACCAGGCCCTCTTCGACGTCGCGCCACAGCGCGCTGTGGTCGGCGCGCAGCTGGTGCAGGCTGAGCTGGCAGGTCAGGCGGTAGTCACGGGCTGCCGCCCACTGTTTGCACATGGCGTGCTGGCTGCGGTCATCGACCAGGAACGGATCCTCGTCCAGCTCGGACAGCGGCATCAGGCAGGCGATCGCCGTCACTCGGACCGAGTTCATCGTGCCCTCCGGGGCGTGGCGACTGTGGGGGCGACGATACCCCCGCCAAGGGCCCGGGGAGGAGGGGCTGCGCCGGGCGGCGAGGCATATCCGCAGGCATGGCAGATCTTCCAGCCGTCCTGATTCACGGCCAACTGGCCTCCGCACCGGGGGCAGCTCTCGGCGGAGGGGCGGGGTCGGGCCGTCCGTTTCCTGGGTAGGCGGCGCGGAACGGTCGTCGTGTTGCCCGATACCGACGCCATGCGGCCTCCAGCTGCCGTCTTTTGCCTGGGACAGGGCCGATGCCGCTCGTCGATGTGCGGAGGTGTTCGGTTCCTGCCGTTCTTGAGTACCAGGTGGGCGCCGGATGACGGATCTGGAGGATGCGGTTTCGGCCAGGTCCGGACCTGTGTGTGGTGGCTGGGTGGCCGGTAGCCGTGCCGGCAGTGAACGCGGGCCGGTGGACGGCCGATTCGGCGGCGGTGCTGGTGCTGGTGAGGCGGGTGTGGTGTCGCGGGGTGGGGCGGGCGCTCAGGCCCGGCCGAGGGCCTTCGTCACCGCGATCTCGATCATCACGCGGTCGGGGTTGGGCTCCGGGGTCCGGCCGTACCGCTCGGCGTACCGGCGCACCGCGTCGGCCACCGTCTCCGCGTCCGTCCGCACCCGGGCGACGCCCTCCAGGGTCGCCCAGCGACCGCGGTCCACCTGGCACACCGCCACCCGCGCCCCGTCGGCGCCGGCGGCGAGGACGTTCTTGACCTTGGTGCTGTCCTTGCGGGTGATGATCCGCGCGATCCGCTGCCCGGCGTCATAGGTGACACCGACCGGGACGACGTGCGGGGTGCCGTTGGCCCGCAGGGTCGTGAGGGTCGGCATCTGGTACTCGCCCCAGAAGGCGAGGTACTCGGGGGACAGCGCGCTCAGGTCGTGGGCCATGGGGGCCAGGGTAGTTGGCGCGGTGCGGGGCCCGGCAGGGGATCAGAGGAAGTCGGTGGTCTCCAGGTCGAAGGAGAAGGGGGCGGGGAGGGGGAGGGGATCGCCGAAGGGGGCGGTGTGGGTGGTGAGGTAGTCGTCGCCCTTCGGCTCGCTGAAGACCGTGACCGCGGACTTGCTGCGGTCGACGAGAAGATAGAGCGGAATGGCAGCGCGTGCGTAGGCGTGGCGCTTGGCGACACGGTCGTTGCGGGGCCTGCTCGATGTCACCTCGACGACCATGGCGACGCCGTCGCTGGGCATCCATGGCTCCGCACCCCGGAAGAGACGCATCGCGTACGGGGCGATGGTGGCGTCGGGGATCACGTGGTCCGCGGGCTGGTCGTCCGCGCTGGGAAGGACGAGTCCCTTGTACCCCGAGATCTGCATGTCGGTCGCGGACCTTCGTGTCACCTGCCTGCCGATGATGCCCAGGTAGTCCTCATGGTCGCCATCCGTCGGCGGTGTCACGACAATCTCCCCCTCGATGAGCTCGGCCCGGAAGCCTGTCGGAGTTTCCAGGGCCAGAAAGCCCTTGAGGAGGGAGTCGTCCTGCGTGGGCATCGGCTCGTGTGCCATAGCCGTCATGCTGCACCTCCTTGTGGTCGGAGACCAGTGTTGCTCGATGAGGACAGTGACACGGGCATATTCCGAGGCGGTTTCGCTCGCACGAGTGAGGCTTGAGTGGAATAGACTCAACTTATCGTACGTTGAGCAAGGCAGGATTGGATTAGGGGAGCGCGCGGAGCGCCGGAACGCACGAGGAGGACCAGGAAGACGTGGACGCCGAGCTGACCAACAAGAGCCGGGAGGCGCTGAGCGCCGCCAATGAGCGGGCGATCACCGCCGGGCACGCGGACATGACGTCCGCGCATCTGTTGCTCGCGCTGCTAGCGGGGCGGGCCGACGACAACGCGAACATCATGGACCTGCTGGCGGCCGTCGAGGCGGACGCCGCCCAGTTGCGGTCCGGCGCCGAGCGGCAGCTGGCCGGGCTGCCCAGCGTCCAGGGTTCGACGGTGGCCCCGCCGCAGCCGGACCGCGAGCTGCTCGCCGTCATCGCGGACGCCGCCCAGCGCGCCAAGGAGCTGGGCGACGCGTACATCTCCACCGAGCACCTGCTCATCGGCATCGCGGCCAAGGGCGGCCGTACCGGTGAGCTGCTGGAACAGCAGGGTGCCAGCGCCAAGAAGCTGCTGGCGGCCTTCGAGGCCAGTCGCGGCGGGCAGCGGGTGACCACCCCGGACCCGGAGGGCACGTACAAGGCGCTGGAGAAGTTCGGTACGGACTTCACCGCGGCGGCCCGGGAGGGCAAGCTCGACCCGGTCATCGGCCGGGACCAGGAGATCCGCAGGGTGGTGCAGGTGCTCTCCCGCCGGACGAAGAACAACCCGGTGCTGATCGGTGAGCCGGGCGTCGGCAAGACCGCGGTCGTCGAGGGGCTGGCCCAGCGGATCGTCAAGGGCGACGTCCCCGAGTCGCTGCGCAACAAGCGGCTGGTCGCGCTGGACCTGGGCGCGATGGTCGCGGGCGCGAAGTACCGCGGTGAGTTCGAGGAGCGGCTGAAGACCGTCCTGGCCGAGATCAAGGCCAGCGACGGCCAGATCATCACCTTCATCGACGAGCTGCACACCGTCGTCGGCGCGGGCGCCGGCGGCGACTCGGCCATGGACGCGGGCAACATGCTCAAGCCGATGCTGGCACGCGGTGAGCTGCGGATGGTCGGCGCCACCACCCTGGACGAGTACCGCGAGCGGATCGAGAAGGACCCGGCGCTGGAGCGGCGCTTCCAGCAGGTGCTGGTCGCCGAGCCGACCGTCGAGGACACGGTGGCGATCCTGCGCGGCCTCAAGGGACGCTACGAGGCGCACCACAAGGTCCAGATCGCCGACTCCGCACTGGTCGCCGCGGCCACCCTCTCCGACCGCTACATCACCTCCCGTTTCCTCCCCGACAAGGCCATCGACCTGGTCGACGAGGCCGCCTCCCGGCTCCGGATGGAGATCGACTCGTCCCCGGTCGAGATCGACGAGCTCCAGCGCGCCGTGGACCGGCTGAAGATGGAGGAACTGGCGCTGCGCAACGAGACCGACGCCGGCTCCGTGGCGCGGCTGGAGAAGCTGCGCAAGGACCTCGCCGACAAGGAGGAGGAGCTGCGCGGTCTGACCGCGCGCTGGGAGAAGGAGAAGCAGAGCCTCAACCGCGTCGGTGAGTTGAAGGAGCGCCTCGACGACCTGCGCGGCCAGGCCGAACGCGCCCAGCGCGACGGCGACTTCGACACCGCCTCCAAGCTGCTGTACGGGGAGATTCCCGGCCTGGAGCGGGAATTGGAGGAGGCCGCCCGGGCGGAGGCCGAGCAGTCGGCGGCCAAGGACACCGGCGGCGCCATGGAGTCGATGGTCAAGGAGGAGGTCGGCCCGGACGACATCGCGGACGTGGTCGGTGCCTGGACGGGCATTCCGGCCGGGCGCCTGCTGGAGGGCGAGACGCAGAAGCTGCTGCGTATGGAGGAGGAGCTCGGCAAGCGGCTGATCGGCCAGAGCGAGGCGGTCCGCGCGGTCTCCGACGCGGTGCGCCGCACCCGCGCCGGGATCGCCGACCCGGACCGGCCCACCGGCTCGTTCCTCTTCCTCGGCCCGACCGGCGTCGGCAAGACCGAGCTGGCCAAGGCGCTGGCGGACTTCCTGTTCGACGACGAGCGGGCGATGGTCCGGATCGACATGTCGGAGTACGGCGAGAAGCACAGCGTGGCCCGGCTGGTGGGCGCGCCCCCCGGCTACGTCGGCTACGAGGAGGGCGGCCAGCTCACCGAGGCGGTCCGCCGCCGCCCGTACAGCGTCGTGCTGCTGGACGAGGTGGAGAAGGCGCACCACGAGGTCTTCGACATCCTCCTCCAGGTGCTCGACGACGGGCGTCTCACGGACGGCCAGGGCCGTACCGTCGACTTCCGCAACACCATCCTCATACTCACCTCCAACCTCGGCTCGAACTTCCTGATGGACCCGCTGCTGAAGGAGGAGCAGAAGAAGGAGAAGGTGCTTCAGACGGTCCGCAGCGCGTTCCGCCCCGAATTCCTCAACCGCCTGGACGACCTGGTCGTCTTCCACCCGCTCGGCACGGAGCAGCTGGAGCGGATCGCCCGGATCCAGCTGGACCACCTCCAGAGCCGCCTGGCCGACCGCCGACTCACCCTCGACGTCACCGACCGGGCGCTGACCTGGCTCGCCTGGCTCGGCCAGCAACCGGTCGCAGGCGCCCCGGCCCCGGACCTCTCCTACGGTGCCCGTCCGCTGCGCCGCCTGGTCCAGAGCGCCATCGGCGACCAGCTGGCGCGCGCCATCCTGGCCGGCGACGTGCTAGACGGGGACACCGTCCGGGTGGACGTGGACAGCGACGGCGAGGGCCTGTCGGTCGAGGCGGTCCGCCCCACGGCCTGAGGGTTCGGCGGCCGCACGACCCTCCCGCCGACCCCCGTACGCGCCGGTCAGCGGTCCGGGCTTGCCAGGACCGGGCGCGTATGGGGGAGGATGGCAAGGACCATACGAAGGGAATTCCACGGTGAGCATCGACCCGTCCTCGATTCCGAATTTCGGGGGCCAGCCCGAACCGCAGCCGTCGGGGCCTGATGGTCCCGTCGTCCCCGACCAGGACCTGGTCAAGCAGCTTCTTGAGCAGATGGAGCTGAAGTACGTCGTCGACGAGGAGGGTGACCTCGCCGCCCCGTGGGAGCAGTTCCGCACGTACTTCATGTTCCGCGGTGAGGAAGAGCAGGAGATCTTCTCCGTCCGCACGTTCTACGACCGCGTCCACGGCATCGACGAAAAGTTGAAGCTGCTGGAGGCCATCGACGACTGGAACCGTCGGACGCTCTGGCCCAAG
This sequence comes from Streptomyces sp. NPDC058000, assembly GCF_042886435.1. Taxonomy (NCBI): domain Bacteria; kingdom Bacillati; phylum Actinomycetota; class Actinomycetes; order Kitasatosporales; family Streptomycetaceae; genus Streptomyces; species Streptomyces sp. NPDC058000. The sequence goes on from NZ_JBHVQS010000096.1 coordinate 12,321, forward strand.
GTGTACACCCACACCCACGACGACGGCAGCGTCCGTCTGATCGGTGAGGCATCGATGCTGGTCGGCACCGGTGTCGCGCTCGAACACTTTGTGTCGAGCACGGTCAGTTGGGTGCGTGCCTCGATCGAATTCGACAAGTGGATCGTCGAGCAGCTCGGCCTGGAAGCCGAGATCGAAGGCGACTCCGACGAGAAGCCGGGCGACGACGAGGCGTAGAGCCCCGTCCGCCCCGGCTGCCCGGGCCCCGAACCGACCCGTCGGTTCGGGGCCCGCGTCATGTCCGCCCCGGGGCGGGCCCGCCCCGGCTCACAGCGGCACCGCCGCCACACCCCCGCCCCGCTCCGGTAAGGGACCGGAACAGGGACCGGCAGCGGCGTCGGTCACAGCCGCTTCAGCCGTCCCGCCGCCTCCTCCAGGACGGCGACGCTCTTGCAGAAGGCGAAGCGGACGAAGGGCGCGCCCTGGTCCTGGTGGTCGTAGAAGACGGCGTTGGGGATGGCGACGACGCCGGCGCGTTCGGGGAGGGCGCGGCAGAAGGCGAAGCCGTCCGTTGCGCCGAGGGGGCGGATGTCGGTGGTGATGAAGTAGGTGCCGGCCGGGCGGAAGACCTGGAAGTCGGCGTCGGTGAGGCCGGCGGCGAGGATGTCGCGCTTGGCGCGCAGGTCCTCGCGGAGCCCGGTGAAGTAGGAGTCGGGCAGGGCCAGCGCCTCGGCCACGGCGTACTGGAAGGGGCCGGCCGAGACGTAGGTGAGGAACTGCTTGGCGGAGCGGACCGCGGTGATCAGCGCGGGGGAGGCGGTGACCCAGCCGACCTTCCAGCCGGTGAACGAGAAGGTCTTGCCGGCCGAGCTGATGGTGACGGTGCGCTCGCGCATACCGGGGAACGACGCCAGCGGCAGGTGCTCGCCCTCGAAGACCAGGTGCTCGTAGACCTCGTCGGCGACGACCAGGAGGTCGTGCTCGACGGCCAGCGCGGCGATGGCGGCGAGCTCGTCACGGGAGAGCACGGTGCCTGTGGGGTTGTGGGGAGTATTGAGGAGGATGAGTCGGGTGTTGTCGGTGATGGCGGCGCGGAACTCGTCGAGATCGAGGTGGTACGTGCCGGTCTCCGCGGACGGGCGCAGGGTCACCGGAACGCGGTGGCCGCCGGCCATCGCGATGCAGGCGGCGTACGAGTCGTAGTACGGCTCCAGCGCGATGACCTCGTCGCCCGGTTCGACCAGGGCGAGGAGCGAGGCGGCGATGGCCTCGGTGGCGCCGGCGGTGACCAGGACCTCGGTGTCGGGGTCGTAGGACAGTCCGAGGTGCCCGTAGAAGCGCTGTTGGTGGGCGGCGACGGCGGTGCGCAGTTCGGGGATGCCGGGGCCGGGCGGGTACTGGTTGCCGCGGCCGTCGCGGAGGGCGCGCACCGCGGCCTCCCGGACTTCCTCCGGGCCGTCGGCGTCGGGGAAGCCCTGGCCGAGGTTGATGGAGCCGGTGCGTTGGGCGAGCGCCGACATCTCGGCGAAGATCGTGGTGCCGAATGCGGCGAGGCGTCGGTTGAGCAGCGGTCGGTCCATGCGCGCCATCCTCCGTCGAACCTCTGGAGTTCCTCAACTGTGCTTTGAGCCGCCAGGGGGCCGGGCATCAGCCCCGCACCAAGGACGAGGGCGGCCGCCGGCCAGGGCGGCCTTGCGGCGCGGGACGGCGCCGTGGCGGCGCACGGGGCGCCGACGGAGCGATGCCTCGCTTCGGGGGAACGGAAGGAGAGTGGGGCAAAGATGTCGGGATTCATGGTGTTCGCTGTGATGGTGATCGTCGTGCTGGCGGTGGTGGCCGCGGCCGCGCGGGGCGGCTCGCGCAAGGGGCGCCGCTCGTACGGCAGCTCCAACGGGTACAAGGCGTCCCGCCGTGGCAGCAACAGCAGTGGGAGTGGGGGGAGTTGGTGGGTGGCCGGCGGTGGCGGCTCCGTTTCGAGCGGCGGGCACCATCATCACCACTCCTCGTGCGGCGGGGGCGGCCATCACGGCGGACACTCCTGCGGCGGGGGCTCTTCCTGCGGCGGTGGGGGTGGCTGCGGTGGCGGTTCCTGAGAGGGGCGCCAGGGGGCGCTGAGACGCCCCGACAGGCACTCGTACGCATGTGCCCACGACTGCGGAACGCACCCGTCCGCGGCCGTGGGCACGACGCTTTTCACGACTTGTCCGGCCGTCGCGCGACGGCTCCGCGCGCCGCTGCGCCGGCACACATGCGGCCAGCTCATGCGGCCTCGCATATGCGTCCGGCGCGTGGCGTGAATTGATCCAACACCCGTTGTGCGATGGGGTGTTGAACAGGTGAACTGCATGGCCCTCTAGGGGATGGAAACCAGGGCGAAGATGGGTAAAAACGCTGTGGACGCCACACCATCCGTGATTCCCTCTCCCTTGAGAATCCCCCAGTTCTCGGACCCCGCGTGGGCACGAGCCGGCAGGCAGACGTTCATCCCTGATCCCCATCTCGGGCGGGCCGGCCCACCATCCACTGCGTGCTTGCGGAGCCGACCCATGCTCACCACTCTGAAGACGGCGTACACCGATACCCGCGCATCCGACCTGGCCTGGGCGCTGGGCAGGGAACCCCTGCCGGCGCTGGCCGTACTGGACCTCCAACTCGACGACGCCCGAGTGCAGTTGAGGCTGCTCGGGGCTTCGCATCAGGTGCTGCTCGAAGAGGAGCACGGCAACTGTTCCGAGACCGTCGCCTGTATGCCGGGCAGCAGCACGCCGCTGCCGCTCGGTGTGGCCAAGCGGCTGGGCGACTGGGAGTACGAGTTCGCCGCGCACGTCGAGACGCTCTCCCGCGGTTCGTTCGCCGGCCGGGCACAGGAGTTGCTGGCGCTGGTCGCCGAGCATCCGCACGGTCTCGCCGGCACCTTCCCCGGTTCGCCGCACGCCTTCACCGCGATGTTGGCGCAGCGGCGGCAGGGGCAGGTGCGGTGGCGCACCTGGCACGCGTATCCGCAGGAAGGGCGGCTGGTGGCCACCCGTACGCGGGTGGGGGTGCGGGCGGCGGTCGCCGCCTGACGGCGGTGGTGCCGGGGGCTCGGAGGGGGTGCGGGGCGTCATCTCCGTTGGTCCTTCAACTGGTGTGCGCCGCACGCAGACTGCACTCGTGTGGGTGACATAGGGCCACCAGAACGTCACGTAGCGTTCATGTCATGATCGACCCGCCAGAGCCCCTCGTAGCCGCCGCGCTCGGGCCGCCGGAGGCCCTGACGCCGGCGCGGCTGCCGGTGCCGTCCGGGCTCGGTCGGCTGCTGGTGCTCGCCGCGGTCTTCATCTGCGCGGCCTGCGGCCTGGTCTACGAGCTCGAACTGGTCGCCCTGGCGAGCTACTTGGTCGGCGATTCGGTCACCCAGGCGTCGGTCGTGCTGTCCTTCATGGTCTTCGCGATGGGCGTCGGGGCGCTGCTGGCCAAGCGGCTGCGTTGCCGGGCCGCGGTCGGTTTCGGCGCGGTCGAGGCGGTGCTGGCGCTGGTCGGCGGCGGCTCCGCGATGGCGCTCTACGCCTGCTTCGCCTGGTTCGGCCAGCCCCGTATCGCGCTCGTCGGCTTCTCGCTGGGCATCGGCGTGCTCATCGGCGCCGAGATACCGCTGCTGATGACGCTGATCCAGCGGGTGCGCCGGCAGGACCCGGGCGGCGCGGTGGCCGACCTGTTCGCCGCGGACTACGTCGGCGCGCTGGTCGGCGGACTGGCCTTCCCCTTCCTTCTGCTGCCCTGCTTGGGGCAGTTGACGGGGGCGCTGGTCACCGGGGCGGTCAACCTCCTCGCCGGTGCGGTGCTGGTGCTGTGGCTCTTCGGCCACGATCTGACCACCCGGGCCCGCTGGGCGCTGTTCGGCGTCAACGCGCTGGTGCTCGCGCTGCTGGGTGCGGGGATAGCGCTGGCCGGGCCGTTCGAGCAGGCCGCCCGCCGGGCGGTGTACGGGGCGCAGGCCCGGGTCGCCGAGCAGACCGGCGTCCAGGAGGTGGTGCTGACCGGCGGCGTGGGTGGTGCGCGTGAGGGCGGAGCCGGCTCGGGACGGGGGAGGAAAGGTTCCGGCAGACCGCTGGAGCTGTTCCTCGACGGGCGGCTGAAGGTCAGCTCGGAGAACGAACGCGTCTACCACCAGGCGCTGGTCGGCCCCGTGATGTCGGGCGGTCCGCACGGCCGGGTGCTGGTCCTGGGCGGCGGTGACGGCCTGGCCGTGCGCGAGCTGCTGCGCTACCGCACAGTCCGGTCGGTGACGGTCGTCGAGATCGATCCCGAGGTGGTGCGGCTGGCGCGCACCGACCCGGGGCTGTCCGACCTCAACCGCCACGCGTTCGGCGATCCCCGGGTGCGGGTGGTCTCCGCCGACGCCTTCAACTGGCTGCGCGGGCAAGGCCCTTCGGGCGGGCGGCGGCCGGCGCCCTACGACGTGATCGTCTCCGACCTCCCCGACCCCGGGATCACCGCCAGCACCAAGCTGTACTCCCAGGAGTTCTACGGCCTCGCCGCGCGGGTGCTGGCCGCCGACGGCCGGTTGGTGGTGCACGCCGGGCCGCCGCGCGCCCGGCCACGGACGTACTGGACGGTGGTGGCGACGCTGCGCTCGATGGGCCTGGCGACCCTGCCGTACGGGATCCCCGGCCGGTGGGCGGACTTCTCGGGCGGCCCGGACCGCTCGGTCGCGCAGGTCCCCCAGTCGGGCCGGCCCGGTACGGACGACCGGGGGCCGGGCGCCCCGCCGTCGGACGGGGAGCGGTACTGGGGCTTCGTCCTGGCCGCCCGGCGACCGCCGCGGCTCGGCACGGCCCCGGACGCCCCGCCCGCCGTCGTCCCCCTGAGCGAGCTGCGGGCCGGCTGGCGGCGGGAGCTGCGGGAGCGGATCCCCGGGCTGCCGCCCTCGACGCTGATGCATCCCCGGTATCTCCAGTGAGCGAGCGGGGGCGCCCACCACGGCGGGGCGCGGATCCGGCCGGTGCGGTGCGGGCCGGTCCGGGGCCGCCCGCGAAAAGTTCGCGCCGCAGCGGGCACGGGCGCCGCGGGTGCTGGGTAGGCTCCCATGCCATGGAGCATGAGGTGTACGTTCCGTTTCCCGTCCGGACCGTGCGGCAGGCGCTCACCGAACCGGAGCGCGTGGCGCGCTGTGTCCCAGGAGTCCAACTCGACGCCGATGCGGCCCCATACCGCCCCGAGGGGCGGCTGCGGTTGCGCGTCGGGGGCTCCACCATCACCTACCGCGGTGCGCTGACGGTCAGCGGCGGCTCGGCCGACGGCCCGGGGGGCGGCGCGGAGGACGACTCCGCGGCGACCGGCGACGAGGCCACCGTGGTGACCATCGAGGCGAGCGGTACCGAGACCCGGGGCGAGGGGACCGTGACGCTGACGCTGACCGTACGGCTCGCCCCGGCCTCCGAGCCCGGCCCCGGGACGTCCTTGGTGTGCGCCGGCACGGTCCGCAGCGAGGGCCGGCTGGCCGCCGCCGACGACCAGTCCGTGGCGACCGCCGGGCGGCGGCTGCTGGACCGCTTCGCGGAGAACCTCGCGGCGGATCTGACGGACCGGCCGGTCGCGGCGGCGTCGGAGGAGGCCCCCGGACCGGTGCCGCAGAGCGTCTTCGACACCGAGGTACCGCCGCCGTCGCTCGATCCGCTCAGTGACGCGGAGGACGACGTCAGCGTGGTGGCGGACCCCGACGAGCCGGCCGACCTCGCGGCGGACGACGTCCCCGAGGTGGCTCCCTTCGGGGACGACGACGAGGACGGGCTCGGCGTCCCCGGCGGTCCGGAGGAGGTGCCCGAGACCGCGCCGGCGGAGGCCGCGCACGCCCGCCGGACGATGATCGGGCGCAGTGCGGAGGAGGTCGACCACGCTCCGCCGCGCGGCCGGTACGCGCCGGTGCCCGCGCCGGAGCCCGGCGGGAGTTCGGTGCCGCTGCGCTGGGCGGCGCCCGCCGCCGCGGTGGTGCTGGCCTCGGCGGTGGTGGTCGGGCGGGTGCTGCGGCGACGCCGGTGACCGGGCGGTCCGCGGGCGTGGCCGGGGCGTCGGCGCGGGCCGGCCGGCGCCCGGGTCCCGGCGTGCAGACGGTCGCACCGTTAGGGTCGCTTCCGTGAGCACCGAGAACACCACGCAGAGCACGGCGCGGGAGCGCGGCGCGGACGGCGTACAGCTGTCCGCCGGGGACGCCGAACTGACCGTTCACCCGGACCACGGCTGCCGGCTCGGCAGCCTGCGCGTCGGCGGCACGGAGCTGCTGCGGCAGGGCGCCAAGTACGGCAGTTTCCCGATGGTCCCGTGGTGCGGCCGGATCGACCACGGGCGGTTCCGCAACGGCGGCGAACTCCACCAGATGCCGGTCAACTCGCCGCCGCACGCCATCCACGGCACCGGCCGCGACCTCCGCTGGCGCACCGCGCGGACCAGCGACACCGCGGCGGCCTTCACCTACGAGCTGACCGACCCCGCGGCCCCCTGGCCCTACCCGGGCACCGTCACCCAGCTCGTCGAACTGGCCGAGGACGGCGGTTCGCTCACGCTCACCATGGGAGTCGAGGCGATCGGCGACTCGTTCCCGGCGCAGGCCGGCTGGCACCCGTGGTTCCTGCGCAACCTCGGCGAGGGCGAGGACGTCCGGATCGACTTCGCCCCCGAGTGGCAGGAGGAGCGGGGGCCGGACCACCTTCCGACCGGCCGCCGGATCACGCCGCAGCCCGGGCCGTGGGACGACTGCTTCGGCATGCCGCGCGGCGTCGAGGTGACGCTCACCTGGCCGGGACGGCTCCAGCTGACGGTGTCCAGCCGCGCCGAATGGGTCGTGGTCTACGACGAGCAGGACGAGGCGGTCTGCGTCGAGCCGCAGTCCGGCCCGCCGAACGGTCTGAACACCGCCTCCCGTCTGGTCACCCCGATCGACCCGCTGGAGGTCTCGACGACCTGGAGCTGGCGCGCCCTGTAGCCGGCGGACGCCGTGGTGAGGGCTGTCCTAGGGCAGGCTCTAAGCTCGTGCGCATGACTGACGACGTGCGCGGCGAGCTGCTGCAGCAGATCAAGGACAAGGCCGTGGTGCACGGCAAGGTGACGCTCTCCTCCGGCAAGGAGGCCGACTACTACATCGACCTGCGCCGGATCACCCTCGACAGCGAGGCGGCGCCGCTGGTCGGTCAGCTGATGCTCGACCTCACCGCCGATCTGGACTTCGACGCGGTCGGCGGGCTTACGCTCGGCGCCGACCCGGTGGCGACGTCGATGCTGCACGCCGCCGCCGCGCGTGGTCGCCGGCTGGACGCCTTCGTCGTCCGCAAGGCGCAGAAGGCGCACGGCATGCAGCGCCGGATCGAGGGCCCGGACATCAAGGGCCGTCGGGTCCTGGTCGTCGAGGACACCTCGACCACCGGTGGTTCGCCGCTGACCGCCGTCGAGGCGGCGCGGGAGGCCGGCGCCGAGGTGGTTGCGGTTGCGACGATCGTTGACCGCGGCGCCGCTTCGGCCATCGCCGGTGCCGGGCTGCGGTACCTCACCGGCTACCAGCTCGACGATCTCGGCCTGAACTGACGACCCGATCGGGTCGTTCTCACTGACCTGCGACGTTGCCCCGGGCTCGGTGTTTCACGTGAAACCTGGGGCAGGTTTTCCCGTGAAACACCGGGCCCGGTTTCACGTGAAACAGCGCGCTCTTCGCGGGCAGCGGCCGCCCGGGCGATGTGGAGCAATCCAGTGAGTCTGGGAAGATGTGCCACGGCGAAGTCGTCGCCCCCTGGTCAGGGCCAAGAACGCACACCCCGCACACACAAGGAGCGGACAGATGCCCATCGCAACCCCTGAGGTCTACAACGAGATGCTGGACCGGGCGAAGGCAGGCAAGTTCGCCTACCCGGCCATCAACGTGACCTCCACGCAGACGCTGCACGCGGCGCTGCGCGGTTTCGCCGAGGCTGAGAGCGACGGCATCATCCAGATCTCCACCGGTGGTGCGGAGTTCCTGGGCGGCCAGTACAGCAAGGACATGGTCACCGGTGCGGTGGCGCTCGCCGAGTTCGCGCACGTGGTCGCCGAGAAGTATGGCGTCAACGTCGCGCTGCACACCGACCACTGCCCCAAGGACAAGCTGGACGGTTACGTCCGCCCGCTGATCGCGATCTCCGAGGAGCGCGTCAAGGCCGGTCGCAACCCGCTCTTCCAGTCGCACATGTGGGACGGCTCGGCCGAGACCCTCGCCGACAACCTGGCCATCGCGCAGGAGCTGCTGCCCCGCGCCGCCGCCGCCAAGATCATCCTTGAGGTCGAGATCACCCCGACCGGTGGCGAGGAGGACGGCGTCACCCACGAGATCAACGACGAGCTCTACACCACCGTCGAGGACGCGCTGCGCACCGCCGAGGCGCTGGGCCTGGGCGAGCAGGGCCGCTACCTGCTCGCCGCCTCCTTCGGCAACGTCCACGGCGTCTACAAGCCGGGCAACGTCGTGCTCCGCCCCGAGCTGCTGAAGGACCTCCAGCAGGGCGTCGGCGCCAAGTACGGCAAGACCGCTCCGTTCGACTTCGTCTTCCACGGCGGCTCCGGCTCCACCGAGGAGGAGATCGCCACCGCGCTGGAGAACGGCGTGGTCAAGATGAACCTCGACACCGACACCCAGTACGCCTTCACCCGCCCGGTCGCGGACCACATGTTCCGCAACTACGACGGCGTGCTGAAGGTCGACGGCGAGGTCGGCGACAAGAAGACCTACGACCCGCGCAGCTGGGGCAAGCTGGCCGAGGCCGGCATGGCCAAGCGCGTCACCGAGGCGTGCGCCAACCTGCGCTCCACGGGCACCAAGCTCAAGTAGGCGTCGGGCCGCTCAGCGGCTTCCGCAGGGCCCCGCAGCCGTACCGGTTGCGGGGCCCTGCGGCGTCCGGGGCACCGTCGTCGCCGGCCGGGGAGCGGGCGGCCGCGGAACGGGGCATGCTCACCGTATGGATGATCCGGCCAGGAGTGAGCCGGGCGGGGCGGTGGCCGGGAGCGCGCCGGGCCGGGTCCGGCTGGCCTCGTCGCAGGGCCGCTGGGTGCTGACCACCACCGTCCTCGGCTCGGGCATGGCGATGCTGGACAGCACGGTCGTCAATGTCGCGCTGCCGAGGATCGGCGCGGACCTCAACGCGGACCTGGCGGTGCTCCAGTGGACGGTCACCGCCTACATGCTCACCCTCTCCGCGCTGATCCTGCTGGGCGGGGCGCTGGGCGACCGGTTCGGCCGGCGCCGGGTGTTCGTCATCGGCGTCGTGTGGTTCGCGGTGGCCTCGCTGCTGTGCGGGCTGGCGCCGGGCCCGGGGGTGCTGATCACCGCCCGGGCGCTCCAGGGCGTCGGCGGCGCACTGCTCACGCCCGGCTCCCTCGCCCTGATCCAGGCGGTCTTCCACCCCGACGACCGGGCCCGGGCGGTCGGCGCCTGGTCCGGTCTGGGCGGGGTGGCCGCGGCGATCGGCCCGTTCGTCGGCGGCTGGCTGGTGGACGGGGCCGGCTGGCGCTGGGTGTTCTTCCTGAACGTGCCGGTGGCGGCGGCCTGCGTGCCGATCGCGCTGCGGCACGTCCCCGAGACCCGCGAGCGGGGGGCGGGCGGGGCGCACGGCTTCGACGTGGCCGGGGCGGTCCTGGGCGCGCTGGCCCTGGCCGGCGTCACCTACGCGCTGATCGCGGCACCGGGGCGGGGCGCCGCACCCGGGGTGATCGTGCCCGCGGTGGCCGGGGTGCTGCTCGGCGCGGTCTTCCTCCGGGTCGAACGGCGGCGGGCCGATCCGATGCTGCCGCCGAAGATCTTCGCGAACCGCCAGTTCAGCGCCGTCAACGCGGTGACGGTGTGCGTCTACGCCGCGTTCGGCGGGTTCTTCTTCCTCTCCGTGCTCCAGCTCCAGGTCGTCGCCGGCTACTCGGCGCTCCAGGCCGGCACCGCGCTGCTGCCCACGACCGTGCTGATGCTGCTGCTGTCGGCCCGCTCCGGCGAACTGGGCCAGCGGATCGGACCGCGGATCCCGCTCACCGTCGGCCCGGTGCTCTGCGCGGCCGGCATGCTGCTGATGACCCGGGTGGGCCCCAATACGTCCTACGTCGTCGACGTGCTGCCGGCGTTGGTGGTGCTGGGCGCCGGGATGGTGACCCTGGTCGCCCCGCTCACCGCCACCGTGCTGGCGTCGGTGGACGTCGACCGGGCCGGCCTGGCCAGCGGTATCAACAACGCGGCGGCCCGGGCCGCCGGACTGGTGGCGGTGGCCGCACTGCCACTCCTCGCAGGGATGGGCCCGGAGGCGTACCGCTCGGCCCCGGCGTTCGCCGCGGCCTTCCGCCGCGCCATGCCCCTGTGCGCCGCGGTGCTGCTGGTCGGCGCCCTGATCGCCTGGCTGACCGTCCGCAGCGACGTCCTCCACCCCACCGAACCCGAGACCGCCGAGCCGTGCCACGCCGAGTGCACCTACCACTGCGGCGTCACCGCCCCACCCCTGGACCCCGGCGAACACACCACGAACCAGCCCCCTCCACCCCCGTAACCACCGACAGGGGCCCACTCACCCGCGGCAGCCCACTCACCCAAGCCCCCACCCACCGGAATTCCACCCACTCACGGGAGGGGACGGGTCTGTGGGGTGGGGGTGTGCCGGAC
>NZ_JBHVQS010000097.1:0-19890 GCF_042886435.1 Streptomyces sp. NPDC058000
CGGTTACATTTCGAACCCGGAAGCTAAGCCTTTCAGCGCCGATGGTACTGCAGGGGGGACCCTGTGGGAGAGTAGGACGCCGCCGAACAATTATTGTGGGAAGGCCCCGCACCTTATGGTGCGGGGCCTTTCTGCGTTCCGGGTCTCTTCGACCGCTTTCACGCCGCCGGTCGTAGGGGGTTATCCGCCGGCGGTCGAGGCTGTTGGGTGTATGCCGGCTTCTGTCATGAGCCGGGCGAGGCTGGCTCGGGAGTTGATGTTGAGTTTGCGGTAGATGCGGGTGAGGTGGACTTCTACCGTGCGGGGGCTCAGGTGGAGTTGTTGGGCGATTTCGCGGGTCTTCATTCCGGTGCCGACGAACGAGGCGACCTCGCGTTCGCGGTTGGTGAGGGGGGTGAGGGTGTCGCAGGGGGTGGTGCGGTGGCGGTCGGGGAGGGGCGTGGTGGGGGTGGTGGCGCGGCGGATCTGGTCGTAGAGGAGGCGGCCGCCGGACTGGTGGGCGAGTTCTGCGGCCAGGGAGAGAAGCGAACTGGCTTCGCCGGAGCGGTGGTTGGCGGCGAGGCAGGTGGCGGTTTCCTTGAGGGCCCATGCCTGGATGCCGACCATGCCGCTGGTGGAGAAGAGGCAGGCGGCGCGGCGGTAGAGCCAGGCCGCTTCGGAGGAGTGCTTGCGGAGGATGTGGGCCTGGGCCATCGCTGCGTAGGCGAGGGGGACCGGGATGCGGAGCTTTTCGGCGGCGACCTTCGCGCGCCAGGCCCAGCGTGCGGCGAGCGCGTTGTCGGCGGCGACCGCGGAGGCGGCGAGGACCTCGTAGCAGGCGGGGCGGAGGAGGGCGGGGATACGGGTCAGGTCGGGGCCGCTGCCGGCGATCAGGATGAGGGATTCGGCGCGTGGGAGATCGCCGCGGAGGCGCGCGCTCTGGGCCAGGCAGAGCGCGGTGAGGACGGTGGGGAGGGAGTGGGGGCGGTGGGGGAAGGCAGTGGTGTGGGCGCGGTCGATGCTGAGGGTAGGGGGCTCGCCGCTGAGGACGGCGTTGCAGGATTCCAGGGCGGCGGCCAGCGGCCTGACGTGGAGATTGTCCTGCGGGGCGGCGGTGGACAGGGCGTCCAGGGCGGTGCGGCGTGCCTGGTGGACCCGGCCGGCGTAGGTGAGGGCGTAGGCGATGCCGACGAGGAGGCTGGGCAGTAGGAAGGTGCGGCCGTGGGAGGAGACCAGTGCGGCGCCGCGGCGGCCGTGTCGGCCGGCCTGCTCGAACTGGCCCAGCAGGCTTTCGCTGAGGGCGAGGACACCCAGGTATTCGGGGTGGGCGCAGAGTTCGTCGTCCGGGAGGGTGTCGCAGAGGGCCGCGGACTGTTCGGCGTGGTGCAGGGCGGGGACCGCGTCGTCGGTCATCGCCTCGGTGTAGGACAGCAGGGCCAGCGCGCCGGCCTGGGCCAGCGGGTCGGCGTTCCGGCGGGCGGTCAGCAGGGCGGTCAGGAGACGACCGCGGTGCGGGGTGGTGTCGCGGAGCAGGGCGGTGAGCTCGCGTTGCAGCAGCAGCGGGACGGCCGGGGCGGGGAGTTGCTCGGCGGGGCGGCCGGCGAGTTCGTGCTCGACCAGGTCGAGGGCGTGGTCGGCGTTGCCCAGTACCGCTTCCATGAGGGAGGAGAAGGCGACGGCCCGTACGCGCTCGGGGGAGTCGTGTTCCGGGGCCAGGGCGAGCGCGGCGCGCATCAGGTCGCGGTTGTCGCCCAGGGTCCGTTGGGCGCCCAGGGTGCGGAGGAGGGCGTCGAGTGCCGTGGCGCGTTCGGATTCCGACCAGGTGTCGGCTGCGCTGGTGCGAAGGAGGACGCGCAGCCAGTGGGCGGACTTCTCCGGTGCGTTGTCCAGGTTCTCCTCGGCGGCCCGCAGCAGGGTGCGGTGGGCGGCGGGGGTGAGCTCGCTCGCCGAGCGTTCGACGTGGGCGGCGCATACGGCGGCCGGGGCGCCGCGGCTTGCCAGGGCCGTGTGCGCTCGGGCGTGGGTGAAGGAGAGGGCGCACGGGGGCGCCGCGTCGTATACCACGCGGCGCAGCAGGTCGTGGCGGAAGCCGTGGTAGGGGGAGTCGGCGAGCGGGCGCAGGAGGTCGCGGCGGACCAGCTCGGTCACCGCGGTGCAGGTTTCCGAGCGGCTGACCCGCGACACCTCGGCCAGCATGTCCACATCGAAGCGGTCGGCCAGTACCGCGGCCCCTTGCAAGGCTTTGCGCAGTGGCTCTTCCAGGCAGTCGAATTCGCCGGAGAGCGGAGTGGCGAATTCCTCTGGGACGGGGAGGAGTCGGGGGTCGGTGCCGGCCTCCGCCTGTCGGAGTTCGTGGTGGGCGAAGGCCAGGTGCAGGGGGTTGCCCGCGCCTTCCCGTAGCAGGGTGGCCAGCCGTTCGTCGCACCGAGACATTCCCGTCATGTTCGCGGCTTCGGCGAGGGTGAGCGGGCCCAGTTCCATTCGTTCGGTCAGGCCCAGGTCCGTTGCCTGGAGCAGGACGTTGCGCAGGCGCGGCGGGGTCTGTCGCGGACGGTAGGCGACAACGAGCAGCAGCGGAATATCGAGGGGGAAACGCAGGAGGTTTTCCACTATTCCCTGGGAAAGTGGATCGGCCCAGTGGAAATCGTCGAGGAGAATGACCATTCCGGTGCCGGTTCTTGCGTGGAGTGCCATACCTATCCGGTGGTGGAGCAGGAGCGTCTGCTCCGCGCCGGCCCGGCCGGGCGCCGGGGCGGCCGCGGTGCGCAGGATGGGGGCGAAGGCGTCGCCGAGGGCGTCGTGGAAGGCGTGGCCCCAGATGCCCTGGCTGAACTCGGTGCAGTGGTTGCGGGTCACTGGCAATCCCAAATGGGCTGCCTGGTCGGCGAGTTCGCTCAGTAGTCGGGTCTTTCCGGTGCCCGGGTCCCCGACCAGGTGGACGATGCCGCCGCGGCCGGCGGTCAGGGTGTGCAGTACGGTCCGCAGGCGCAGGCGCTCCGTCCGTCTGATGCCCTGTTCGCTGAATTGGTTGAGCGTGCTGATTGCGGACACGGCTCGGTTATCCCTTTCCGGTAGCGTGCATCCACTGTGCGCCAGACGGGGAATTGTTCTCTGCGGGGCGGCGGCCCTGACGCGTCGGATGAACCGCCGTTCGCCTCATCCGTGGAGGAGGCGGAGCGGAATCCATCTTCCGTTCACGCTGTAATCATTCCACGATGCAGCGGAGCCCACGAGCGGGATTCTGACCTTTTAATGACTGTTAACATGTCCGAATGCTGGACCGTGTTGCCGGCATGTGGCGGATGACCATCGGGTTTCCGCCGGGGGTGGTTCGGTGGGGGCGTTTGTCCGCCACTCTTCATCCTCCGTCCCCCGTACCAGAGTTGGCCGGAAAGCGTGGTACGGAGCTGGCGCGCCATCGCGCTCCGGTGGCCGGGAAGCGTCGTGGTACGGGATAAACGCCTTTGTACAAGGGTGCTCGTGAGGTGCTGGTCACACGCAGGTACGTACTTTCCCCGATGTACGTACGCAGTGCTTTCGGCAGGCTGGTTCTGCCGCAAGGCCAGGAGTACGGCCACACCGTGCGCTGCGAGCCGGGTTGCCGTATCGGCATGGGTGATATAGGGGGAACAATGCGATACGAGATGCTGGGAAGTCTCCAAATACGGGACGGTGCCGGGCGCACGTGCATCAGTGCCCGCAAGACCGAGATCCTGCTGGCGGCCCTGTTGATCCGGGCCGGCCAGGTGGTCTCCAACGACCAACTGGGTGGCGAGATTTGGGGCGATGCTCCGCCGCGGCGCGCGGTGGCCGCCCTGCACGTGCACATCTCCCAGCTGCGGAAGCTGCTGGGCGGCAGCGGCCGGGCGGAGAGTCGGATCGAGACGCGCTCGCCGGGCTACCTGCTGCGAGTGGAGTCCGGTGACGAGGTGGACGTGGACGAGTTCCAGCGGCTCGTCGACCGCGGACGGGCCGCGCTGGGTTGCTTCCGCTACCAGGAGGCGACGCGATTGCTGGGCGAGGCGCTGGGGCTGTGGCGCGACCCGGTCCTGGCCCACTATCAAGGCGGCCCGATCGTGGGGGAGTTCATCACCTGGGCCGAGGAGGCGCGGTTGGAGTGCCTGGAGCTGAAGGTGGAGTCGGAGCTGGCGCTGGGCCACCACCGGGAGATGGTGGCGTTGCTGCGCAGCCTGGTCACCGAGCATCCGCTCCGCGAGACCTTCCACCGGCAGTTGATGCTGGCGCTGTACCGGGCCCACCGGCAGGGGGACGCGCTGAAGGTGTACCGGTACGCGACGGAGATGCTCGACTGCGAACTGGGCGTGGGTCCCGGTCGGGCGCTGCGCGAGATGTACCAGGCGATCCTGGCCTCGGACGCGGCCCTGGAACTCGGGGCGGCGGCGTGACGGCGTCAGCGGTGACGGTGCCGGCGGCGACGGTGTCCGGGTCCGCTTCGCGGGCGGTGCGCGGGGCGTGTTCCGGGCGGGTGTCGAGGGGCGTCGGGCGAGGGGCACCGTCGGCCAGTTGAACCAAGCAGTTCAGTTTGTTGGAGATGCAGGTATGCTGGCGGGGTGAGTGGAGCCAATCTCTCAGCGGTTTCGGTCCCCCGGCGGGCGGCACGCGGACGGATCGACAAACGACATGCCATCCTCGACGCGGCGTTCACCGTGTTCGCCCGCGAGGGCTACGGAAAGGCCAGCGTCGACGCGATCGCCGACGAGGCCAGCGTGGCCAAGCCGACGGTCTACAACCACTTCGGCGGCAAGGAGGACCTCTTCCGGGAGGCCATGGCCGCGACCGCCGAACAGGCCACCGCCAAGAGCCTCGCCGTCGTCGCGGGCCTCGGCGGCGACGTCGATGACCTGACCGGGGCGCTCTCCGACGTCGGCTACCGCCTGCTGCTCTGCTACTCCAGCGACGACGCCTGGGCCCTGCGGCGCCTGCTCTACGCGGAGATCTCGCGGTTCCCCGACCTCTTCGACAAGGTCTGGGGCCACGGCCCCAACCAACTGTCCGAGGCGCTCGCGGACCGGCTGGCCCGGCTGGCGCTGGCCGGCCGGCTCCGGCTGACCGACCCGGTGCGGGCCGCCGAGCAGTTCGTCGCGCTGCTCACCGGCCCACTGGAGGGACGGACCGTCCTCGGCACCCGCACCGTCTCCGACGACGAACTGCGCGCCACCGTCGCGGCCGCGGTCGACACCTTCACCAGCGCCTTCGGGGCGCCGGACGGGGAGAACTGACGGTGCGCCTGCCGGGCCCGTTCCGATGACGGGCCCGGCGGGCGGAAGTTCGACGACTGCTCCTAGGTCGGGTCGCCGGTGCCCGGGGCGGTCGTGAAGACCTCCGCTGCGGCCGCCGCCAGTCGCTCGTAGGAGCGGACCCGCTCCGCGTGCTCGTGCACCAGTGTGATCGCCATCAGTTCGTCGGTGTCGGTGGCCGCCACCAGGTGGGCCAGCTTCTCCCGCAGCACCGCCGGGCCGCCGAACAGCTGCGGCCCGCAGTGCTCGACGGCGTAGTCGCGCTCGGCCGCGGAGAACTCGTGCCCCTTCGCCTCCGTCGCGGTGGGGTACGGACCGTAGATGTCACCGGACTGGATCCGGATCTTCCGCAGCAGGTAGGGGAGCGTCAACTCCTCGGCGTGCTGGTCGGTTTCGCCGGCGATCGCCATGGCCGCCACGATCGCGTACGGCGCGTCCACCACGCCCGACGGCCGGAACGCGGCCCGGTAGGCGTCCACCGCGGCGGCGGTCAGCTGCGGCACCAGATGGTGCGCGAAGGCGTACGGCAGCCCCAACTGGCCGGCGAGCCGGGCGCTGGACAGGCTGGAACCGAGCATGCACAGCCAGGGGCGGCCGGGCGGTGCCGGCAGCGCCGCGATCGTCCGGGGCGACGCGGAGCCGGCGTCGGTCTCCAGATAGCCGCGCAGCTCCTGGAGCTGGCGCGGGAAGTCGGCCGGGTCCAGGGCGGCCGAACGTCCCAGTGCTCGCACGGTGTTGGGGTCGCTGCCGGACGCCCGCCCTATCCCCAGGTCGATCCGTCCCGGGTGCAGCGCCTCCAACGTGGCGAACTGCTCGGCCACCACCAGCGGCGCGTGGTTGGGCAGCAACACGCCGCCCGAGCCGACCCGCAGCGTGGTGGTGGCGGCGGCCAGCCGGCCCGCCAGTACGGCCGGCGCGGAGGTCGCCAGGCTCGGGGTGTTGTGGTGCTCGGCGACCCAGTAGCGGTGGTAGCCGAGCCGCTCGACCTGCTGGGCCAGGTCGACCGCGTTGTGCAGTGCCTGCGCACCGTCTGTATCACTCCACACGGGTGCGACATCGAGCACGGACAGGCGGCGTGCGGGGGAGTAGGACATGGGAGAGCGTTCCTCTCGTCGTGAACGTCATGGGTTTGGTGGTGGGCGTGGAGGGGGGCGGGGTCGGGCGGGGCCGGGGGCGGTGCGGGGTCACCGGGCGTCCTGGGTCTGGGGGACGGCCGCGAGCAGTTCCCGGGTGTACGGGTGCCGGGGCGCCCGGAACACGTCCGTGACGTTGCCGCTCTCCACCACCTCGCCCTTCCGCATCACCAGCACCCGGTCGCTGGTGTGCGTGATCACGCCGAGGTCGTGGGAGATGAACAGCATCGACAAGCGCAACTCCCGCTGGAGATCGGCCAACAGGTCCAGGATCTGCGCCTGTACCGACAGGTCCAGGGCGGACACCGGCTCGTCGCACACCAGCAGTTCCGGTTCCGGGGCCAGTGCCCGGGCGATCGCCACCCGCTGCCGCTGCCCGCCGGACAGTTCCGCCGGCCGCCGCTCCAGCACGCGTTCGTCCAGGCCCACGCTCCGCAGCAGGTCGACGACGTGGTCGGCGACCCGGGCCGAGGCCCGCTGCCCGGGTGCACCGAGTGCCTCGGCGACCAGCCGCCGGACCGTGTAGCGGGGATCGAACGATCCCAGCGGGTCCTGATGGACGAGCTGGATCCGGTTCCGCAGCGGCCGGCGCGCGGACTCCGGGCGGGCGGACCACGGCTGGCCGAGCAGCCGCACCTCGCCCCCGTCCGGCCCGGTCAGCCCCATCACCAGGTGGGCCACCGTGGTCTTGCCCGAACCGGACTCGCCGACGATGCCCACCGCCTCGCCCCGCGCCACGGTGAAGGACACGTCCCGCACCGCGGTGTGCAGCTCCCGGTCCGGACCCCGGTACGTCTTGACCAGACCGTGGGCCTCGACCACCACCGGGTGGGCGTCGTCGGGGAGTCGGCGGACCCGCGGCCGTACGACCGGGGCCGGGGTGCGGTCGCCGCTCAACCGGGTCCCCTTGGGGCGCCCGGCGGGCTGTGCGGCCAGCAGCGCCCGGGTGAACGGGTGCGCGGGCGCGCCCAGCAGCTCGTTCGCCGGGCCCTCCTCGACGATCCGCCCGTCCCGCATCACCGCGATCCGGTCCGCCAGCCGGGCCACCACCGCCAGATCGTGGCTGATCAGCAGGAGCGCGGTACCCGCCGCCCGCTTTTCGGCCAGCAGCTCCAACAGCCTGGCCTGCGTGGTCACGTCCAGGGCGGTGGTCGGTTCGTCGGCGATCAGCAGCTCGGGCTCGGCGGCCAACGCGGACGCCAGCAGCGCCCGCTGCCGTTGCCCGCCGGACAGCTGATGGGGGTGCTGCCGGGCCCGCCGGGCCGGGTCCGGCACCCGCGCCTCGGCCAGCAGCTCGACGGCGCGCGCCGCCCGCGGCCCGCGGCCGGCCACCACCCGGTGGTTGCGCAGCGCCTCGGAGATCTCCGCGCCCACCGTCCGCACCGGGTCCAGGGACGACAGCGCGTCCTGTAGCACCATCCCGATCCGGCGGCCGCGCACCGCCCGCCATTGGCGCGCGTCCAAGCCGGTCAGGTCCGTACCGTCCAGCCGCAGTTCCTCGGCCCGCACCACCGCCCGCGACCCGGCCAGCCCCATCAGCGCGCGGGCGGTGACGCTCTTGCCGGAACCGGACTCGCCGACCAGTGCCACGCACTCCCCGCGGGCGATCCGGAAGCCGACCCCGCGCACCGCCTCGATCCGCTGCCGTCCCGCCGTGAAGGCGACGGAGAGCCCGGACACCGTCAGCAGCGGCTCCGCCTCGTGTTCAGTGCTCATCGGCCACCCCCGCGAACCGGCGTCGCAGCGACCGGCCGACGACGTTGAAGGACACCACGGTCAGCGTCACCGCCAGCCCGGGGAACACCGCCAGGCCCCAGGCGCTGCCGAGGAAACTGCGGCCCTCGGCGAGCATCGCGCCCCACTCCGGAGTGGGCGCTTCCGGGCCCAACCCCAGGAAGCTCAGGGACGAGCCGGCGATCAGTGCCGCCCCGGCGTAGACCGTGGCGAACGCCAGCAGCGGCGGCAACGCGTTCGGCACCAGGTGCCGCAGGTACACCGTCGCCCGCCGGTAGCCGAACAGCGAGGCCGCCCGCACGTACGACGACTCCCGGATCGCCTCGGCCTGGCCGCGCGCCAGCCGGATGAAGCCGGGCGCGGCCGAACAGCCGATCGCCACCGTCGCGTTGACCGTCCCGGGCCCCAGCACGGCGACCATCAGCAGTGCCAGCAGCAGTCCCGGGAACGCCAGGAGGACGTCCGTGGCCCGCATGATGACCTCCCCGACCCACCGCGCGGCGGTCGCCGCGACCATCCCCAGCACCGAACCGGCGACCAGCGCCAGCGCCGTCGAACCCAGTCCGATCACCACCGACCAGCGCGTCCCGTACACGATGCGGCTCCACACGTCCCGCCCCAGTACGTCGGTCCCCAGCAGATGCCGGCCGCTCGGCCCGTGCAGCGACTCGCCCAGGCTCACCGCGTCCGGCGGATGGGTGGCCAGTAGCCTCGGCCATACCGCGGCCAGCAGCACCAGGGCGAGGAACAGCCACGCCGCCGCCTCACCCGGTCCGATCCGGGGCCGTGCCCTGCGCTCGGGCACCGCGGCGGCCGGTCCGGCGCCGGCCGGCGGGGCATCGACGACGGCGACGTCCTGCGTGCTCATACGGGGTTCCTCTCGACAGTCGCGGCCGGCACGTGCCAGCGCCCGCCGCTCACCACGGCCCGGGGGTGGCGCAGCGCCGTCAGGTCCTCCCGCGGATCACCGGGGACGACCAGCAGGTCGGCGTCCCGGCCCGGCTCCAGCAGTCCGGTCCGTTCGCCCAGCCCCAGCGCCCGCGCCGACTCGACGGTGGCGATCCGCAGCACGTCCTCGGCGGGTAGCCCGGCCCGGGTGAACCAGTCCAGCGACTCGGCGTAGCGGCCGAAGGCGGCGCCCGGCACACCGGCGTCGGTGCCGGCGATCAGCCGTACCCCCGCCGCGTGGTGGTCGGCGATCTGCCGCAGCAGCCGCGCCAGTTCGTCCTGGTCGACCAGGTGCATCAGGTCGGTGAGACCGCCGTGCAGCGTCGGGCAGACGGCGATGCCGCGCTCCGCGATGACGCGGGTCAGCTCGGCGGCGGTGGGAACCGGGCCGGTGCTCTCGCCGGGGGTCCCGGCGGCTTCCGGCGGGGGCGCGGTGAACGTGCAGTGCTCCAGGGTGTCCACGCCCGCGGCCACCGCCGCGGCGACGCTCGGCGTGGCATGGGCGTGTGCGGCGACCCGGCGGCCGAAACGGCGTGCCTCGACGACCGCGGTGCGGATCTCCTCCTCGGTGAACTGGGGCTGCCAGGTGGGCGGACCGCCCGGGGTCAGCGTGCCACCGCTCACCATGATCTTGATGAGGTCGGCGCCGCCCCGCAGGGTGCGCCGCACCGTGGCCCGGACGCCCTCGACGCCGTCGGCCTGGCCGCCCAGCATCCAGCAGTGCCCGCCGGTCACGGTGACCGGGGCGCCCGCGGTCAGCAACCGCGGCCCCGGTACCTTCCCGGCCGCGATGGCGTCCCGCAGCCGGGCCGCCAACTGCCCCCGGTCGCCCAGGTCCCGGGCGGTGGTGACACCGGCGTCCAGCAGGATTCGGGCCCGGCCCGCCATGGCCAGCAGCAGGTCGTGGTCGTGCTGCCCGGCCAGCGTTCCCAGCGGGTCGTCGCCCGCGTCGAAGACCAGGTGCACATGGCAGTCGATCAGACCGGGCAGCACCGTCGCCCCCGGGAAGTCCGTGCGCACCGTTCCCTCGGGCGCGCCCGGCACCACCTCGTCCACGGGGCCGACGGCGGTGATCAGCCCGTCCTGGAACAGCACCGCGGCGTCCGCCAGCGTCGCCCCGCCGGGGCCGAGCAGCAGTCGGTCGGCGGTGAGCAGTCGGGCCGTCATCGCACCGCTCCCTTCAGTCGCGGGTCGACGACCTGGTACAGCCAGTCGACCAGGATGTTGATCAGGGTGAACAGCACCGCCGACACCACCACCACTCCGCTCACCACGGGCAGGTCCCGGTTGGTGATCGCGGTCGCGGTGATCCGGCCCAGGCCCTCCCGGTTGAACACCGTCTCGACGACCACCGCACCGCTCAGCAACGCCCCCACCGTCCAGCCGGACAGCGTCGCCATCGGGATGAACGCGTGCCGCAGCGCGTGCCGCATCCGCACCGTGAACTCCCCGGTACCGCGCGCCCGGGAGCTGAGCACGAACGGCTGCGTCAGCGCCCGCTCCACCTCCTCCCGCAGCACCTGCGTGAAGACCCCGACCAGGCCGATCGCCAGCGTCACCGACGGCAGCACCAGCCCCGCGAGCCCGTCACCGCCGGCGACCGGGAACAGGTGCAGCCGGAACGACAGCAGACTCAGCAGCAGCACCCCCGTCCAGAACGGCGGACTGGAGATCGCCACCAGCTCCAGCGACGACGACAACCGCCGCCACGCCGGCCGGCCCGCGGTCGCCACCGCCAGCAGCACCGACGGCACCAGCGCCAACACGAAGGCGCTGACGGCCAGTTCGACCGTTGCGCCCACCTGGCTGCCGATCAGGCCGGACACCGGCTCCTGGAGTTGGTAGGACCGCCCCAGGTCGCCGGTCAGCAGATGCCCCAGGAAGAGGCCGTACTGCACCAGCAGCGGGCGGTCCAGCCCCATGTCGGCCCGTACCTGCGCCAGCAGCGTCGGGGTGGGCGCGGAGTTGCCCAGCAGCGTCCGGGCCGGATCGCCGGGGGCCAGATGGACGGCGGCGAACGCCGCGGTGGCCGCACCCAGGACCACCAGAACGGTCAGCGCGAGCCGGCGCACCAGCCAGCGTGCGGTCATCGTGACGTCTCCTGGAATCGCACGTCGGACAGGAGGGGGAAACCGGCCGGGTCGAAGGACAGCCCCCGCACCCGGTCCGCCGCGCCGACCAGCTTCATCGGCACGTACACCGGCATCACCAGTGCCTTCCGCAGCAGTAGTTGCTGCGCGGTGGCGTATTCGCGGTCCCGGCGCGCCGGGACCGCTTCGTGGGCGGCGGTGTGCAGCGCCCGGTCCAACTCGGGGTCGGACACCCCGAAGATGTTGCCGCCGCCGCGGTCGTGCGTCTGGTCGGAGGCGTAGAAGAAGCGCAGGATGTCGGGTTCGGCGCGGACGAAGCTGGTGCCGTACATGTCCAGGGTCCGCCGGGCGAGGGTGTCGCCGAACGTCCCGGTGTCCTCGCCGACGTAGGCGATGTCGATGCCGGCCTTCTTCGCCTCGGCCTGGATGCCCTGGGCGAGGGTGTTGGCGGCGGTCTGGTACTGCGCCGCGTACGGCCAGCGCAGCCGGAGCCGGGTGCCGTCCTTGGTGCGGTAGCCCTCCGCGTCCCGCCCGGTCCACCCGGCCTGGTCCAGCAGTCGTGCGGCGGCCGCGGGGTCGTAGCGCCAGGTGCCTACCACGGACCGGTCGTAGCCCGGGGTGGTCGGCCCGATCGGGCTCCACGCCCGCGGGAACTGCCCGAACTCCACCGCCTTCACCAGCCGGTCCAGGTCGACGCAGGCCAGCAGCGCCCGGCGGACCCGCTCGTCGGCCAGCGGCCCGGACCGCGAGTTCAGCAGGAGCGCGTACACCGCGCCCGGGGCCGCGGCGCTCAGGCTGTGCAGCCCCGGATAGCTCCGCAGGTTCTTGACCTGGGCGGGCGGCACGTCGTCGATCACGTCCGCCTGGCCGCTGGTCAGCGCCCCGAACCGGGACGCCTCCTCGGTGATGAACCGGATCTCCAGCGCCCGTGGTCGCCGGCCGGCCCCGTGCGCGGCCGTCCCCTCGGCGGGCCAGCGGTAGGCGTCGTTGCGGATCAGGCCGACCCCGGAGTTCTTCGTCCAGTTGACGAACCGGAACGGGCCCGAGCCCACCGGGTGCCCGCAGAGGCCGCCGGCGTTCGCGGACATCGACGCCGGTGACTGGATGCCCAGATAGGCGGTGCTCAGCGCCTGGAGGAACGGGGTGTTGCGCGCCTTGAGGTGGACCCGCACGGTCAGCGGGTCCGGCACCTCCGCCCGCTGGTAGGCGCTGACCAGGCCGGCCGCGTACTGGGACTTGGTGGTCGGTGCCACCGCGTGGTCCAGGGTTGCCTTCACCGCCGTCGCGTCGAGCCGGGTCCCGTCGTGGAAGGTGACGCCCGGACGCAACCGGAAGGTGTACGTCCGCCCGTCCGGCGACACCGTCCACGTTCGGGCCAGCCACGGTCGGAACGAGCCGTCGGGCGCCATCCGCACCAGCGAGTCGAAGATGTTGCGGTCGATCACCGCCGCGATGTCCGTCGGACTGACCTGCGGATCCAGGCAGTCCGGCTGGCGGCCGGTGGCGAAGACCAGCGTCCCGTCGCCGGCGGCCCCCGCCCGGTCCGGCCCCGCGGGACCGGCACAGCCGGCGAGCAGCCCGAGGCCCAGCGCGAGCGCCGCCGCTCGGACGGCCGCACGCCCGCGCCGGACCGCGGGTCCTGATCCTGTCGTTCCCATGCCCGGCCCCTCCGCTCCTGGCGGAGCGTTCCGCCTCGGAGCCCCATGGTTGGCCGGTGGGCTAAGCAAGGTCCTAAGGATTTCTAAGGCCGGTCCCCGACCCGGATGACCAGCAGGGCGAGCAGCAGCGCACACACCATGAAGCCGCTGCCGACGGTGAACGCGGAGGAGATGCCGTGCGCGAGCCTGCCGGCCGGATCCAGCCCCCGGGCCGACGGGTCCCGGGTGGCCGTGCCGAACACCGTGACCAGGACCGCCAGTCCGATCCCGCCGCCGAGCCGCTGGGCGACGTGCACCATGCTCGACGCCGTCCCGGAGTGCTCCGCAGCGACCCCCGAAACCCCCGCCGTCGTCGCCGTCACCAGCAGGAAGCCCAGCCCCGTCCCGAAGAGCACCAGCGGCCCGAGGATCCCGCCCGCATAGGTGGTCTGCGCCGAAATGCCGGTCAGCCACAGCGTCCCCGCCGTACCGCACAGCGCGCCGACGACCATCAGTGGCCGCAGCGGCCGGTGTTGGGTCAGTCGCCCCGCCCACCGCGAGCACACGAACGTCGCCGCGGACATCGGCAGGAACGCCAGCCCGGTCTGGAGCGGGGTGAACTTCCGTACGTCCTGGAGGAATTGCACCAGGAAGAAGAACTGGCTCATCATGCTCGCGGCGAGCAGCAGCAGGATCACATAGGCCCCCGAGCGGTTCCGGTCGGCGAACAGTCGCAGGGGCACGATGGGCTCCCGCACCCGCCGCTCGATCACCGGGAACAGCACCAGCAGCACCACCGCCGCACCGAACGAGACCAGCGCCCACGGATCACCCCAACCGCCCGCCGCGGCCCGGATGAACCCGTACGACAGCCCGATCACCCCCAGCGCCGACACCAGTGCCCCACCCGGGTCGAGCCGCCCACGACGCCGTGCCGACTCGTCGAGGAAGACCGGTGCCAGCAGCCCCAACACCAGCCCGATCGGCACGTTGACCAGCAGGACCCAGCGCCAGGACCCCACATCGGTCAGCAGCCCCCCGACGATCAGGCCCGCCGCGCCGCCGATCCCCGAGACCGAGGCGTACACCCCGAGAGCTCGACTCCGGGCCGGCCCGGGGAAGCTCGTCACCAGCAGGGCCAGCGCCGCCGGCGTCGCCAGCGCGGCCCCGACGCCCTGCACGGCGCGGGCCGCCACCAGCCACCACGCGGCCGGCGCCAGCCCGCTGAGCAGCGAACCGCCCGCGAACAGCGCCACCCCGGTCACCAGCACCTTGCGCCGGCCGAGCAGGTCGCCGGCCCGGCCGCCGAGGAGCAGCAGCCCGCCGAACCCCAGCATCTCGGCATTGACGACCCACGACAGTCCGGCCGTACTGAAGCCGAGCGCGTCCCGGATGCGCGGCAGGGCCACGTTCACCGCGGCCGTATCCAGGACGATCATCAACTGGCAGGTGACGAGCAGTGCCAGCACCGCGGCCGGATGCTTCGGCCCCGGCGGCGCGGGCTGCTGGGCGGCCTGCCGGGTGGCCGGGGGTGCGGTCGGTTGCGGGGCCGGCTGAGGGGTGGGTCGGGCGTCCGGCCCGGGCAGCGGCCTGGTCAACGGTCGGACGGTCGAGGAGGACGCCCTCGTGGCGTCCCCGGACGGATCAGTGGGCACGGAATCTCCTGACCGGATAGTCGTCACGTGCGCTTGCCGTGGGTGACGTGCGCGGCGATCTCGTGCGTACCGGGGTCCACCCAGCCCTTGCGGGCGGCGTAGGCGACCATGGCGGCGAACGCCTCGGCCGCCGGCCCGGAGGCGAACCCCCCGGTACGCACCAGCCAGTCCCGGTCCACCCACGCCTGCTGCGCCGACGCGAAGCGGACCTGTCCGGCAAGCAGTTCGCCGGCCCGGCGGAGGTCGACGCCGTCATCGACCTCCACCGAGAACGCGGTGAAGTCATCGGCCTCGACCAGGGCCGCGGTGGCCCCGGTCCCGGCCCGGCGGACGAGCACCCGCACGTCAGACCGCCGCGCCGGACTCGCCGAGGTGCGGCAACACCTCGGCCGCGAACCGCTCCATGGACTTCTGCGCGACCTCCTTCGGCAGGTACCCGAAGCTGAAACCGGCGATGACGTACGTGATCCCGGCGTCCGACAGCCGCCGGAACTCCGCCAGCACCTCCTCGGGCCCGCCCGCGACCAGGACGCCCTCCGCCTTCGCCTCGAACTCCGGGTCGATGTGCTCCGGCGTCGGCGCGTCCCCGTCGATCGGGTACGTCCCCCGCGTCAGTGCCGACGACGTCTGGAGCTGCCGGGCGATCTCCCGGACCACTGCCCGCCGTCCCTCCTCGTCCTCCCCGCAGTACACGAACCGGTTCACCTGGAACTCGCGGTCCCCCAACCCGCCGGAGGCCGCGGTCTCCGCCTCGATCCAGGCCCGCCGCTCCACGATCTGCTCGTACGTGGTCACCGCGGGCAGCATGAAGTGGAAGCCGTGCCGCGCCGCGAACGCCAGCGACTCACGGCTGGTCGCCGCCATCCAGATCGGCGGATGCGGTTGCTGGGTCGGGCGCGGCAGCAGCGTCACCGGGGCGTCGATCCGGAAGAACTTCCCTGTGAAGTCCGCGTCCTGACGGTTGAACAGCTGCGTGACGACGTCCACCGACTCCTCGAAGATCGCCCGGTTGTCCTCCGGGTTGCGGCCGAATCCGAGGAACTCGTGCGGCTGGTAGCCCCGCCCGATGCCCAGGTCGAAGCGCCCCGACGACAGCGCGTCCAACGACAGCACGTCCGCGGCCAGCCGTACCGGGTCCCAGAACGGCAGCACCAGGATCGACGTGCCCAACCGCAGCCGCGGGGCCAGCGCCGAAGCCTTGGCGAGCAGCAGCAGCGGCGACGAGGTCAGGCTGTAGGTCGAGAAGTGGTGCTCGGTGACCCAGATGCCGGCGAAGCCCTTGTCGTCCGCCCACTGGACGTCGTGGAAGAAGTCGTCGTAGGTGGCCTGCGCGGTGGCAGCATCGCCGGCCGGGGCCATGTTCAGGTAGCCGAGTCCTACTCGCATGGGTGTGCCTCCAGAGCGGTTGTGGTTGTGGTTGTGGCTGGGGTTGGGGTGGGGGTGGTCGTGGGGTGGTCGGACGTCCGGTGTCAGGTGGTGTCCGGATCGCGGGGCGGTGCGCCGGCGCCCGCGGTGGCGAGCTTCTCCGCGATGTGGGTGACCAGTTCGCGGGGCGTCGGATGGTCGAACAGCAGCACCGGCGGCAGCTGGAGCCCGGTGGCCTCGCAGAGCCGGTTCCGGACGTCCAGCGCGGTGAACGAGGAGAAGCCGATCTCCATGAAGTTGTCGCCCGGCTCGATCTGCTCCGGCGAGGAATGTCCCAGTACCTCCGCGGCGTGGACCCGCACCAGATCCAGCAGCGCGGTCTCCCACTCGTCCTCGGACACCCCTGCCAACAGGTCCTGGAACAACGGCACTTGACCATCTGCCTCGGTTGGCGCCCCCGCCGTCGTCGTGATCTCGGCCGGGGCGGAGCCGCCCGCCGCCTCCCGCCGGGGTGCCGGCAGCCAGTAGTGCGTGCGCTGGAAGGCGTAGGTGGGGAGGACGGGGAGCGGGGCGGCGGGGTCCGGTCGGTGCGTGAAGTAGTCGTCCCAGGTGAGGGGCGTGGTGTGGGTGTGGAGGGTGGCGAGGGTGGTGGTGAGGGCGTGGGTTTCGGGGTGGCGGTGGTTGAGGGTGGAGGCGATGAGTGGGCTGTCGTTGCTGGTGGCGGTGGTGTTGTTGGTGGTGGTGTGGATGTGGGGGGTGAGGGTGGTGGTGGGTCCGAGTTCGAGGTAGGTGGTTGTGGTGTGGTGTTGGTTGAGGGTGGTGAGGGTGTCTGCGAAGCGGACGGTGGCGCGGATGTGGTGGGTCCAGTAGTTGGGGTCGGTGAGTTGTTCGGTGGTGGCGATGTGGCCGGTGATGTTGGAGAGCACCGGGATGCGTGGGGTTTGGTAGGTGAGTGTGGCGGCGATGGTTCGGAACTCGTCGAGGATGGGGTCCATGTGGGGGGAGTGGAAGGCGTGGCTGACGCGTAGTGCGGTGGTGCGTATGCCTTGCTCTGCGAACTGTTCGGCGAGGGTGTGGGCGGTGTCGTGGTCGCCGGAGATGACGAGTGAGGTGGGGCTGTTGATGGCGGCGAGGGAGAGGTGTTTGTTCAGGTGGGGGGTGATGTGTTCTTCGGTGGTGTTGAGGGCGATCATGGCGCCGCCGGTGGGTGCGGTTTGCATGAGGCGGGCGCGTGCGGCGATGAGGGTGGTGGCGTCGGTGAGGTTGAGGACGTCGGCGAGGTGGGCGGCGGTGAGTTCGCCGAGTGAGTGGCCGGTGAGGTAGTCCGGTTCGACTCCGAATGCGGTGACCAGGCGGTAGAGGGCGACTTCCAGGGCGAAGAGGGCGGGTTGGGCGTATTGCGTCTGGTCCAGCAGCGCGGCTTGCTCGCTGCCCTCCTCCGCCCACATCACGTCCTTGAGTGGTAGCTCCAGGTGTGGTGTGAAGTGTTCGCAGACCTCATCGAGGGCTTGGGCGAAGAGGGGGAAGCGGTGGGCGAGTTCGCGGCCCATGCCGGGGCGTTGGCTGCCCTGGCCGGAGAAGACGAATGCCGTGGTGCCGCCGGCCTCGGCCGCGCGCCCCTGGACGAGGTGCGGGGAGCGGCGGCCGTGGGCCAGGGCGCCCAGGCCCTCCAGGAACGCGCGGCGGTCCTCGGCGATGATCACGGCGCGGTGGGTGAACGTGCTGCGCGAGGTCGCCAGTGCCAACCCGACGTCCTGGAGCGGGATTTCGGGTTCGGTGCGGAGCGCGTCGCGGAGTCGGCTCGCCTGGGCGCGCAACGCTTGCGGGCTCTTGGCCGACAGTACCCAGGGGAGGGCACCGGTGGGCGGTGCGGTGGGGGTGGTGGGTTCGTCTTGCGCAGGTTTCGGGTTCGGTTGTTGCTTCGGTTCTGGTTGTTGTTGTGGGTTTGGTGTTGGTGGTTGTTCGAGGATGATGTGGGCGTTGGTGCCGCTGATGCCGAAGGAGGAGATGGCGGCGCGGCGGGGGCGGTTGTGGGGGGTGTTCCAGGGGCGTTGGGTGGTGAGGAGTTCGATGGTGCCGGTGGTCCAGTCGACGTGTGGGGTGGGGGTGTCGATGTGGAGGGTGCGGGGGAGGGTGGCGTGGTGCATGGCCATGGTCATTTTGATGATGCCGGCGACGCCTGCGGCGGCTTGGGTGTGGCCGATGTTGGATTTGAGTGAGCCGAGGTAGAGGGGTTGTTGTCGGTTTTGGCCGTAGGTGGTGAGGAGGGCTTGGGCTTCGATGGGGTCGCCGAGGGTGGTGCCGGTGCCGTGGGCTTCGACGGCGTCTATTTCCGATGCGGCTAGGCGGGCGTCGGTCAGTGCTTGGCGGATGACGCGTTCTTGGGCGGGGCCGTTGGGGGCGGTCAGGCCGTTGCTGGCGCCGTCTTGGTTGACGGCGGACCCGCGGAGCACTGCCAGCACCCGATGGCCCTTGCGCTGGGCGTCGGTGAGGCGTTCTACGAGGAGGAGTCCGGTGCCTTCGCTCCAGCCGGTGCCGTTGGCGGTGTTGCTGAAGGCTTTGCAGCGGCCGTCGGGTGAGAGGCCGCGTTGGCGGCTGAATTCGATGAAGGTGGCGGGGGTGGCCATGACGGTGACGCCGCCGGCGAGGGCGAGATCGCATTCGCCCTGCCGCAGCGACTGGGCGGCCAGGTGCAGCGCGACCAGCGACGATGAGCAGGCAGTATCCACTGTGATCGCCGGGCCCTCGAAGCCGAAGGTGTAGGCCAGCCGGCCCGAGACGACACTCGACGTGTTCCCGGTGAGCAGGTGGCCTTCGTACCCTTCCGGCGCCGGGGTGAGTCGGGCGCCGTAGTCGTGGTACATGACGCCGGTGAACACCCCGGTGCGGCTGCCGCGGATGGTAGCGGGGTCGATGCCCGCCCGTTCCAGGGTCTCCCAGGCGGTTTCCAGGAGCAGGCGCTGCTGTGGGTCGGTGGCGGCGGCTTCGCGGGGGCTCAGCTGGAAGAAGTCGGAGTCGAACTGGTCGGCGTCGTGGAGGAAGCCGCCGTGTTGGGCGTATGAGGTGCCGGTGTGGTCTGGGTCGGGGTGGTAGAGGCGTTCGAGGTCCCAGCCGCGGTTGGTGGGGAAGCTGGTGATGGCGTCGGTGCCGGAGGCGACGAGGTTCCAGAGGTCTTCTGGGCTGCGCACGCCGCCCGGGTAGCGGCAGGCCATACCGACGATCGCGATCGGCTCGTCGAGGTACGCGGAAGACGTCGGAACCGTCGAACGGACCGAGGCCGCGGCCGACATCGCGGTGTCGGCGCCGTCCGCTTCGGAGGACAGCTCGGTCAGCAGGTGGTCCGCCAGCGCCGTGGGGGACGGGCGGTCGAAGACCACAGTGGAGGGCAGTCGCAGTCCGGTGGCACCGTTGAGACGGTTGCGCAGCTCGACGCCGGTCAGTGAGTCGAAGCCCAGGTCCTTGAACGCGCGGTCTACGTCGATCGTCTCGGGGGAGCCGTGGCCGAGGACGGCGGCGACCACGCCTCGTACCAACTCCCTTACGGCGGACTCGCGTTCTGTGCGCGGGAGGGCCGCAGTCCGGGTGGCCCAGGAGGACGAGGCACCGGTGGCGGCCGCGGCAGTACCGCGCGTGGTCCGGCGGGCGGCAGGGACCAGGCGGCG
Source organism: Streptomyces sp. NPDC058000 (assembly GCF_042886435.1). Taxonomy (NCBI): domain Bacteria; kingdom Bacillati; phylum Actinomycetota; class Actinomycetes; order Kitasatosporales; family Streptomycetaceae; genus Streptomyces; species Streptomyces sp. NPDC058000. The sequence goes on from NZ_JBHVQS010000097.1 coordinate 19,462, forward strand.
GAAGAGTGCCGGCAGTACGCCGTCCCTGTCCTGGGCGCGCAACGCGTCCATCTGGAAACGAGTCGGGACCACCACGGGAAGCCCGGTTTTGAGCGCGGCGTCGAACACCGCCATATCGCGCTCTGGGGACAGGGCCTTGATGCCGTTGCGCTCCCAGCGGGCCCGGCTGGCCTCGTCGAGTTGATCCGCCATGTTCGTGTCGTTCCAGAGTCCCCAGGCGAGGGAGGTGGCGGGGAGGCCGTGGGTGTGGCGGTGGTGGGCGAGGGCGTCGAGGTAGGTGTTGGCGGCGGCGTAGTTGGCTTGGCCGGCGTTGCCGATGGTGCCGGTGATGGAGGAGAAGAGGATGAAGTGGGTGAGGGGGTGGTTTTGGGTGAGGTGGTGGAGGTGGTGGGTGGCGGTGATTTTGGGGTGGAGGGTGGTGGTGAGTTG
>NZ_JBHVQS010000098.1:0-19409 GCF_042886435.1 Streptomyces sp. NPDC058000
GTTCACCGACCGGCGGTGCGCCGGGCCAGCAGCACGTAGAGGGCGGACGCGGCCACCAGGCCGGCCGGCAGGGCGAGGCCGATACCGCCCAAAGCCGCCGCGATCGGGCCGGTGTAGAGCGTGTCGACGCAGAGCGCGGAGACGGTGACGCCGCCGGCGAGGGCCGCGGCGCCGGCCCAGTTGACGCCCCCCGTGTACCAGAACGGCCCGCCGCGGCTCTCGTCGGTGAGCGCGGGGCCGTCGTACCGGTTGCGGCGCAGCACGATGTCGGTGGCGTAGACGGCCGCGGTGGGGCCGAGCAGCACGACGGTCAGCTGGAGCACGTTGCTGACGGTGTCGAGGAAGTTGGAGACCAGCAGCGCGTAGAGGGTCAGGCCGACGGCGACGGCGCCGTCGGCGAGGATGCTGACGGACCGGCGGATGCGCAGGCCCACGGCCTGGAGGGCGAGGCCCGCGCTGTACGCGGTCAGGGCGTTGATCGCGATGGTGCCGAGGACCAGGGCGAGCAGGAAGAGCGGGGTGAACCAGCCGGGCAGGATCTGCTGGAGCGCGGTCTGCGGGTCGGTCATGTCGACGGTGGTGGCGGCGAACGCGCCCAGGGAGCACACCAGCACGCCGGGCAGGAAGCCGCCGAGGGCGGTCCAGCCCACCACCGCCAGCGGTGCGGTGGTGCGCGGCAGGTAGCGGGAGAAGTCGGCGCTGGTGGTGTACGACAGCGGACCGGAGGCGATGAGGGTGACCCCGCCGAGGACGGTGGCCCACAGGGCGCCGCCGGTCAGCGGGTGGGCCGGTGCGTAGCCGAAGTCGGCGTGCCGGAACACCGCGTAGGCGACGACCGCGAAGGCGGCGGTGAGGACCAGCGTGATCGGGGTGTAGAGCTTCACGATCAGCGCGTGCCCGTAGACGCTGATGGTCAGGGTGACCGCGGCGACGGCCACCACCACGGCGATCTTGACGCCGGTGGTGGCGTGGATGCCGGTCTCCTCGACTAGGGAGAAGGCGGCGGTCGCGGCCGAGGCGAGGTTCAGCGCCACGTAGCAGACCGAGATCATCCAGCCGGTGACGGCGTTGTTCACGCGGTTTCCGCGGACGCCGTAGAGGGCGCGGGTGATCACTTCGCTGGGGGCGCCGGCGGCCGGCCCCGGGACCGCGAGCACGCCGGTGAGCACCCAGAACAGGTTGCCGACGACGATCACCGCGAGCGCCTGCCAGAGGGTCAGACCCATGAGGATCAGGGCGCCGCCGACCACCAGGCTGAGGTAGTTGACGTTGGCGGCGGCCCAGACGGAGAACAGTCCGCGGGGGCGGCCGTGGCGGTCCGCGTCGGGGATGTGGTCGATGCCGTGGACCTCGATCCGGCCGGCGCGGTCCGGGGCCGGTGTGGCCGTCTCGGACGCGTCGTGGGTGCCGGTGCGTGGTTCGGGGATCGTGGACGCCATGGGTCCTCCGGGGGGCTGGTCGTGAGCGACCTTGGCCATAACGACCTGCTGCGTTACCGGCCTTGTTGCTTATTGGTCGCACACTCAATAGCATCCGGGGTATGTCGTCAAGGGTTCAGCGCAAGCGCATCCGGAAAGACCCGGCCGCCCGGCGGGCCGAAATCGTCGACGCCGCGGCCACCGTCGCCCTGGCCGAGGGGCTGGAGTGCATCACCCTGCGGCGGATCGGCGAGGACCTCGACGTCCGCCCCGGATTGATCAGCCACTACTTCCCGTCCGCCGAGGAACTGGTGGCGGAGGCGTTCGGCACCGCCGCGAGCACCGAACTCGACGGCCTCCTGCCGGCCGCGCCCCCCGGCGCGGGCCCGACGGAGCGGCTGGCGCGGTTCTTCGCGCACACCACCGGGGAGGCGTACGACGCCATCAGCCGACTGTGGATCAACGCCCGCCACCTCAGCCGCTACCGGCCCCTGCTCCGCGACCGGGTCGCCGAACAGGAGGCCGCCTGGCGCGGCCGGCTCGCCGCGCTGCTCCACGAGGGCGTGGCCGGCGGGGAGTTCCGCACCGCGGACCCGGATGTGACGACCATTCAGATCCTGGTGGTGCTCGACGGCCTCGGCGCGCACGCCAACACCGACACCGGCGACCGCCCGGCGGCGGTGACCCGCATGGCGATCACCACGGCAGAGCGCGAACTCGGGCTGCCGGACGGCGCGTTGAGCCGCCCGGCCGATGCCGCACCCGCCGCGGTCGAGGCGTAGCCCCGCACCCCTCCCCCTGTCCCCCGTCTTCCCGCCTCCTCAGGAGCCGCCGTGCCCGCCCCCCTCGTCCTGCTCTCCGCCCGCCTGCTCGACCCGGTGACCGGCACGTTCCTGCCGGAGACCGCGCTGGCGGCGGCCGACGGGAGGATCACCGCCCTCGGCGACGACCGTGAGATCCGCGCGCTCGCCGACGCCGCGACGACGGTGCTCGACCTCAAGGGGGCGGTGGTGACCCCCGGCCTGACCGACGGGCACCTGCACCCGGTCTCCGGCGCCGAACTCACCCACGGACTCGACCTGTCGGGCTGCACCGACCTCGACGGGGTCCGCGCCGCGCTGGCCCGCGAGGTCGCCACCCTCGCCCCCGGCGCCTGGCTGCACGGCTGGGGGCTGGACCCCAACGTCTTCGGCGACCGGCCGGTCGAGGCCGCCGCGCTCGCCCCCGTCCTCGACGGCGTCCCCGCACTGCTCCAGCTCTTCGACGCGCACTCCCTGCTCGCCAGCCCGCGCGCCCTGGAACTCGCCGGCGTCGACGGCCCGCGCACCTTCGACCAGGCCGCCGAGGTCGTCTGCGACGCCGCCGGCCGGCCCACCGGACTCCTGCTGGAGGACGCCGCCTGCGAACTGGTCGAGCGGGCCGCCCCGCAGCCCACCCGCGAGGAGCGCCGCGCCCGGCTCGCCGCCGCGCTGCGCGCCATGGCCGCCGCCGGCCTGACCGGCGGCCACGCCATGGACGCGAACGGCGACAGCCTCGCCTTCTACGAGGAGCTGGACGCGGCCGGCGACCTGCCGCTGCGGCTGCGGGTCGCGCCCTGGTGCCAGCCCGGCACCGACGCCGACGGGGTGCGCACGCTCATCGCCCAGCAGGGCACCGGCGGCCGGGTGTGGCGGACCGCGGGCGTCAAGCTCTTCATGGACGGCACCATCGACAACGGCACCGCCTGGCTGGAACGCCCCGACTGCCACGGCGAGTCCACCCACGCCTTCTGGCCCGACCCTGCCGTCTACACCCGCGTCATCGGGCAACTGCACGCCGCCGGGGTGCCCACCGCCACCCACGCCATCGGCGACGCCGCCGTCCGGCACGTCCTCGACGCCGTCGAGCAGGCCCGGCGCGCCGACCGCAACGGGGTCCGGCACCGGATCGAGCACATCGAGACGGTGCCCGACGACACCCTGCGCCGGTTCGCCGAGCTCGGCGTGCTGGCGTCCATGCAGCCCACCCACTGCTGCGACTTCACCCGCGCCGACCACACGGACAACTGGTCCCGCCGGCTCGGCGAGGAGCGTGCGGCCCGCGCCTGGCGCTGCCGCGAACTGACCGACGCCGGCGCCACCGTCGTCCTCGGCTCGGACTGGCCGATCGCCCCCTACCCGCCGCTGGGCGTGATGGCCGGCGCCCGCCACCGCCGCCCCACCCGCGACCTCGACCAGCCCCCGCACGGCCCCGAGCAGGCGCTCACCCCGCTGGAGGCCCTCCGGGGCATGACCGTGCACGCCGCGCACGCCGCCGGCGAGGAGGACCGGGCCGGCCGGCTCGCCCGCGGCTACCGCGCCGACCTCACCGTCCTCGCCGACGACCCGCTCACCACCGCCGCCACCGACCTGCCGGACCTCCCGGTCCTGCTCACCGTCCTCGACGGCCGCCCCACCCACCGCGACCCGCGCGTGTGAGTCGACCGGAGCCCGCGCACGAGGCCGTCCGCGCGCTCCGACACGACGGGCCGCCTCCCCGCAGGGAGGCGGCCCGTCCGCCGTTCACCGGCCCGTCCTACGGGCCCGCGCTCAGGTCGCCTTCTCGCCCGCTTGCAGCGGCGCCGCGCCGAACCGGCGGTCCCGCTTGGCGTACTCCAAGCACGCGTCCCACAGGTTCCGACGGTCAAAATCCGGCCAAAGGATGTCCTGGAACACCATCTCGGCGTAGGCGCTCTGCCAGATCAGGTAGTTCGAGGTGCGCTGCTCACCGGACGGCCGGACGAACAGGTCCACATCGGGCATGTCCGGGTAGTACATGTACTTCGCCACGGTCTTCTCATTGACCTTCGACGGGTCCAGCTTCCCGGCCCGGACGTCCGCCGCGATGGCCGCCGCGGCATCCGCGATCTCCGCCCGGCCGCCGTAATTCACGCAGAAGTACAGCGTCATCGCGTCGTTCTTCTTGGTCTGCTCCTGGGCGATCTGGAGTTCCTGGACCACGGACTTCCACATTTTCGGCATCCGGCCGACCCACCGGATACGAATGCCCAGCGCATCCATTTCGTCACGGCGCCGCCGGATGACGTCCCGGTTGAAATTCATCAGGAAACGGACCTCGTCCGGCGACCGCTTCCAGTTCTCGGTGGAGAAGGCGTAGAGCGAGAGGTTCTTCACGCCCATTTCGATGCAGCCCTTGAGGACGTCCAGTACCACGCCCTCACCGACCTTGTGGCCCTCCGTGCGCGGCAACCCGCGATCCTTCGCCCACCGCCCGTTGCCGTCCATCACGATCGCGACGTGGTTCGGGACGAGCTCGCCGGGAATCCTCGGCGGACGCGCACCCGAGGGATGCGGCTCGGGCGTCTGGTATTCACGTCGATTGCGCCCCAGAATCCCGCGTACTGCCATGCGCCCCACGTCTCCTATGCCATATCGATGGACGGTGTGTTCGGTGGCCGGGCCCCGGGTGGCCGGACCGGGCCGAGCCGCGGTCGCTATTTCTCCACGTAGCGGAGGGACCGCAGGCCGCGCTCCAGGTGCCAGTGCAGATACGCCGCGACGAGGCCGCTGCCCTCCCGGACGTGCCGCGCCTCACAGGCGTCCGCGGTCTCCCAGTCGCCGGTCAGCAGCGCGCCCAGGAGCCCGATCGCCTCTGAGGAGGGTACGACGCTTCCGGGCACCCGGCAGTCACCGCACACCACACCGCCCGACGCCACCGAGAAGAACCGGTTCGGACCGGGCATTCCGCACCGCGCACAGGAGTCGAAACTCGGCGCATAACCGTTCACCGCCAGCGACCGCAGCAGGAACGCGTCCAGTACCAGGTGCGGGGCGTGCTCCCCATTGGCCAGCGTCCGCAGCCCGCCGACCAGCAGCAGGTACTGCTGAACGGCCGGCTCGCCCTCGTGCTCGGTGAACCGCTCGGCGGTCTCCAGCATGGCCGTCCCGGCCGTGTAGCGGGCGTAGTCGGTGACGATCGCGCCACCGTACGCGGCGATCGTCTCGCTCTGCGTGCACAGCGGCAGCCCGCGCCCGATCAGCTCCCCGCCGCGGGCGAAGAACTGCACGTCCACGTGCGAGAACGGCTCCAGCCGGGCCCCGAACTTCGACTTCGTGCGCCGCACGCCCCGCGCCACGGCCCGCACCCGGCCGTTACCGCGGGTCAGCAGCGTGATGATCCGGTCCGCCTCACCCAGCTTCTGGGTGCGCAGCACGATGCCGTCGTCGCGGAACAGAGTCATACGGCCATTCTCGCGCACCCACCGGGCGGGGCGCGGGCCGGCCCGCGCCCCCTCCGGCCTAGGGCCGCTCGCCCCGGCTGCGGGCGTTGGCGTAGGTGGTCTCCGCCCGGAGCCGCTCGCCGGCGGTGGCGCACCGGATCGCCTCGGAGGCGCAGATCCATTCCGGACCGCCCCCGACCGGCCGCAGCCGGAGGCCCGGCCCCTCCCGGCCCACCACCTGCCCGACCCGCCCGTCCGGCCCGTCCCGGGTATCGACCACGTACGACCCGAGCGCCGGGACGATCACCGCCGCCCTCACCGCTCCCCCAGCACCTTGGCCAGCCGCCGGGCGGTGTCCATATTGCAGCGCCCCAATTCCACTAGCGGGGGCATGGTGCGATGCGCGTACGAAACCAGGTCGAGTCCGAGCGACGGCAAAATGATGCCAGCTCGGGCCAGAGCATCGCGCAATTCCGTGATCACGCTTTCTACTTCGGCGCGTTCTTCCCTCATTGCCCACCACTTTCCGCGAGGAACTTTTTTCACCGTTCGCAGCGAAAGCGTGACGCTCCGGAACTAGGGTGTGCAACGGTCCCGGCCCTGCAACTGCCGGGCAGAGAAAGGACGTAGACCATGGCCAATGCCTCACGCCAGGTGCTCTGGGAGTATTGGGGAACGGAACTCAAGCGACACCGCGAGAACGCCGCGTTAACCCAGGAGATGCTGGGCGAGAGGGTGTTCGTCTCCGGCGGCTATATCGGCCAGTTCGAGCAGGCGATCCGCCGCCCACAACTGGACGTGGCGATCCGCATCGACCAGGTCCTACAAACCGACGGTTTTTTCGAGCGGGCATGGCGCAAGCTCATCGACGATCAACGGTACGCGGACTACTTCGCGAAGGTAGTCGAGCTGGAGCCGCTGGCGACGACGATCTGCGAGTTCGCGCCGATGGCGGTGCCCGGCCTGCTCCAGACCGAGCCGTACATGCGGGCCGTCATGCGCGCGGGCAACCCGTTCGTGCCGGATGAGGAGTTCGACGACGGCGTGCGCTCGCGCTTGGACCGTGCGGTCATCCTCGAAACCTCGACGCGCCCCACGTACTGGGCGGTGCTGCATGAAGCCGTCCTCCGGGTCCCGGTGGGCGGACCGGCCGTCATGGCCGGGCAGTTGGAGTACATCCTGCGGCTCATCCACGAGCACAAGATCCTGATCCAGATCCTTCCGTTCGCCGCGGGTGCGCACCCAACCATGGGCAGGATGCTGAAGCTCATGGAATTCGACGACGCCCCGCCAACTGCCTATACAGAGGCGGTGTATTCGGGGGCGCTGCTGGACGATCCGGCCATAGTGAAGCGCGCACAACAGGATTACGATTTGATCCGGGCCGCCGCGCTGTCGCCGGAGGCGTCCCTGGCCCTGATCGAATCTACGGCGGAGGAATACCGACGATGCGCGAGTACGAACTGAGCGCCGCTCAGTGGCACAAGAGCAGCTACAGCGACCAGAACGGCGGCGACTGCATCGAGGTCGCCCGCTGGCGTAAGAGCAGCTACAGCGGTCACAACAACGACGACTGCCTGGAAGTCCGTGACGGCCTCCCCGGCCTCGTCCCCGTCCGTGACAGCAAGGACCCGCACGGCCCGGCCCTGGTCTTCCCGGCCGACGGCTGGACGTCGTTCATCGGCGCCGTCAAGAACGGCCGGTTCCCGGGCGCCTGATCACGCCTCATCCACACCATCTCCACAAGGCCCCGCCATCCTCCCGGAAGGCGGGGCCGCATCACGTTACCCACCGGTCATCAACGACTGAATGCGACCTTCCACACTTCTCCGCCCCCGCACGTCAAGGACCCTTACGGCGTGTCAGACGACAGGTAGCATCCGGTGATGTTCGGCGGCACGGCAGCCGTAGCGGCCGAGACATCCCCGTCAGTCCCCAAACGAGGATCTCGATGACATCCATACCGCAGGCGCTGTTGTGGTGCCTCAGCGCAGGTACGGTCGCCGCCGTATTGCTGGCGACGCTCCTGGTCCGCGTACGCAAGGAGCGTGCCGGCCTCAGAGCTCGCCTGACCGCCGCTGAGGAACACAACAGCGCCACGCTCCACGGCAACACGGAGCTGTCGGCCAGACTGCGGGCCACGGAGGCCGAGATCCGGCACCTGGCCGAGGCCCGGCTGCCCGACCTGACCCTGGCCCTGGCCCACCCGCACGTACCGGTCCGTGGCCTGCTGGACACCCGGTTCGGCGGGTCGGACACCGACGAAGCACTGGACGCCGTACTGGAGCAGGTCAGTGCGGCGATCACCAAGGAGCGCACCCGGGTCGACGCGGCGGCGCAGTCCACGCTGCGCGGTGCCACCACCACCATCCAGGCGCTGCTGTACCAGGTGCAGACCTCGTTGCAGACGATGCAGCACAAGTACGACGACCCGCAGATCGCGCAGGACCTGCTCGACGCGGACTTCCTCAACGAGCAGGCGCTGCGGCGCGTGCAGGCCACCGGCGTGGTCTGCGGTGCCTGGCCGGGACTGACCCGCGAGGACTCGTACCTCGCCGAGCTGGTGGTGGGCGCCACGTCGCGGCTGCGCGGCTACGAGCGGGTGCAGGTCAGCAACCAGCTGCGGGACCCGGTCGCGGTGGTCGCGCGGGCCGTCGAGCCGATCGCCATCACCGTCACCGAACTGCTGGCGAACGCGCTGCACCACTCGCACCGGGAACTGCCGGTCACCGTCACCCTCCAGCAGGGCAACCGCGGCGCGTCGGTGATCATCGACGACTACGGCGTCGGCATGCACGCCGACGAACTCAAGCACGCGATGGAGCTGCTGGCCGGCAACGACGGCCTGCTGCTGACGCAGTTGGGCGACCCGCCGCGGTCCGGTTTCGCGGCGGCCGGCCAGCTGGTGCGGCAGTACGGCTACGGGGTGCACGTGGAGCCGTCGCCGTACGGCGGCGTGCGGGCCGTGGTGTACATCCCGGGCGATCCGCTGCTGACCGTCCTCGACGAGGGCGCGCGGCCGATCTCGGTGATGGCGCCGATGCCGCACCGCGCGCCCGGTGCGCCGCGGGAGCGGGCGGCGGTGCCGTCCGTGCTGCCGACCGGGGCCAACGCACCGGCCACCCCCGCGGGTGCCGTGCCGCCCCGGCAGCCCGCCCCGGCCGAGCCCCTCGCGGCACCCGCACCGGCACCGGCACCGGCACCGGCGGCGCCATCGGAGTTCGCCGCGCCGGAGCCGCACGAGCCGCCGGCCGAGGGTGAACTGCCGCGCCGCCGCCGTCGCCGGCCGACGTCCGAGCAGCAGCCCGAGTCGCGCGACGACACGATCAACCTGCGCTCCCCTGAGGAGACCGGTTCCCGCTGGGCGGCGCTCCAGCGCGGCACCGAATCCGGGCGGGCCGCAGCCCATTCCGAACCCCCGCGCAGTCCCGAAGGGAACGCCCAGTCATGAACAGCCCGACCCGTCGCCGTGTCGCCGAGGACAAGTCCTGGGTGCTGGCTCCCCTGTTGGAGCTGCCGCATGTCGTCCACGCCGCCGTCATCTCCGGCGACGGCTTCATCGAGGGGGCCTCACCGGGCCTGTCGCGGGAGGCCGCGGAGGGCGTCGCGGCGATGATGTCGGCGCTCCAGGGCGCGGGGCGCGCGGTGACCGCGGCGTTCACCGAGCAGGACGACGCCCGGCTGCGACAGACCGTCATCGAGTCCGAAGAAGGTTTCGTTTTCGCGATCCCGGCCGGTGAGAACACCTGCCTGGCCGTCTTCGCCGATCCGGAGGTGAACATGGGCGTCGTCGCGCACCACATGCAGATCCAGGTGACGACCCTGGGCAAGAAGGTCATGAACAGCCCGGCTCGGGGCATCGGTAGCCAAGCATGACGCCGCGCCAGAGCAGCGGACGGCGTCTCGTACCGGCCTATCTGGCGACCGGCGGACGCGCCCGACCGAGCCGCAACACGTTGGACCGGCTGACCGTGCTGATCGGCGTGGACATGCCGATCACCAGTGAGGTGCGCCCCGAAGAGCACCGGATCCTGGAGCTGCTCCAGCCCGGCGCGCTGACTCTGGCCGAGGTGGCCGCCCACCTTCACCTGCCCGTGAGCGTGGTGAAGGTGCTGGTGGCCGATCTCGTCGATGCCGGGCGCCTGCACGCCCGAGCCCCCATACCCGAAGCCGAGCAATTCGACCGGCAGATCCTGGAGAGGGTTCTCGATGGACTCCGCTCTCTCAAGTCCTAGCCCCGGCGCCGGGACCGGCAACATGTACCTCTCCGGCGAGCACCAGACGCTGGTGAAGCTACTGATCGCCGGCCCGTTCGGAGTCGGCAAGACCACGCTCATCCGTGCGCTCTCCGAAACCCCGCCGCTGCACACCGAAGAGGTGATGACGCAGACCGGCGTGATGGTCGACGACCTCGCCGGTGTGCGGGACAAGACCACCACCACCGTCGCCATCGACTTCGGGCGGCTGACGCTGCCCGGGGACCTGGTGCTGTACCTGTTCGGCACGCCGGGGCAGAAGCGTTTCCGCCCGCTGTGGCAGGACATCGCCCGCGGCGCGCTGGGCGCCCTGGTCCTCGCGGACACCCGCCGGCTGGCGGACTCGTTCGAGGTGATGGACATCGTGGAGGAGGCCGGACTGCGCTACGCGGTCGCGGTCAACACCTTCCCCGACGCCCCGCAGTACGACGTGGAGAAGATGCGTGAGGCGCTCGACCTGCATCCGGACACCCCGCTGGTGCTGTGCGACGCCCGCGACCGGGAACAGTCCGTCGACGCGCTGATCGCGCTGGTCCGCCACGTCCTGGACCACACGCCCCTGCCCGAGGAGAACCCGAACCCGTGACTTCCCCGTACGAGCCGGGCGCCGCCCCGCCGCCGTCCTGCCCCGGGCCGGCCGTCCCACCGCAGACGAGGGCCGCCGCCCCACCGCCGGGCTGTCCGGCGCACGGTGCGCCGCCGCAGGCCGCGGCGCAGCCGGACGCGTACGCGCCGGTGAAGCTGTACGGGCCGGACTTCGCCGCCGACCCGGACCGCTTCTACGCGCGGCTGCGGCAGTACGGGGCGGTGGCGCCGGTGGAGATCGCGCCCGAGGTGACCGCGATGCTGGTGACCGACTACCGGGCGGCGCTGGAGCTGCTGAACGACGACGCGACCTGGTCCAAGGACTCCCGGGCCTGGATGCAGACCGTCCCGCCGGACTCGCCGGTCCTGCCGATGCTGGGCTGGCGGCCGAACGTCTTCTACAGCGACGGGCCGGCGCACGTCCGCTACCGGGACGTCATCGTCGACAGCTTCAAGCTCGTCGAACCGCACGAGCTGCGGGCCCGGGTGCACGACGCGGCGGACACCCTGATCCGGCGGTTCGGCGACCGCGGTGAGGCGGATCTGATCGCGGACTACGCGCGGCTGATCCCGCTGCTGATGTTCAACGCCCTCTTCGGGCTGCCCGATTCCTACAGCGACCGGCTGATCTCGGCGATCGCGGGGATGCTGGAGGGCAATTCGCCGGAGGAGGCGACGGCCGCCAACGAGGCGTTCACGCAGTACATCATGGAGCTGGTCGGCGCGAAGAAGGCGCAGCGGGGCCCGGACCTCACCTCGTGGTTCATGGACCACCCCAACGACCTGAGCGACGAGGAACTGATCCACAACATCATCCTCGTGATGGGCGCCGGCAACGAGCCGCTCGCCAACCTGATCGGCAACGCGCTGTCCCGCATGCTGTCCGACGACCGCTACTACGGCACCGTCTCCGGTGGCGCGCTGACCGTCCACGACGCCATCAACGAGGTGCTGTGGAACGACCCGCCGATGGCCAACTACTCCGCCCACTTCCCGGTCCGGGACGTCTTCTTCCACGGCACCTGGGTACGCGCCGGGCAGTTGGTGATGGTCTCGTACGCGGCGGCCAACAGCCAGTTCGACACCACGGCCACCCACGGCCCGGGGTCGGGCAGCGGATCCCACCTGGCATGGGCGGCGGGACCGCACGCCTGCCCGGTGAAGCGGCACGCGCTGCTGATCGCGATCACCGCGATCGAGCGGCTCACGGCCTGGCTCTCGGACATCGAACTCGCCGTCACGCCGGAGGAGTTGGAGTGGCGCAACGGCGCCTTCCACCGGGCCCTGGCCGCCCTCCCGACCCGCTTCACCCCCATCACCCCGGATCAGGCAGGAGCTACGCCTTGGCAGAACAGCGACCGCAGCCCGTCGTCATCGACCCGGCCGGAACCGACATCCACGGCGAAGGAGCCCGCCTCCGCGCACTAGGCACGGCGGCCCGGATAGAACTGCCCGGCGGCATCCAGGCGTGGGGGGTGACCGGTCACGCCCTGCTCAAGCAGTTGCTCACCGACGACCGGATCTCGAAGAACCCGCGGGACCACTGGCCCCAGTGGCAGCGCGAGGAGATCCGCGGCAGCTGGCTCCAGTCGTGGATCGGCGTGACGAACATGTTCACCGCCTACGGTCCCGACCACCGGCGGCTGCGGAAGCTGATCGCCCCGGCGTTCACCGCGCGCCGGACGGACGCCATGGTGCCGCGGGTGGAGCAGATCACCCACGACTTACTCGACGGGCTGGCGGCGCGCCCGGCCGGCGAGGTCATCGACCTGCGGGAGTCCTTCGGCCACCCGCTCCCCATGCAGGTGATCTGCGAGTTGTTCGGCTACCCGGAGGGTGCGCCGCGGCTCGAACTGGCCCGGATCGTCTCGGAGATCATGGACACCACGGCCACCCCGGAGCAGGCCGCCGCGACCTGGGTGTCGGTCGACGAGCTGCTCGGTTCGCTGGTCGCGGCCAAGCGCGCGGAGCCCGCGGACGACCTGACCAGCCTGCTGGTCGCGGCCCGGGACGACGAGGGCCAGGGGATGACCGAGCAGGAGCTGCGGGACACCCTGCTGCTGGTCATCGGCGCCGGCCACGAGACCACCGTGGACCTGCTGGGGAACGCGGTGTACGCCCTGCTGACCCACCCCGAGCAGTTGAAGCTGGTGCGGGACGGCGAGGCGTCGTGGAACGACGTCATCGAGGAGACGCTGCGCTGGTCGCCGAGTATCGCGAGCCTGCCGCTGCGGTTCGCGGTGGAGGACGTCGAGCTGCCGCACGGCGAGGTGATCCGCAAGGGCGAGGCGCTGCTGCCGATGTACGCGGCGGCCGGCCGGGACCGCGAGCAGCACGGCGCGGACGCCGCCACGTTCGACATCCAGCGGGCGAGCCAGGAGCACCTGGCGTTCGGGCACGGGGTGCACCACTGCATCGGTGCGCCGCTGGCCCGACTGGAGGCGCGGACCGCGCTGCCGGCCCTCTTCGAGAGGTTCCCTGACCTCCAACTGGCCGTTCCCGCCGAGGAGTTGCATCCGACGAGCGGGTTCATCTCGGGCGGGCTGGCGAGCCTGCCGGTGCGACTGACGGCCTGAGGCGCAGCGCGCACCACACGGGGGACGCGCGAGGAGCGTCCGAGACGCATGCGGCCCCGCCACCGGTTCCGTCCGGTGGCGGGGCCGTCCTCGTGCCGGGCGGCGCCTGGGGGCGGGGCGCCGCCGCGGGCCGGAGTCTTCGGGCGCGATCCCTGGCCGCGGGCCGGGGTCTTCGGACCGGCCCTAGCCGCGGTAGCGCGACGAGCGGGCCGCCGCGGCCAGCAGCCGGTCGATGTCCTCCGGGCGGAGCATCAGGGCGGCGCCGGCGGTGCTGAGCGCCTCGCGTTCGGCGGGGGTGCAGGGGCCGTCGGCGAGGGCGATCCGGGCGCCCTGGAGGAGCAGCGACTCCCGCCCGGCGGGGGCGAGATGCGGCGCCAGCGGCTCCAGCGCCTCGTGGAGCTCTATGGCCAGCGCGGTGCCGCACGGGTCGAGGCCCTGGTGTCCGCAGTGACCGCCGGTGGCCGCCTCGTAGGTGCCGGTCAGCCGGCCGGTGTCGGCGGCGAGCGCGGCGAGCAGGGTGAGCAGTTGGTCCTCGGTGCAGTCGGCGGAGCCGGCCGCGCGGACGGCGGTGACCGCGGCGTCGCGGACCGTGCGGGAGGCCGTGCCGCCGGCCGCCAGCAGCGCCAGGGTCAGGGTGTGGACGGCGTCCCGGAGCATCGTGGAGAGCCGGACGGTGGTGGGGTGGTCGAGGGCGTCCAGCCCGAAGTGGCCCCGGCAGGCCGAGCATTCGAGGACCGGGCCGGCGTCGCCGCGGGCCAGGACGGGGACGCCGAGGACGAGGAGGCGGCGCCGGCCGGTGCGGCGGAGGTAGTTGCGGTCGCCGCCGCAGTCGGGGCAGAAGAACTCGCCGTCGGCGACGGTCCGCCACGAGGTGCGCACCCCCACCACACATACGTTGCGCATCACGTCAGCCCTCCGTCATTCCCCCACGACCTCAAGGGCATGGGAGGAGCTCCCATCGGCCCCGTCGCCGTTCGTTACGTGATGTTAGCCACATTGGTGATGCGCCGTCAGCACCTCGTATCGGACAACGGTCGGGCGGCTGGCCGGATGCCGGCGGGGATGCGTACGGAATGTGTACGGGACGCGCCCGGCCCCGCCGCTCCGGGGTGCGGAGCGGCGGGGCCGGGCGGAAGGTGACGCGACCGGGGTCAGCGCGCCGCGCGGTTGACGGCGGAAACCACGGCCTTGAGGGAGGCGCGGGTGGTGTTGGCGTCGATGCCGATGCCCCACAGCACCTTGCCGTCGATGACGCACTCGATGTACGAGGCGGCCTGCGCGGAGGCGCCCTCGCTCATGGTGTGCTCCTGGTAGTCCAGCAGGCGGGCGTCGATGCCCAGGCCCTGGAGCGCGTCGAAGAACGCGGAGATCGGACCGTTGCCGGAGCCCGTCAGAACGGTCTCGGCGCCGTCCACCTCGGCCTCGACGGTGAGGGTGTCGACGCCGTCCTTGTCGGTGGTGGTCTGCCCGGCCCTGACCTGGATGCGGCCCCACGGGTTCTGCGGGTTGGGCAGGTACTCGTCCTGGAAGGTGCCCCAGATGTCCTTCGGCGTGACCTCGCCGCCCTCGGCGTCGGTCTTCTCCTGGATGATCCGGGAGAACTCGATCTGCATCCGGCGCGGGAGGTCCAGCTTGTGGTCGTTCTTCAGGACGTAGGCGATACCGCCCTTGCCGGACTGCGAGTTGACCCGAATGACCGCCTCGTACGAACGCCCCACGTCCTTGGGGTCGATCGGCAGGTACGGCACCGCCCACTCGATGTCGTCGACGGTCCTGCCCTGGGCGGCGGCATCGGCCTCAAGCGCGTCGAAGCCCTTCTTGATGGCGTCCTGGTGGGAGCCGGAGAAGGCGGTGTAGACCAGGTCGCCCGCGTAGGGGTGGCGCGGGTGGACCTCCATCTGGTTGCAGTACTCGCTGGTGCGGCGGATCTCGTCGATCTGCGAGAAGTCGATCTGCGGGTCGACGCCCTGGGAGAAGAGGTTCATGCCCAGCGTCACCAGGTCGACGTTGCCGGTCCGCTCGCCCTGGCCGAACAGGCAGCCCTCGACGCGGTCGGCACCGGCCATCACGGCGAGTTCGGCGGCGGCGACGGCGGTGCCGCGGTCGTTGTGCGGGTGCGTGGACAGGCAGACGAACTCACGCCGGGTCAGGTGGCGCGACATCCACTCGAACCGGTCGGCGTGCGTGCTGGGAGTCGAACGCTCCACGGTGGCCGGCAGGTTGAGGATGATCTCGCGGCCCGCCTCGGGCTGCCAGACGTCCATCACCGCCTCGCAGACCTCCAGCGCGAAGTCCAGCTCGGTGTCGGTGAAGATCTCCGGGCTGTACTGGTAGCCGAAGACCGTCTCGTCGCCCAGCAGTTTGTCGGCGTACTCCATCACCAGCCGGGTGCCGTCCACCGCGATCTGCTTGACCTGCTCCTTCGAGCCGCGGAAGACGACCCGGCGGAAGGTGGGGGCGGTCGCGTTGTAGAGGTGGACGGTGGCCCGCCGCGCACCGACCAGCGATTCGACGGTGCGCTCGATCAGCTCCTCGCGGGCCTGCGTCAGCACGGAGATCGTGACGTCATCCGGGATCGCGCCCTCTTCGATGATCGACCGGACGAACGCGAAGTCCGTCTCGCCGGACGACGGGAAGCCGACCTCGATCTCCTTGTAGCCCAGGCGTACCAGCAGGTCGAACATCTCGCGCTTGCGGGCCGGCGACATCGGGTCGATCAGTGCCTGGTTGCCGTCGCGCAGGTCGGTGGAGAGCCACCGGGGTGCCTTGGTGATCCGCTTCTCCGGCCAGGTGCGGTCGGCCAGGTCCACGGCCTCGAACGGGCGGTACTTGTGGATCGGCATCCCGGACAGCGCTTGCGCGTGGGTGGCGTTGGTGATCGGAGTGGGGCGGCCGACAGGCTGCGACATTGCGTAGGGCTCCTCGGGGAGATCCGTGTGACGGCCGACGGTCGAACGCAGCACCAAATCCCGCGGGGAGGGGGTCGGCCTACGACTACAGGCCCTCGCCGCGGCAGCTAAGGAGAAGCAGCCCGAAACGCATGATGGGCAGCACGTTAGCCGAGGCACCGAAGATCCGCAGTCGCGTATCAGTATGCGGGACCGCCTGGACGTAGGGGCGAAAATGCGACCAACCACACGTTTTCGGGAACTTCGGCCGCCGCCAGTGACAGACGCATTACACAGTGCCACCGTTTTAGCCATGAAGGAAACCGTGACCCAGCCGCGCACCGCACCCGCCCCCACGACCCCTGTTTTCTGCACGATCGTGCCGCCGCACATCCTCGGCAAGCTCGCCGAGTCCGACGACCCGGCCCGGCACGAGCCCGCCCGCCGCACCCTGGAGCACGACGCCCTCCACCGCACCCGCCGCACCGACCTGGCCGCCCAGGTCCTCGCCCCACAAGAGCCCCGGGCCGCCGCCGACAAGCCGAACCGGACCATCTACGACGCCGGCCACCAGCAGGACCTCCCCGGCACCAAGGTCCACTCCGAGTCCGACGGCCCCTCCAAGGACGCCTCCGTCAACCGCGCGCAGGCCGGCCTCGGCGCCACCTTCGAGCTCTACCTGAAGGTCTACGGCCGCAAGTCCATCGACGGCAACGGCCTCCCGCTCGACGCCACCGTCCACTACGGCGAGAAGTACGACAACGCCTTCTGGGACGGCCAGCGGATGGTCTTCGGCGACGGCGACGGCACGCTCTTCCGGGACTTCACCATCCCCGTCGACGTCATCGGCCACGAACTCACCCACGGCGTCACCCAGTACACCGCCAACCTCGACTACCAGGGCCAGTCCGGCGCCCTCAACGAGTCCGTCTCCGACGTCTTCGGCTCCCTGATCAAGCAGTACGCGCTGGGCCAGACCACCGACCAGGCCGACTGGCTGATCGGCGCGGACCTGCTCGCCCCGGGCGTGCACGGGCAGGGCCTGCGTTCGATGAAGGCCCCCGGCACCGCCTACGACGACCCCCAGCTCGGCAAGGACCCGCAGCCCGCCACGATGGCCGGCTACGTCCAGACCACCGACGACAACGGCGGCGTCCACCTGAACTCCGGCATCCCCAACCACGCCTTCTACCTCGTCGCCAGCGCGCTGGGCGGCAAGGCGTGGGAGCACGCCGGCCAGATCTGGTACGACGTCCTGACCGGCGGCCACCTGACCAAGAACGCCCAGTTCGCCGACTTCGCCCACCTCACCGTGCAGGCCGCCCAGACCCGCTACGGCGCGTCGGGCGCCGAGCACGAGGCCGTGGTCAAGGCATGGTCCACGGTCGGCATCAGCGGCAAGTAACCCCGCCGACGCCCCCGGGCGGGAACGGCACCCACCGCCGCTCCCGCCCTCCCGGGTGTCCCCCGCCCTCCCCGGTCGACTACTCCGGCCCCACCGGGTAGAAGCCCCCCATGCGCATCCACATCCGCCGCACCGGCGGCTTCGCCGGCATCGAGCGCCACGCCGAGATCGACACCGCCGACCGCACCGACGCCACCGACTGGCACACCCTCGCCGACCGCGCCCTGGCCACCGCCCACACCGCCCCGCCCACCGGCGTCCCCGACGGTTTCCGCTACGCCCTCACCGTCGACGACAAGACCGCCTACTGCACCGACCCCGACCTCACCGACGACCAACGCGAACTGATCACAAGAGTGCTGAAGGAGGGGGCGTAGAGCCACCGGGGCCGCACTCCCGACCCCAACCCCCTTGCCCCACAGGCCACTTGACCGCCCATCCCCTTGACACCGTTACCACCGGTTACCAGGATCCCGAGCCATGACACCGGAGTCCGCGCCCCCGCCCGCCTCTTCACTTGCGTCTCCACCTGCCTCATCGACCGCACCACCCCGCTTCCCCCGGGATTTCCTGTGGGGGGTGTCCACCTCCGCCGCCCAGATCGAGGGCGCGGTGGACGAGGACGGGCGCGGGCCCTCCGCCTGGGACGTGTTCGCGGCCGAGGCCGAGCGGATCAAGGACGGCTCGACCCCCCGGGTGACGACCGACCACTACCACCGCTACCGGGAGGACGTGGCGCTGCTCAAGGAGCTGGGCGTCGGCGCGTACCGCTTCTCGGTGGCCTGGCCACGCGTGGTGCCCGAGGGCCGTGGGGCGGTCAACGAGGCGGGGCTGGACTTCTACGACCGGCTGGTGGACGCCCTGCTGGAGGCCGGGATCGCACCGGTGCCGACACTGTTCCACTGGGACACCCCACAGCACCTGGAGGCGGCCGGCGGCTGGCTCGTCCGGGAGACCGCCGAGCACTTCGCGGCGTACGCGGACACGGTGGCGGCCCGGCTCGGTGACCGGGTGGCGCACTGGATCACCCTCAACGAACCGGCCGAGCTGACCCTGCTGGGCTACGGCCTGGGCCAGCACGCGCCCGGCCGGCATCTGCTCTTCGACGCGCTGCCCGCCGCCCACCACCAACTGCTGGGCCACGGCCTCGCCGTCCAGGCCCTGCGCGCCCGCGGCGCCACCGGCATCGGAATCGCCAACTCGCACGGCCCGACCTGGCCGGCGTCCGACTCCCCCGCCGACACCGAGGCCGCCGACTTCTACGACCTGCTGCTCAACCGGCTCTTCGCCGAACCGATCCTGCTGGGCCGCTACCCGGACGAAGGGATCGCCGCACTGCTCCCCGGCCCGGTCGCCGACGACCTCAAGACCATCTCCGCGCCGCTGGACTGGTACGGCATCAACTACTACCAGCCGACGCAGGTCGGGGCGCCGGAGCCGGCGACCACCGGGGCGGACTTCTCCGGGGTCCGGCTACCGCCCGGGCTGCCGTTCGCACCGCGGGAGATCCAAGGGCACCCACGAACCGGCTTCGGCTGGCCGGTGGTCCCCGAAGCCCTCACCGAACTGCTAGTGGCCTTCCACGAGCGGTACGGGGCCAGCCTGCCGCCGGTGATGATCACGGAGAACGGCTGCGCGTACGACGGGATCGAGGACCCCGAGCGGATCGCCTTCCTGGACGGGCACCTACGGGCGCTGCGGACGGCGATGGACGCCGGGGTCGATGTCCGGGGCTACTTCGTATGGTCCCTGCTGGACAACTTCGAGTGGGCGGAGGGGTTCCGCCAGCGGTTCGGGCTGGTGCACGTCGACTACACGACCCTCCGACGAACGCCGAAGGCGTCGTTCCACTGGTTCCGGAACGTCATCGCCGGGCCGCGCTCGGGTGGGCCCCGCACGTTGTCGGCCGCCCCGCCGTAGGGGTTGCTCGCCGTTGCGCCTGGCGGCGCGAACCGCTCGTACGTTGCCGGGTGCGGCGCCGTGTCGCCTGCGGCGGGCCGGGTCCGCTGCGCGGGCTGTTCGGCCGCGGTGCCGGGGCTGTGGGGCTGGGGTGTGCCGGACTGCTTCGCTTTACGTCCGGCAC
>NZ_JBHVQS010000099.1:0-18904 GCF_042886435.1 Streptomyces sp. NPDC058000
AAGCGAAGCAGTCCGGCACACCCCAGCCCCACAGACCCGGCACCGCACCCAACAGCCCCGCGCAGCGGACCCGCCCGCCGCAGGCGAAACGACGCCGCACCCGGCAACGTACGAGCCAGCCCCGCGCAGCGGCAACGTACGAGCAAACCCCGCGCCGTTAGGCGCAAAACGCGAACCCCTACGGCGGGACGGCCGACAACGTGGGAGGTCAACCCACCCCCGTGGACCGCCGCCAGATGAAGACGGCGGCTGTGGTGAGGGCCAGGCCGGTGGCGCCGAGGGTCCAGGGGAGCCAGTTGACGGGGGTGTCGTCGGCGGGGTCGGTGACGGGGCCGGGGCCGAAGTAGCGGTGGGGGTAGGCGACGGGGGCCGGTTTCTGGGGGGTGGGGGTGAGGTTCGCGGCGGCTTTGAGGGCGGCGGCGGGGTCGATGAGGCCGGCGCCGAAGTCGTCGTCGCGGCCGCCCTGGGGGCGGTGCTGGGCGGTGCTGGTGAGCAGGGTGCGGATCTGGGCGGGGCTGAGGTCGCGGTGGGCGGAGCGGACCAGGGCGATGGCGCCGGAGACGAAGGCGGCGGCGGGGCTGGTGCCCAGGCCGGAGACGTAGCCGGTGCCGTGGTCGGCCATGAGGATGTCGTAGCCGGGGGCGGAGACCGTGGCGTACCAGTGGCGGGTGGAGAAGGAGGCGCGGGCGTCCAGGTGGGTGACGGCGGTGGCGGCGATGACGCCGGGATAGGCGGCGGGGTACGAGACGTGGTCGCCCTTCTGGCCGCCGTTGCCGGCCGAGGCGACCACGGGGATGCCCTTGTTGAGGGCGTACTGGATGGCGGCGTCCTCGCGGGGGTCGGGGTGGGCGGTCTCGCTGTCGTCGCCGAGGGACATGTTGATCACGTCGGCGCCGTGGTCGGCGGCCCAGCGGATGCCGTCGGCGAGGGCGCCGGGCTTCTCGTCGCGGGCCCGCCGGCGGTCGGGGTCGTGGTCCTCCAGGATCACCCGGATCGGCAGGATCTTGGCCTCGGGGGCGACGCCGAGGATGCCGTCGGAGCCGCCGGCGCCGTGGCCGTGGCCTGCGATGACGCTGGCCATGCCGGTGCCGTGCTGGGCCCAGGTGTCGTCGCCGGGGCGGGCGCCGAAGCCGATCAGGTCCTTCTCGGGCAGCACCTGGCCCTTGAGGTCGGGGTGGTTCGCGTCCACACCGGTGTCCAGGACGGCGACGGTGGTCCCGGCGCCCTTGGTGGTCTGCCAGGCGTCCTGGGCGTGGATGGCCTGAAGGCCCCACTGCTGGGCGCGGATGGCGTCCGCGTGGGCGGGCAGTGAGGGCAGGACGGCCAGTGCGGCGGAGGTCAGGGCGACGGTCGCGGCCCGCAGAGCGGACTTGATCATGGCGCTACCTCCGTGGGCTGCGCGGGGATGCCGGACGCCGTGCGGAAGGTCGCGGTGACCTTGTCCGCCAGGCCCTTGGCGTCGTGGCCGAGTCCGGATTCGGCGGGGGCGGTGGTGACGCCGGGCTGGACCGCGGCGTCGGCGGGCTGCGGGTCGGTGATCTCGCGGCCGTCGGCGAAACCGGAGACGGCGTAGATCACGACCGGGATGTCGGTGAGTATCCGCACGGTCCAGCTGGCGCGCTGGGCGGGGCCGAAGTCCTCGGCCAGGGTGCCCCTGGCCGCCAGCGGCAGGGGCATCAGGGTCTTGCGGTTGGCCAGGTCCTTGGTGCTGAAGCGGGCGTTGAGGTCCATCATCCCGGCCCGGTCGGCCTTGGTGGTCTGGGCGCCGACGGTGATGACGCCGGCGCGGGTGGCGTCGACGTAGGTGGCGCGCAGCAGGCGGGCGCAGCCGGCCGGGGCGAGTTCCTTGGCGAGCGGGCCCTCGTAGGTGGTGGCGCAGTCGCTGTCGGGGGCGACGGCGATGCGGATCCAGGTGCGGTCGGCGCCGCCGGGGCCGGCGGCCAGTCCCTCGACGGTGCGCGGGAAGAGGGTGTCGACGGGGGTGTTGCGCCAGGCGTCCTGGCCCTTGGCGAAGGCGGCCTCGGGCGTCGGGGTGCCCTTGGCGGGGGCGTCGGTGAGCCAGCTGCCGGCCGCCGCGCCGGCCATGAGGCCGATGCCGAGGACCAGGCTGGCGGCCGCGGCGACGACCCGGGTGCTGGGCAGTCGGTCGGCCAGCGAGCGGCGCGGGGCGGGCTCGACTCCCGTGGGGTGGGCGGGAGTTGGCGGCCAGGCCGGGGCGGGTGGGGGCTCGGGGGCGGGCGGCGGCGGGGGGCTCGCGGGGCGGTCGCCCGCCTCGTCCCACAGGGCGGCGCTGTTGGCCAGGTGGAAGGCCGCGGTGTCGCGGAACGACCGGGGGGCGCCGGTGGGCGGCGGCGCGGCGGTGGGCGACTCGGTGCGCGGGCGGGGCGGGGCGGTCGGCGGGGCCGACGGGCGGGGCGGGGCGGTGGGGGCCGGTGGTGCGGTGGGGGCCGCGGGCGGGGCGGAGGGGGGCGGCGGCGCGGCCGGTGGCGTGGGGGCCGGGGCTGTGGGGGCCGGGGCCGTGGGGGCCGGGGCGGACTCGGCGGGGAGCGGCTGCCGGGCGGCCGGGGGCGGGGCGGACGGCGGGGCCGGGGCCGCGGGCGGAGGGATGGTGGGGTCGGCGGGGACCGGGCGCAGGATGGTGGTCTTGGGGTCCTCGTCGGCGGGCGGCTCGGCGGGACGGTGCGGCGGTCGCGGGGGTATGGGTGGGATGCGTGGAGCATCGGCGTAATCGGCGTCGGCGCTCACCAGCGCTCCCCCTCGCACGGTGTGCCCCGGACCCGACAAGCAATCGGGGCAGGGTGGTTCGTATCCGGACATCACGCCGCTGACCTGCTGGTTGCGGTGTCGAGCCACTGTAAGGGCTGGCCCGGCCGCCGCTCCAACCCCTGGACGCTCCGGCGTCACTTCCGGCGTGGTTCGTCCCCCTACCCAGTGGTAGCGGTGTCTGGCAGGCTGCGGGCCATGTCCCAGCACCCCGCCGCCGCGTATGCCGACAAAGCCTGTTACGACCGGGCCACCGCCCCTCTCGATGCGCCGTTGGCCGTCGTCGATCTGGCGGCCTTCGACGCCAACGCCGCCGATCTGGTGCGCCGTTCGAAGGGGAAGCCGATCCGGGTGGCGAGCAAATCGGTGCGCTGCCGAGCGCTGTTGGAGCGGGTGCTGGCGCGCGACGGCTTCGCGGGGATCATGAGCTTCACGCTCGCCGAGTCGCTGTGGCTGGCGCGGTCGGGCTTCCCGGACGTGCTGCTGGCGTACCCGTCGGCGGACCGGGCCGGCTTCGCCGAGCTGGCCGGGGACGCCAAGCTCGCGGCGGCGGTGACGGTGATGATCGACGACCCCGCGCAGCTGGACCTGATCGACGCCGCGCGCCCGGCCGGTCCGGGCCGCGGCGAGGAGCTCCGCGTCTGCTTGGAACTGGACACCTCGTACCGGCTGCTGGGCGGGAAGGTCCGGGTCGGGGCCCGGCGGTCGCCGCTGCGGGATCCGCAGGCGCTCGCCGCGCTGGCCCGGACCGTGGTCCGGCGCCCCGGGTTCCGGCTGGTGGGGCTGATGGCCTACGAGGGGCACGTGGCGGGGGTGGGCGACGAGGTCGCCGGGAAGCCGGTGTTCTCGCGGACCATCCGGTTGATGCAGGCGGCGGCCCGGAAGGAGCTGGCGCAGCGGCGCTGGGAGGCCGTGCGGGCGGTGCGGGCCGTGGCGCCGCGACTGGAGTTCGTCAACGGCGGCGGGACGGGGAGCGTGCAGCACACCGCGGCGGAGGCGGCGGTGACCGAGATAGCGGCCGGTTCGGGGTTGTACGTGCCGCGGCTGTTCGACAACTTCCGCTCGTTCCGCGGGCGTCCGGCGGCGCTGTTCGCGCAGCCGGTGGTGCGCCGGCCGGGGCCCGGTGTCGTCACGGTGCTGGGCGGTGGCTATCCGGCGTCGGGGGTGGCCGGTGCGGACCGGCTGCCGGAGCCGTATCTGCCGGCGGGGCTGCGCTACGACCCGCAGGAGGGGCCGGGCGAGGTGCAGACGCCGCTGCTGGGGGCGGCGGCGGACGGGCTGGCGGTCGGCGACAAGGTGTGGTTCCGGCACGCCAAGGCCGGGGAGCTGTGCGAGCGGTTCGCGGAGCTGCACCTGATCGAGGGGGGCCGGGTGGTGGGAACGGTGCCGACGTACCGGGGCGAGGGCCACACCTTCCTGTAACGGTGTCACAGGTCGGCGGTGCGGCCCCCGCCCGGCCGGTTGGTGGTCCGGGTCAGCCGTGGATCCGGTCCTGCTGGTCGGCGACGACGGTGCCGTCGGGACGGCGGACCGGGCCGAGGGTGCCGTCGGTGTTGGTGTAGCCCTTGGTTGCGCAGGGGTAGGCGCCGGACTTGCGGGGCAGCGGGTCGAGGAACATCGGGTTGACCACCCAGCGGCCGTCGGCGTTGTCGTAGCCACGGCACATCAACTCGTCCTTGTTGCGGTTGATGGCCAGGTGGGCGCCGGTGGCGTCGTTGACGAAGGTGACGTCGGTGTTGGCGTCGCCGCCGCCCAGGGCGATGCGGTGCGCGGGGTCCTGCTTGCGCCATGCCTCGGCGCCCTTGATCCCGTAGATCTCCTGGTTGATCCAGCAGCGCTTGCCGTCGACGTACGGGATGACCGCGCCGGGGCCGTCCTTGACGTCGCCGCAGCCGGCGATGGTGGTGGTGAGACGGCCGTCGCGGACGCGGTTCCGTATGCCGATGGTGTGCCGGGCGTCCACTCCGACGCCGCCGGACCACACCTCGGCGACGGTCTCCGACGACGCGGAGACGATGTAGACGTCGAAGCCGGCCGCCTTGAGGGTGCGGATCAGGTCCTTCTGCTGGTCGTAGTAGCGGATGTAGCCGGCCAGCTTGTGGGTGCCCACGGTCTGCACGGTGCCGATCGGCGCGGCGAGGTTCTCGGCGCGGGCCCGCTTGGCGTAGGCGGTGAGGGTGGCGGGCTTCAGGCCGGCGAACAGCTGGGGGACCCAGGCGTATTCGGGGACCGTGTGGCGGTGGTTCCACTCGCCGGCGAAGGCCGGGGCGCCGCTCATGGTCTTCGCCTCGCCGCGGATCTCCATGAGCTCGTCGGCGCAGGCGGTGTTGCGGGAGGTCGGCAGCGGGCGGCCGGGGGTGCCGGGGCCGCAGGCCCGGGTCAGCGCCCGGTCGGCGGCGGCGGTGAGCCAGGGGCTGGTGTCCCGCCAGCTCTTGGGCCGGGGCACCTTGTCGTGCTTGACCATCCAGGCCAGGGTGGCGTCGGAGATGTCGTTCTTGACGACGGTGTTGTCCCAGTCGAAGGCCGCGACCGGGCGGGGCCCGTCGTGGCGTCCCGAACAGCTGCCGCGCTCGTCGATCATCTTCTGGAGCTTGGCGCGGTTGTCGCCGTACCAGGGGATGTCCTTGGAGAGCTGCGGGCAGTGGGCGCGGGCCGGGGCCTTGGTGGGGGTGGCGGCGGTGGCCGGCGCGGTGGCCGTGAGGGCGGCGAGCGCGGCGGTGCCGGCCAGACCCAGGGCGAGCAGCCGTCTGGTGGGTGCGGTCATGTGTCCTCCGTGGTCAAGGGGGGAAGCACGCCGGGACCGGCACGCGGAGGCGCCGGTCCCGATGTTGATCATGGAGACTACAGGGCGGCTACAGGGGGGTGACGTAGGCGCCGGCGATGCCTCCGTCGACGAGGAATTCGGCGGCGTTGACGAACGAGGAGTCGTCGCTGGCGAGGAAGGCGACCGCGGACGCGATCTCCTCGGGCTCGGCGAACCGGCCGACCGGGACGTGCACCAGGCGGCGCGCGGCGCGCTCGGGGTCCTTGGCGAACAGCTCCTTGAGCAGCGGGGTGTTGACCGGCCCCGGGCAGAGCGCGTTGACGCGGATGCCCTCGCGGGCGAACTGCACGCCCAGTTCGCGGGACATGGCCAGCACGCCGCCCTTGGAGGCGGTGTAGCTGATCTGCGAGGTGGCGGCGCCCATCACGGCCACGAAGGACGCGGTGTTGATGATGGAGCCGCCGCGCCCGGTCTGCTCGAACTGGCGCTGCATGTAGGGCAGGGCGTGCTTGCAGCAGAGGTAGACGGAGGTGAGGTTGACCTCCTGGACGCGCTTCCAGGCGTCGAGTCCGGTGGTGAGGATCGAGTCGTCGTCGGGCGGCGAGATCCCGGCGTTGTTGAAGGCGATGTCCACCGAGCCGTAGGTGTCGAAGGCGGTCTTGTAGAGCGCCTCGACCTGTTCCGCGTCGGTGACGTCGACCTGGACGAAGGTGCCGCCGACCTCTTCGGCGGCGGCCTTGCCGGCCGTCTCGTCGATGTCGGCGCAGACGACGTCGGCGCCTTCGGAGGCCAGTCGGCGGGCGGTGGCCAGGCCGATGCCGCTGCCGGCTCCGGTGATCACGGCGGTACGGCCGACGAGGCGGCGGCACACGGCGGTCTGGTCGGTCACTTGCTCTCCTCGTGGGTGATGGCGGTGCTGGTTGCGGTGCGGGTCACGAGCCGGCCGGCTCGGTGGCGATGAAGACGTTCTTGGTCTCGGTGAAGGCGGCCAGCGCGTCCGGGCCGAGCTCGCGGCCGAGTCCGGACTGCTTGAATCCGCCGAACGGGGTCCAGTAGCGCACGCTGCTGTGGGAGTTGACGGAGAGGTTGCCGGCCGCGACGGCGCGCGAGACGCGCAGTGCCCGGCCGACGTCACGGGTCCACAGCGAGCCGGAGAGGCCGTAGTCGGTGGCGTTGGCGAGCCGGATCGCCTCGGCCTCGTCCTCGAAGGGGAGGACGACGGCGACCGGGCCGAAGATCTCCTCGACGGCGGTGCGGTCCTCGGGGCGGGCTTCCAGGACGGTGGCCGGGTACCAGAAGCCCTTGCCGGACGGGGCCTCTCCGCGGATGGCGGCCGGTGCGTCCTCGGGGACGTAGGAGCGGACCCGGTCGCGCTGGGCGGCGGAGATCAGCGGGCCCATCTGGGTGGCCGGATCGGCCGGGTCGCCGACCGTGAACGCCTTGACGGCGGGTTCCAGCAGCTCCATGAAGCGGTCGTAGACGCTGCGCTGGACGAGGATGCGGCTGCGGGCGCAGCAGTCCTGGCCGGCGTTGTCGAGGAAGGAGCCGGGGGTTGCGGCCGCGGCGGCCTCGACGTCGGCGTCGGCGAAGACGATGTTGGGGCTCTTGCCGCCGAGTTCGAGGGTGAGCCGTTTGGTCTGCGCGGCGCACTGGGCGGCGATCCGGCGGCCGGTGGCAGTGGAGCCGGTGAAGACGACCTTGGCGACGCCGGGGTGGTCGACCAGCGCGCTGCCGGTGACCGGTCCCTCGCCGGGCAGGACCTGAAAGAGGCCCTCGGGGAGCCCGGCCTCCAGGGCGAGTTCGGCGAGCCGGAGCGCGGTGAGCGGGGTGGTCTCGGCGGGCTTGAGGAGGACGGCGTTGCCGGCCGCGAGGGCGGGGGCGGTGCCCCAGGCGGCGATCGGCATCGGAAAGTTCCAGGGGGCGATGACGGCGACCACGCCGAGCGGTTCCTGGAGGGTGATGTTCAGGCCGCCGGCCACCGGGATCTGGGTGCCGGTCAGGCGCTCCACTCCCCCGGCGGCGTAGTGCAGCAGGTCGCGGACGTTGCCGGCCTCCCAGCGGCCGTTGCCCAGGGGGTGGCCGGCCTCGCGCAGCTCCAGCTGGGCCAGCGGCTCGATCTGGGCGTCGACGACGTCGGCGAACCGGCGCAGCAGGCGGGCCCGGTCGCCGGGGGCCACCGCGGCCCAGGCTTCCTGGGCCGCGGTGGCCCGGCGGACGGCCGCGTCGACCTCGGCGGGCGAGGTGGTGGGGACGGTGGCCACCACCTCCTCGGTCGCCGGGTTGAGGATGGTCAGCTCTTGCAGCACGGGCGTTCCTTACATGCGCTCGAAGGAGCGGAAGCGCTCCCAGTCCGTGACGGCGGCGTCGTAGGCGTCCTGTTCGACGCGGGCCATGTGGCGGTAGTGGTCGACGACCTCGTCGCCGAAGGCCGCGCGGGCGATCGGGCTGTGCTCCCACAGCTCGGCGGCCTCGCGGAGGGTGGTGGGGACGTGCGCGGCGCCGCCCCTGTAGGCGTTTCCGGTGGTGGCGTCAGGGAGTTCGAGCTCGTGCTCGATGCCGTACAGGCCGGCCGCGACCATGCCGGCGACCGCGAGGTAGGGGTTCACGTCGCCGCCGGGCAGGCGGTTCTCCAGGCGGTGCGAGCGGCCGTGGCCGACCACCCGCAGGGCGCAGGTGCGGTTGTCCGGGCCCCAGGCGACGGCGGTGGGCGCGAAGGAGCCGGGGCGGAACCGCTTGTAGGAGTTGATGTTGGGGGCGTAGAGGAGCGTGAAGTCGCGCATCGCGGCGAGTTGGCCGGCGAGGAAGTGCCGCATGGTCTGCGACATGCCGTAGGGGCCGCTGTCGTCGGCCAGCACCGGCCGGCCCTGCTCGTCCTGGAGCGAGAGGTGGATGTGACAGGAGTTGCCCTCGCGCTCGTCGTACTTGGCCATGAAGGTGAGCGCCGTGCCCTCCTGGGCGGCGATCTCCTTGGCGCCGGTCTTGTAGATGCTGTGCTGGTCGCAGGTGGTGAGCGCCTCGTCGTAGACGAACACGATCTCGTGCTGGCCGAGGTTGCACTCGCCCTTGGCGGACTCGACGGTCATCCCGGCCGCGCCCATCTCGTTGCGGATCCGGCGCAGCAGGGGTTCGACGCGGCCGGTGCCCAGGACGGAGTAGTCGGCGTTGTACTGGTTGGCCGGGGTCATCTGGCGGTAGCCGCGTGACCAGGCGTCCTCGTAGGTGTCCTTGAAGACCATGAACTCCAGCTCGGTGCCGGCGTACGCGCGCCAGCCGCGCTCGGCCAGCCGGTCGAGCTGGCGGCGGAGGACCTGCCGGGGGGAGGCGACGACCGGGGAGCCGTCGTGCCAGGCGAGATCGGCGGTGATCAGGGCGGTGCCGGGATTCCAGGGGGTGCGGCGGAGGGTGGCGGGGTCGCCGTGCATGGCGAAGTCGCCGTAGCCGCGTTCCCAGGAGGACATCGCGTAACCGTCGACGGTGTTCAGGTCGACGTCGACGGCGAGGAGGTAGTTACAGCCCTCCGTACCGTGTTCGAGGACGGTGTCGAGGAAGTAGCGGGCGGCGAACCGCTTGCCCTGGAGCCTGCCTTGCATATCGGTGAAGGCGAGGACGACAGTGTCGATCTCCCCGTTGTCGACGAGGACGCTGAGCTCCTCTACGGAGAGCGGGGGCCTGCGGTCTGCCACGGTGGTGCCTCCTGTCGGTGCATCCGGAGGTCATAAGGTAGGCACACGAACCATTGATTGGGAAGGGGTTCAGATGGACGGTGCGGCCGATCGGCTGGCGCCGGTGCTGCGGCCGGTCCGGGCGGGCAACGGTTTCGAAGAGGCGCTGGAGCAGATACTCCAGATCGTCCGGCTCGGGCTGGTCCCGCAGGGCGAACGGCTGCCGGCCGAGCGGGAGTTGGCGGAGCGACTCCAGATCAGCCGGGTCACCCTGCGCGAGGTGCTGAAGGTCCTCCAGGACGAGGGATTGGTGGAAAGCCGGCGCGGCCGGTACGGCGGGACCTTCGTACGGGCGCGCACCGAGAACCCGGGCGAGGCGGAGCTGCGGCGCCGGATCGGCAAGACCGACGTGGAGGACATCCTCCGCTTCCGGGAGGTGCTGGAGGTCGGCGCGGCCGGGCTGTGCGCGGCGCACGGACTGTCGGACGCACAGGCGAAGCGGCTGCGCGAGGCGCTGGCCGCGACCCAGGACGCGCCGCTGGCCGACTACCGCCGGCGCGACACGCTGCTCCACCTGACCCTGGCGGAGCTGTCCGGGTCGCCGTCGCTGGCCGCCCAGTACGCCGCGGTCCGGGCCGGCGTCAACGACCTGCTGGACTGCATCCCGCTGCTGGTACGGAACCTGGAGCACTCGCAGGCGCAGCACGCCGCGCTGGTGGAGGCGGTGTTGGAGGGCGACGCGGACGGGGCCCGCGAGGTGATGCGGGAGCACTGCTGCGGCACCGCGGCACTGCTGCGCGGCTTCCTGGCCGGGCCGGTCCGCTAGGGCCTGTCGTCACATTCCCGCCTGGTCGATCATGGCCGGATGGGCCCGGTCCAGCCCGCCGGCCGCATCTCGTCACCCCGTCGCCTCGTAACCAGTCATTTACGCACGGGTCTTGCGCTGAGCCCCCCGGACGGCAAAGGTATGCGGCTAAACCTTTACTCCGGTTGTCCCCGCAAGGCAGGAGCGGCTCATGGCCGACAGCACCCGTGCGCAGACCGCAGCGACCGCCGCCTCCCCGGGCGGCGGACCCCCGGGCGGCGACGGCGACGCCTACCTGGAGCGGCGGACCCTGCGCCGCGGCAGCGCCGGCCCGCTGCTGTTGACCGGCCTGGGGGTGGCCTACGTCGTCTCCGGCGACTTCTCCGGCTGGAACAACGGGTTGGCGCAGGGCGGCTTCGGCGGTCTGGCGATCGCCGCGGTCCTGATGGGCCTGATGTACACCTGCCTGGTCTTCGCGCTGGCGGAGCTGGCCTCGATCCTGCCCACCGCGGGCGGCGGCTACGGCTTCGCCCGCCGTGCCCTGGGCACCTGGGGCGGCTTCCTGACCGGCACCGCGATCCTGATCGAGTACGTCCTGGCGCCCGCCGCGATCTCCATCTTCATCGGTGACTACGTCGAATCGCTGGGCCTGTTCGGACTGCACTCCAGCTGGCCCGTCTACCTCGCCTGCTTCGTCCTTTTCATCGGGATCCACCTGTGGGGCGTGGGCGAGGCCCTGCGGTTCAGCCTGATCGTCACCGCCATCGCGGTCGCCGCACTACTGGTCTTCGCGGTCGCCGCACTCAGCAACTTCCATGTGGACACGCTCAACGACATTCCGGTGAAGTCCGGTGCCTTCGGGGCGAGTTCCTGGCTGCCGTTCGGCGTGCTGGGCATCTGGGCGGCGTTCCCGTTCGGGATGTGGTTCTTCCTGGGCGTGGAGGGCGTTCCGCTGGCGGCCGAGGAGACCAAGGACCCGGTCCGCTCGCTGCCCCGGGCGATGGCGGCCGCGATGGGCGTGCTGCTGCTCCTCGCGCTGGTCACCTTCACCGCGGCGACCGGGGCGCGCGGCTCGGCCGCGATCCAGTCCGTCGGCGATCCGCTGGTCCAGGCGCTCCAGCCGCACGGCACCCCGACCACGGTCAGCCGGATCGTCAACTACGCCGGACTGGCCGGGCTGGTGGCGTCCTTCTTCTCCCTGATCTTCGCCGGGTCCCGGCAGCTCTTCGCGCTCTCCCGGGCCGGCTATCTGCCCCGCTTCCTCTCCCTGACCAGCCGCCGCAAGGCGCCCTACCTGGGGCTGCTGGTCCCCGGCGCGCTGGGGTTCGCGCTCGCCGCGGCCACCGGCGACGGCGCCCGGATGCTCAACGTCGCGGTCTTCGGCGCCACCATCTCCTATGCGCTGATGGCCCTTTCGCACCTCGTGCTGCGCCGCCGCGAGCCCGGTCTGCACCGCCCGTACCGCACCCCGGGCGGCATGCTGACCTCCGCCGTCGCCTTCGTCCTGGCATGCTCGGCGCTGGTGGCGACGTTCCTGGTCGACAAGGAGGCCGCGTTCATCGCGCTCGGCGTCTACGGGGTCGCCCTGGCCTACTTCGCCTTCTACTCCCGCCACCGACTGGTGGCCGCCGCGCCCGAAGAGGAGTTCGCGGCGCTGGCCGCCGCCGAGGCCGAACTCGAACGCGACTGACCCACCGCACCGCACCACAAGCGCAGCACCGCACAAGCACAGCACCGCACCGCACCGCACCGTACGGAGGATCCGCTCGATGTCCCAGCCGCAGCCGCCGCTCATCGGCATCAGCACCTATCAGGAAGAGGCCCGGTGGGGGGTGTGGACGCTGCCGGCCGCGCTGGTGCCCGCCGGGTACCCCCGCCTGGTGCGGCGCGCCGGCGGGCTGGCGGCGCTGCTGCCGCCCGGCGACCCGGAGACCGCCGCGGCGACCGTCGCCCGGCTGGACGGGCTGGTGATCGCCGGCGGCGCGGACATCGCCCCGGCCCGCTACGGAGCGGAGCCGCACCCCCGCACCGGCCCGCCCGCGCTGGACCGGGACGCCTGGGAACTGGCCCTGATCGAGGCGGCGTTGGGGGCCCGGGTACCACTGCTGGGCATCTGCCGCGGACTCCAGCTGCTGAACGTGGCGCTCGGCGGCACCCTCGTCCAGCACCTGGACGGCCACTCCGGCCCGCCCGGGGTCTTCGGCCGGCACGAGGTCACCCCGGTGCCCGGCACGCTGCTGGGCACGGCGCTGCCCGAGCCGGTGGCCGTGCCGACCTACCACCACCAGGCCGTGGACCGGCTCGGCCGCGGGCTGACGGTCTCGGCCTACGCGGAGGACGGCACCATCGAGGCGGTGGAGCTGCCGGACGCACCGGCCTTCACACTGGCGGTGCAGTGGCATCCGGAGGCCGGCGAGGACACCCGGGTGATGGACGCGCTGGTCGCAGCGGCCCGCGGGACGGCCCCGGCTGGAGTGCGACCGCCTGGCGGCACGATGTCCTGACCGCACGCCCCCCGACCGCGCGGGCGGCCGGCCGTGCGGGGGCGATCGCCCCCGGCCGACCAACCCGCCGACCGGCACCTCACCCCCGGAAGTCGTCCGACACCCCGACCAGCAGCACCCGGGTCGCCGGGGCCAGCGACCGCCAGCGGTGGGTGATCCCGCCGGCGCAGTAGAGGGTGTCGCCGGGCCCGAGTTCGTAACGCTGGCCGTCCGCCTCGGCCTCCACCGCGCCCTCGACGACGTACATCACCTCGTCGTGCGGATGCCGGAACGCGCGCTGCCAGTCGTGCCGGCCGGTGAACTCCAGCGCGTGCAGCTGCTGGTGGCCGCGGACCAGCGGGCGCACCCGGCCGGCTTCGCCGTCCTCCGGGACGGCGGCGGAGTCGGCCCGCACCACATCGACCGTGCGCGGCCCGTCGGCGGCGGCCAACAGCCGGACCGCGGTGGTCTCCAGGGCGTCGGCGATCAGTTGGAGCGAGCGCATGCTGGGCCGGGCCCGGTCGTTCTCGACCTGGCTGAGGAAGGGCGCGGAGAGCCCGGTGGCGCGGGCGAGATCGGCCAGCGTCAACTCCCGTGCGCGGCGCCGCCGGCGGACCGCCGCCCCCACCCGCGGGACCTCCCCCGCGGCCTCGGTCCCGCTCATCGCTCGCTCCTCACCGGCACCATCGCGCACTCCTCATCGAGCCCCGTCGAGCCCCGTCGAGCCCCTCATCGAGGTCCTTATTGAGCCGTTCACAGACCTGCAACACACCGGTCCTAGCGTCTACGCTGTTTGATCCCATCAAACAAAGTTTGACAAGACATAGTTTGACGAGGGGAATTCGGCATGACACCCGACCTGACCGCTGTCGATCAAAACACACGCCGCCGCCGCGGCACCGGCCTGATCGCGCTCGACGCCACCGCCGCCCACGACGGCTACACGCTCTACGCCCCGCTCACCGGCGGCGGCCAGGTCCTGCTGACCGACCTGCACGGCATCGTCGTCCACCGCTGGCACCTGCCGCACCGCCCCGGCCGCCACGCCCGCATCCTCCCCAACGGCAACCTCGCCTACAACGCCACCCTCCCCGACCAGGACGCGCTCTTCCCGATGTGGCACAAGTACCGCGGCGGGCTGATGCAGGAGATCGCCCCCGACGGCACGGTGCTGCGGTCCTTCACCGATCCGCTCCAGCACCACGACGCCCACCACTACGGCGACGGGCGGATCCTGTACTCCGCGCTGGAGCCGCTGACCGGCGACCGGGCCGCGTCGGTCCGCGGCGGCGTCCCCGGCTCCGAGCCGAACGGCACGGTCCACGCCGACACCCTCCGCGAGGTCGACGCGGACGGGCGACTGCTGTGGTCCTGGAACGCCGCCGACCACCTCGACCCGGACGCCTACGCCCTGCACCCCGCCTACTCCCGCGAGCACTGGCCGCTGATCAACTCCGTGCTGCCGCTGGCCGACGGCGACGTCCTGGCCAGCCTGCGCAGCTCCTCGGCGGTGATCGTCATCAGCCGGGCGACCGGCGAGGTCCGCTGGCGGACCGAGCCGGGGCTGGTCTCCCAGCAGCACCACCCCACCGAACTGCCGAACGGCAACTTCCTCATCTTCGACAACGGCGTCTTCCGGCCCGGTTGCGACGTCCCCTACTCCCGCGTCATCGAGGTGGACCGGGCGACCGGCACGGTGGTCTGGGAGTACCACGACCCCGCCCGGGAAGCGTTCTTCGCGCCCTTCATGGGCAGCGCCCAGCGGCTGCCCAACGGCAACACGCTGATCACCGACTCCCCCGCCGGCCGGCTCTTCGAGGTCACCGCCGAGGGCAGGCTGTGCTGGGAGTACGTCGTCCCGGAGTTCGGCGGCTACCGCGAACCGGAGGTCGGCGAGCTGTTCCCCACCCAGAACAACGCGGTCTTCCGCGCCTACCGCTACGCCGCCGGGGAACTCCCCTGGCTGAAGCGGCAGGTGTGAGCGATGGCCGCCCCCGGGCCCGCCGTGGCGCCGGTGGACGAACGGGTGCCGCTGCTCCGGCTGGTGCCGCTCGCCGCCCAGCACGTCCTGGCGATGATCGCCGCCCCGGTCTCCACCGTCTTCCTGCTGGCCGGCGGGTTGCACCTGCCGCCCGACCGCACCGCCGCCCTGTTCAGCGCCACCCTCGTACTGTGCGGCGCCGGGGCGCTGTTGCAGTCGTTCGGGGTGCTGCGGATCGGCGCCCGGCTGCCGTTCATGATGCTGCCCGGTGGCGCGGCGGCCGCCCTCTTCCTCCAGATCGCCCGGGAGCACGGCGCGGCCACCGCCTCCGGTGCGGTACTGCTCGCGGCCGCGCTGCTGCTGGCCGTACTCCCGCTGTACGGGCGGATCGTGCGGTTCTTCCCGCCGCTGGTGATGGGCACGACGGTGCTGGTCATCGGCGTCAACATGGTCGCCGTGGCGGCCCCGATGGCGGCCGCCGGCAGCGGGCCGGCGCTGGTCACCGTCGCCGCCACCGCACTGGGCTTCCTGCTGCTGCGCGGCGTCTGGCGGCAGTTGTCGGTACTGCTCGGCATGGCGGTGGGCACCGCCACGGCGGCGCTGGCCGGCGCCCCGTTCCGCACCGTACCGGGGGAAGCGGTGCTGGCCCTCCCCCGCCTCCTCCCTTACGGCGTCCCGCACTTCGACCTGCTCGCCGCGCTGCCGCTGCTGGTCTTCGCGCTCGCCTCACTCGCCGAGGCGACCGGTCAGACGGTGCTCAACAGCGAGGCGGTGGGCCGGATCCCGGAACCGTCCCGCGATGTGCCGCGCACCGCCCGCGCGGACGCGGTGGCCTCGCTCGCCGCCGGGCTGTTCGGCGGCGCGACGATGGTGACCAGCGCGGAGAACATCGGCATCGTCCGACTCACCGGCGTCCGCAGCCGGTTCGTGACCGCGGCGGCCGGGGCGCTGCTGGTGCTCGGCGGTCTGCTGGCGCCGGTCACCCGGCTGCTGGCGGCGCTGCCGGTGCCGGTGGTCGGCGGTGCCGCCCTGGTGATCTACGCGGTGATCGCCGCCATGGGCATCGACATGCTCCGCCGCACCGACCTCGCCGACCGCGCCGCCTCCACCGTCGTCGCCCTCACCCTCCTCGCCGGTCTGCTCCCCGTGCTGGCCCCGCGGCTGTACGCACCGCTGCCCGGTTGGGCGCACACCCTCTTCGGCAGCGGTGTGCCGGCCGCCGCACTCACCGCCGCGGTGCTCTCGGCGCTGTTCCGCCGGCTGGACGCGGGCGCCCGTACGGCACCGGCCGGGGCGGGCTGAGGGCGGCGGGCCGGGGCCCCGGCCGGGTCAGGGCGCGCCGCGGGTCAGCCCCAGCAGGTCGCGGGCCGGGCCCACCGGACGCTGGCCGGTCCGCCACACCGCGCGCAGCTCGCGGCCCAGCCGCAGCCCACGCACCGGGACCTCCACCAGCCGGCGCGCGGTCAGTTCCTCACGGACCGCCAGTTCGCTCAGCACGGACGGGGCCGCTTCGCTGACCACCGCGGACTTCACCGCGGTGGTCGAGGCGAGTTCGAGCAGCGGCTCGGCCAGCCCGCCGACCCCGGCCAGCCCCGCGTCCAGCACCTGACGGGTGCCCGAGCCGCGTTCCCGCAGGATCAGTGGGGTCGCGGCGAGTTCGGCGGGGGCCAGTTCGGTGCGCCGCCGGGTCCAGGGGTGGGATGGCGCGGCCACCACGACCAGCCGGTCGTGCCCGATCACCGCGCCGTCCAGCCCCGCCGGGACGTCCAGCCCCTCCACGAAGCCGAGGTCCGCCTCGCCGGCCAACAGCCGCTCGGCGACCACGCGGGTGTTCCCGGCCAGCAGCGACACGGCCGTCCCCGGGCGCTGGGCGCGCAGCGCGATCAGCCAACCGGGCAGCAGGTACTCGGCGATGGTCATGCTGGCCGCGACTCGCAGCCGGGAGTCGCGCCGCCCGCGCAGCGCCTGGGTGCCCGCGTCGAACGCCTCGGCGGCCTCCACCACCCGGCGCGCCCAGTCGGTGACCAGCGCCCCGGCGTCGGTCAGCCGGGAACCGCGCGGCGACCGCTCGACCAGCGCCACCCCCAACTGCCGCTCCATGGACCGGATCCGACTGCTGGCGGCGGGCTGGGTGATGCCCTGCGCCCGGGCGGCCCGCCCCAGGCTGCCGAGCCGGGCGACGGCCAGCAGCAGTTCCATCGCCCCGAGGTCCGGCACCCGGTGGTGCAGCGGTACGCCGACCTCATCGCCCACGTCCGGCGGCCCGGACCGCCCATCGTTCTCTGCACTCATAACTCCAGCTTATGTCCTCATAGAGACAAGGTCCCTGGTGGGCGCGGCCCGCACGGGCGACGCTGCAGATATGTCAACGCTCGCCCCCGCACCGTCCAAGAATCCCGCCGCCACCAGCGGCAACGCCCCGGTCACCAGTCCCTCGGTCCGTCACCTCGGCCCCAACTGGTACGCCGCCGTCATGGGCACCGCGATCGTCGCCAACGCCGGGGCGACGCTGCCGCTCACCGCGCCCGGCCTCCACGTGGCGTACCGGGCGGTCTGGGCGCTGTCGGCACTGATGCTGCTCGCGCTGCTGGCCGCGCGCACCGTCCACTGGGTCCGGCACCGCGACCAGGCCCGCCGCCACCTGCTCGAACCCACCGTCGCCCCGTTCTACGGATGCCTGGCCATGGCACTGCTGGCGGTCGGCGGCGGCACCCTCGCGGTCGGCAGGGACGTGCTCGGCGAGCCCGCCGCGGTGGCCGTCGACGCCGTGCTGTGGATCGTCGGGACCCTGGTCGGCCTGGCCACCGCCGCGGGCATCCCGTACCTGATGGTGGTCCGGCACCGGATCACCGAGGGCAGCGCCTCGCCGGT
This sequence comes from Streptomyces sp. NPDC058000, assembly GCF_042886435.1. Lineage (NCBI taxonomy): Bacteria > Bacillati > Actinomycetota > Actinomycetes > Kitasatosporales > Streptomycetaceae > Streptomyces > Streptomyces sp. NPDC058000. The sequence continues at coordinate 17,330 of NZ_JBHVQS010000099.1, forward strand.
GTGGCTGCTGCCGCTGGTCGCCCCGATGGTCTCGGCGGCGCTGGGCCCCGCGCTGGTGCCGCACCTGCCGCCCGGGCAGGCACAGGAGGCACTGCTGCTGGCCTGCTACGCGCTGTTCGGGATGTCGCTGCTGATGACCGTGATCGTCCTGCCGCTGGTGGTCAGCCGACTGTTCCACCACGGGCCGCTACCGCTCGCCCTCACCCCCACCCTCTTCCTCGTCCTCGGTCCGCTGGGCCAGTCCACCACCGCCGTGAACAACCTCGCCGACGCCGCCCCCGGCGTCGTCACCCCGTCGTACGCGCACGCCATGGGCGCCTTCGCGGTGCTCTACGGGGTGCCGGTGCTGGGCTTCGCACTGTTGTGGCTGGCGCTGGCGGCGGCGCTGGTGGTGCGCGCCGCCCGCCACGGGATGGGCTTCGCGATGACCTGGTGGGGCTTCACCTTCCCGGTCGGGACCTGCGTCACCGGCGCCGCCGGCCTGACCCGGCACACCGGACTGGCGGCCTTCGGCTGGCTCGCGGTGGCGCTGTACGCGTTCCTCGTGGCCGCGGTCGCGGTGGCCGGTACGCGCACCGCGCAGGGACTACTGCGCGGCACCCTGTTGGCCCCGCCGCCGCAGCCCGGCGAGCCGTCCCGGCAACCGGTCGCGGCGTAACGGCTCACGGTCCGGTGCGGTGGAGCAGCGCCGGACCGTCCAGCGCCGCCGCCAGCACCTCCGGGGCTCGGGCCAACGAGGGCCCGTACCAGGTCAGATGGCGCCCGCTGACCAACGCGGCGGGCAGCCGGGGGAACGCCTCGGGCCCGTCCCCGGCCGTGAAGCGGTACGGCTCGTCCGGCAGCACCACCAGGTCCGCCGGGCCGGCGTTGAGGTCGTCGAGCGGGATCCGCGGGTACCGGTCGGCGTGGTCACCGTAGACATTGCGCACCCCGAGCCGGGCCAGCACGTCCCCGGCGAAGGTGTCCCGGCCCAGCACCATCCACGGCCGCCGCCAGATCGGCACCACCGCGGCCCGCTCCGGCGGCCGGGGCGGCAGCGGCCGCCAGGCGGCCTCGGCGGCGTCCAGCCAGCCGGGCCGGGTCAGCCCGCAGCCGTCCACCAGCACCCGGGCCAGCTCCCGGAACGCCTGGTCCAGGGTGCGGACCTCGGTGACCATGACGGCCAGCCCGGCGGCCCGCAGCTCATCGAGGTCCTGCGGACGGTTCTCCTCCTCGTTGGCGATCACCAGGTCCGGGGCCAGGGCGACGATCCGGGCCGTATCCGGGTTCTTGGTGCCGCCGATCCGGACGACGTCGAGTCCGGCCGGATGACTGCACCAGTCCGTCGCCGCGACCAACAGCCCCGGCGCACTCACGGCCACCGCCTCGCTCAACGACGGCACCAGTGACACCACCCGCCGGTCAACGCTGCGCAGCCTCATCCCCCCACGGTACGCACCCACCCACTCATCGGGCCCCAACCCTCCACAACCACCACCTGGTTGGCACCACCCACCTCAGCCCACCACCACCTCTCCTCCCACCCACCCACGGGCGGTGGTGGGCCTGCGGGGCTGGGGGTGTCCGGACGTAAAG
>NZ_JBHVQS010000100.1:0-18055 GCF_042886435.1 Streptomyces sp. NPDC058000
GAGCTACCTCGCCGGACTCCATCTCCGCGCAGCGACCATCTGGATCGGCAGTCTCCTGCAAGCCGATTGATCACAACCACAGACAGCCCCTAGGGCCAGGGCAGCGGTGATCGGTTGTCGCGCCGACCAATGTCTATGGTGAATGCCCGCTCCACTCAAGGCCGTGAACTGGGGTAATCCGGCTGTAAGTCAGGTACCGGACGTGACCCTTGGCATGTTTAGCCATGGTTGCAGCACCGATCCTCCAAACAAGGCGAAGGCGAGCCTGTGTGTTCCGACCTCGCCACGCCTCCGGCAGTGCGTAGCCCCCATCGGGGCTGCCGGGTACCTGGGGCGAGACCCTCGGCACCTCGCCGAGCTCCACCAGGCCGGACTCCGCCCCGGCGTCGGCCGCCTGCGCCTGGCCGTCGCGCTCATGCACCCACTGACCGCCCGCGGCATCCGCGCCACCCTCGCCAGCCTGGCCGCGCACCTACGCCACTCGCCCGCCCGCGGGGCCGGGCCGCCGCCATCGCCGCGATGCTCGCCACCGTCTACCTGGCCGGCGGCTGGGCCGGCCTGGTCTGCGGTGTGCTCGTACCGCGCGCCTGCTGCTGTATCCGCAGCTCGCCTGGACGTCACTGCTGGTGGAACACACCTGGTCCGACGCCGAACACCGCACCATCTCCCCGGCCTGGGCGGAAGCCAGCCGCTGCCTGCGCCTCTACCCCCGCAACCGCGCCCTGGCCCACCTCACCGCGGTGACCTGGCTCCCCTGCGGCGCCCTCCACCACTACGCCCACTCCGCCCACCCCAGCGTGCGCTGGAACTACCTGCCCGCCCTCGAACGTCGCCTGGCCGCACCCCACTTCACGCCCGACGGCCTCCTCCTGGGCCCCGGCTCCGTCGCCAGCCGGCACTTCACCCCGCCCTGGCACCGTGGGCGCTGGTGAAGGTGATCTCGCCGGGATTGATGCCGGTGTATTCGGGCACGCGGCGGCGGATGTACTGCTCGCGGACCGCCTGGCGGCTGGTGGGAACCCCTGCGAGGTGGTCCAGGGCCTGGTTCAGGTCCTGCCACCACGTATCCGGCAACTGAACGTCGTCGTCGACAGCGGCGACCGGGCTGGGCCCCACCGGTGGCCCGGTCCTCCTTCTACGCCTGGCTCTGCGCCGGGAAGACCCGCGCCGCCCGGCGGGCGTCCGACGACGCCCTGGCGCACGAGATCAACGTGCTCCACATCGCCTCCAAGAGCACCTACGGCGCCCCGCGCATTCACGCCGAACCACGTCGCCTGGGCCGACGCATCAACCGCAAGCGCGTCGAGCGGATCATGCGTGAACGCGGCATCACCGGCCACACCCGCCGCAAGCGCCGCGGTCTGACCCGGCAAGCGAAGAAGGCTGTGCCTGCCCCGGACCTCATCGGCCGCGACTTCACCGCCCAGGCACCCGGGACAAAGCTCGTCGGTGACATCACCTACATCGCCACCGCCCAGGGCTGGCTCTACCTCGCCACGCGGATCGACCTGGCCACCCGCGAGGTGGTCGGCTACTCCATGGCCGACCACCACCGCGCCACCCTCGTGGTCGACACCCTGCGCATGGCCGCCGGCCGCGGCCTCCTCAAGCCCGGCTGCATCGTGCATTCGGATCGCGGCAGCGAGTACACCTCGGACGAACTCCGTTACCACATACGTAAGTTGAACCTGAGGCAGAGTATGGGAAGAACGGGCTCCTGTTACGATAACGCCGCCGCGGAGAGTTTCTTCGCCGTGCTGAAAGAGGAGATCGGCACCCGATTCTGGGCCGACCGGGCAACCGCTCGCGCGGAGATCTTCTCCTTCATCGAGACCTTCTACAACCGCCGTCGCCTGCGCAGGCATCCAGAATGGGGCTACCTCACTCCCCTGGAGACACGGCAGCGGCACGAACAAGGTCACACCCTCGCAGCGTAAGGAACGAGTGTCCAAGACCGCCGGGGAACTTCAGTGGTGATGGCGGCGAGGTCGGCGCCAGGTGCCAGGCGAACGGCGTCAAGGATCGCCGTCCAGGAGGTCCGGCCTGTCTCCAGGGCCGCCACGATCGAGTAGGGCCAGCCGGGCATCATGTGATGCTTCGCTTCCCCGCGGCCGTAGGTGTGGCAAAACGAGCGGTCCGGGCAGGTCCCCGCATCCGGTCGTAGCCACGGCGAGACATCCACCGCCAGGACCAGCCGTCCGTCCGCCGCCCTGGGCAACGGCAACCCGGCCAGGACTCGTCGGAGGCGAGCGACGTTGATGTGACCGTCGTTGAGGCCGCCGTACAACGAACCGTGACCACAACGGTGTTCAGCGGCCAGCGCCAGCTCGACGAGCGAGCGGACCGGGCCATCGGTGCACAGCACCGCGTCACACAACTCGAACAACGCGTCGCCCCACGTGGTCAGACACGCATACAACTCCGCCCGGAAGCATGACACCTCCGCGAACGCCTCCCGCAGGACGCGCTGATCCCCCACACTCATGACTACGGCCTTCGCGCTCTTCCTGTGCCTTGTGACGAAGCAAAGGATCAGACGAAGGCCGCCCTCAAGTCCTCTGAACTGCGAAAACACTGATCAAGTTCGAGGCACGTTCGAGACTGGGTCTAAAAAAACAAGCTCAGTGATGGCAGCAGCGACCGCCCTCGATGCCGCGCTGCGCACCGACTTGCGCGCCGAGGTCGCCGCGACTCTGCGCGCGGCCGGTACCACTGCCGTCCCCGCCCCGGCTGGATCGTGCAGCAGGCAACGCCACAAGACCTCTACCGCGAGCCGGCCGATGCCGTCGTCGCCCGCTTCCTCGGCGAAGCCGACATCGCGCCTGCCCACACTGAGGGCCTGCAGGCCGACACCGACCTCGGCATCCTGAAACTGACCGTCAACGCCGGTGTGGCGCGCCGGGCACCAGTGCTCTTGCGGCCGAGTCAGCTGCGGCTCAGCCTGACGCCCGGTCCAGGCAAGGTACGCACCCGAGTACACCGCTGCCACTTCCGGGGCAGCGACCACCGGGTCGAACTCGCCCCGGAAACCAACGGGCTGCCCCCTCTCCTCATCGCCTACACCGATGCCGCATGGCACGAGGGGGAGGCGTACGTCGAGATCGACGGCCCCGCCCACCCTGTCGACGAGCCCACCGTGCCCCTGCCCTGAGCGGCTCTCAATGGAACAAGCGCTGCAGACCCGAAGCGGGCTGATCGGGCCGGAGTTATGCGGCCCAACCGGCCGATTGTGAAACGCCGTTCGCGTCCACTTCCAGTGCCCGCCCCACTTCACCCTTGCCAATTCTCGACGAGGGCAGTGCGATTGGTGTACGCCGGGGAGGTCACACCCTTGGCCTTCGAGAAGTCCAGCGGGCCCTTGAGTGCCGTTCACGGGATCCGGTCGGGGCCAGGCTGGGGCGGCAGTCCCCTGATGGGTGGAGCCGCCGGGTCACCTCATGAGCGGAGGGAGAACGTCGTGAGCACCGCGGCGTGGTCCGAGGGCCAGTCGTTCCCGGCCACGTCGGGGAAGAGTCCGTTGGTCCCGCTGACGTAGGCCGTCGCGTCGTGCACATCGAGGCGGGCTCCGGCGTAGAGCACGTAGTCGATGCGGTCCTGCGGCTCGGCTCGGCCGCTGCCGTCCTCGTGCGTGTCATGGACCGGGGACCAGGTGGCGCCTGGCTCGCGCAGCGGGTCGGGGTGTGCCACCCGGTAGGAGTCCCGCAGGCCCGCGTCCTCGGCGGCCTTGGTGACGGGCCAGCCGACGGGGCCGTAGCCGCACCGCAGCGGTGCGGTGGCCTGGGTCCAGTCCAGGTGGGAAGGGGCGTTGAAGTCACCGACGAGCAGTACGGGCGTGGTGTGGCGGTCGGCGAGCTGACCGGCCATGGCGGCGAGGATGTCCCGCATCTGGCCGAGGCGCCCGGAGCTCGCTTCGTCCTTGACGAGTTCGGGCACCGGCAGTTGCTCGAAGCAGGCGCTGTACGGGCCGTACGGCGTGTAGTTGAGGTGCGCGCTCCACAGCGCGACCTCCAGCGGTGTGTCCGCGCGGGAGTCGAGCCGGACGGTGACGCCGGTACCGCCGTAGAAGCCGGGGTCCGGGCTGCCGTGCCGGGCAACGATGGGATAGCGGCTGAGGACTCCGAGGTTCTCGCCGGCCTGGTGGTGATCCCAGCCGAGGGCTTCGGCCAGCTCCCTGGTGGCGGTGGAGTGCGTTTCCTGGAGGCCGACGATGTCCACGTCGGCCTCCAGCAGCACCCGTAGCTGCTTGTCGCGGTGGTCGCGCACTTTGGTGCCGCCGAACCACAGGTTCCAGCTCATCACCTTCAGCTCACGTACCAAAGGCTCGTTGGCCCCGACCACCGGGATACGGACGGCCAGCCTTGCCCGGCCGCCCGCGCCATCCGTCGCCGTGACAGTGACCTCCGTGGTCCCGGCAGCAGTGGGCGTACCGCGGAGGGTGCCGTCAGCGGAGACCTCGACCCAGTGCGCGCCGTGGTCCACGGCGAAGGTCACCGGGGCGGATGCGGCGGTGCCCCTGAGCAGTCCGGCGACGCTCGCCCGGAAGGGCTCGCCGACGCGGGCATTGCGGGTGGTGAGGGAGGTGGTGAGGAAGTACGGGCCCGCGTCCGTGACCAGGGACCGCAGCAGCGGCAGGTCGGCCCTCTTGAGGCTGTCCAGTACGGTCCGCCCGGGAGCGGGCGGGATCGGGGCCAGGGACGGCACCGCCAGCACCCGGCAGCCGGCGGCCTCGGCCGAGGCGACGCCTGTGGGGGTGTCCTCGACCGCGACGCATGCGGAGGGCCGTACGCCGAGCGCGTGGGCTGCGGCGAGATACGGGTCGGGGGCCGGCTTGCTGTGCTCGGTGTCGTCGGCGGTGACGGTGACGGTGAAGTGCCCGATGCCCAGGGTGCGCAGCACGATGTTCGCCACGGATCGGGGCGAGGCGGTGACCAGGGCCGTCGGGACGCCGGCGCGACTGAGCTCGTGGAGGAGTTGCACAGCGCCGGGCCGCGGCTCGACGCCGCGCGCCACCTGGGCGGCGAACTCCCGCTGCAGGGCGTCCGCGAGCTTCTCCTCGCAGGCTTCGGTGCCGAGGAGGTGTCGCAGATGGGCCGCCGTGTGCTGCACCGGGCGGCCGAGTACCTCGGGCAGGTCCGCGTCGGTGAGTTCGTGGCCCAGCTCCTGGGCCACATGGGCGACGGACAGCCACCACACTCCCTCGGTGTCGACGAGGGTGCCGTCCATGTCGAAGAGGACGGCCTGCAGTGGATGGTGGGTGGTGCCGAGGGTCACGGTTCTCTTTCGTTCTCTGTCGACAGTGGCGCTGTGCCGGCGGTGGTGCGACGCGCCGGTGTATGGGACGGCGGATCGGTCGGAGTTGGGGGGCGGTGCTCAGGCCCTGCGGGCGGCCACGAGCACCGGGCGGTCGGGCAGGGACACGGTCAGCCGTGTGCCCGGGGCGAGCGCGGCGGCGTCATGGCCGGGCAGATCGGCCTTGATGTCGGTGCCGTCGGGCAGTTGGACGGTCAGCCGGGTGACGGCGCCGAGGAAGGCGGCGGCGGTGACCCGTGCCGTGCCCTCGGGGTCCGCGGCCAGCCGGACCGCTTCGGGCCGGATCAGGACATCGATCTCGGGCCCCTCAGGGGCCTCACCGTCCACCGGCAGCCGCCTGCCCAGCGCCTCGACCGCCGTACGACCGTCCACGAGACGGCCGGCGAGACGGTTCATGGTGCCGACGAACTCGGCGACGAAGGCGGTGGCCGGGCGGCCGTACAGCTCGGCGGGTGCGGCGCACTGCTCCAACCGGCCCGCGCGCATCACCGCGACGCGGTCCGCCATGGACAGCGCCTCCTCCTGGTCGTGGGTCACGAAGAGGGTGGTGATACCGAGCTCCTGCTGCAGCCGCCGGATCTCGTCGCGGAGGGTGAGCCGTACCTTGGCGTCCAGCGCGGACAACGGCTCGTCCAGCAACAGCACTCGGGGACGCAGCGCCAGGGCGCGGGCGAGGGCGATGCGTTGCTGCTGGCCTCCGGAGAGCTGGTGCGGGTAGCGGTGGCCCTTGTCCGGCAGTCCCACCAGCTCCAGTAGCTCGGTGGCGCGAGCGCGCCGCTGGTCCGGGCGGACCTTGCGCATACGCAGTCCGAAGGCCACGTTGTCCAGGGCGTTCAGATGCGGGAAGAGGCTGTACGACTGGAAGACCATCCCGGCGTCCCGGCGGTGCGCGGGGACGCCGGTGACGTCCTCGCCGTCCACCAGGATCTGGCCGGCGTCGGGGTGCTCGAACCCGGCGAGCATCCGCAGGGCGGTGGTCTTGCCGCAGCCCGACGGGCCGAGCAGGGCGAGCAGTTCACCGGGGCGTACGGACAGGTCGAGTCCGTCGAGCGCGACGGTGGTGCCGAAGGCGCGGCGCAGGTCGCGGAGTTCAACGGTTGCGGCGTTCCCCGATGCGCTGGGGGCGCCGTGCGGCACGGCGGTCGGTGCGGTTGTGGTGGCGACGTCGGTCATGCCGGGTCACTCCTGGGTGTCGTACGGGAGGGGGAGCGCCGTCCGCCGAGAGCCGCCAGGGCCACCAGGAGTGCCCAGGTGACGAGCAGGCTGAGGACGGAGACGGCGACGGACAGTTGGGCCTGGGAGCCGCTGACGTTCACGATCCACACGGCGAACGGCTGAAAGCCGAGCAGCCGGGCGACGGTGAACTCGCCCAGGACCAGGGCGAGGGTGAGGAACGCCGCGTTCAGCAGCGCCCGGCGCAGATTGGGCAGCACCGCGCGGACCAGTGCCTGCGGCCAGCCCGCACCACAGCTGCGGGCGGCTTCCACGAGGGTGCGTACATCGACCGCGCGCAGCCCGGCGTCCAGCGCCCGGTACACGAACGGCAGCGCCATCACCGTGTAGGCGAGGACGAGCACGAGGGGGAACGACGGATTCTGCAGGACCACGAACGTCTGGTAGAGCGGCGTGGCCGCAAGGTGCTCCGGGCCCCAACGCAGCACGGTGACCAGCCCCGCCACGAAGGCGATCGGCGGTACCACCAGCGGCAGCGAGCAGACCATCTCCACCACGGGGCGCAGTCGGGGCGCGCCCAGCCGCAGCGCGACCATGGCGGGCACCATCAGCAGCAGCACGACCGCGATGGTGACGGCGGCCAGTTCCAGGGAGAGCAGCAGGCTGGAGGCGAATCCCTGGGCGCCGACGATCTGCCGGTACGCGTCCAGGGTCACACCCTTGCCCGGCACGTCGACGGTGAAGATCACCGAGGCGGTCAGCGGCACGAGGAAGTAGACCGCGGCGAGGGCGAACACCGCGCCGCGCCACAGACGCGGGCGGGACCCGGGCCGGGCGGTGGCCGGGGCGGGGGTCAGGCGAGCCATCGCGTGCTCCGTCGTTGCAGGGGCAGGTATACGGCCATCACCAGTGCGGCGATCACGACCATGTCGAGACTGAGCGCCAGGGCCACGTTCTCCTGGCCGACCAGGACGTTGCCGGAGATGGCGTCGGCGATCTGCAGGGTGACCAGCGGTACCGAACTGCCGACCATGGCGGCGGCGGTGGCGTAGGCGGCGAAGGAGCTGCCGAAGAGCAGCACCAGCCCGCCCAGGAGCGACGGAGTGAGCACCGGCAGGGCCACGTACCGCCAGAACTGCACGGTGGTGGCGCCGTTGTTCTGCGCGGCCTCACGCCACTGGGCGCGCAGCCCGTCGAGGGCGGGGGTGATGGTGAGCACCATCATCGGGACGAGGAAGTACAGATAGGTGAGGACGAGTCCCCAGAAGCTGTAGAGGTTCCAGCCCGCTTTGGACAGGCCCAAGTGCCGGGTGAGGACACCGGAGTTGCCGAGGGTGGCGACGAAGGCGAAGGCGAGCGGGATACCGCCGAAGTTGGCGAGCACCCCGGAGGCGGTGAGGACGGCCTCGCGCAGCGCGGTGAAGCGGGACGTCACCACGGCCTGGGCGAGCGGCAGTCCGAGCACCGCGGCGAGTACCGCGGAGACGGCGGACAGCTTGACACTGCCGAGCAGCGACGTCAGATAGGCGCCGTGCAGGGAGGCGCTGAGGTTGGCGGTGGTGTACGAGGAGGCCCCGGTGGCCGGGTCCTTGGCGGTGAAGGCACCGGAGAGCATGGCGAGGGCGGGAACCCCGAAGCTGAGCGCGGCGAACGCCAGCAGCGGGACCACCGCGAGCCAGCCCATCGAGCGGCGCCGCCCCGGGACGGTGACCGTCCCGGGGACGGAGGCACGGGCAGCGGCGGTCATGGACGGCGTCACCCGGAGACGGCCTTGCCCCAGCCCTGGCCCAGCAGCTGCTTGGCCTTGGACTGCTGGGCCTCGGACGGGAAGGTGGGAGTGCCGGAGACCTTGGGCAGCTTGGCCGCGGCCGCCTTGTCGAGGCTGCCGTCCTTCTCCATCGCGGCCATCAGCGCGGGGCGGGCGTGCCCCTTGAGCCAGAGGTTCTGGCCCTCGCCGCTGTAGAGGTACTCCTGCCACAGCCGGGCCGCAGCCGGGTGCGGGGCGTCCTTGGTGACGGCCTGCGAGTAGTACTGGGAGTACTTGCCGTCCTTGGGGACCGCGACCTTCCAGTCCACGCCCTTGCCCTTGAACTCGTCGGCGTACCCCGCGTTGAGGTAGTCCCAGTCGATGCTGATGGGCGTTTCGCCCTTCTCGATCGTGGCCGGGGTGGACTCGACCGGTGTGTAGTTGCCGTTCTTCTTGAGCTTGGCGAAGAAGTCCAGGCCGGGCTGGACGTCGTCGAAGGAGCCGCCGTTGGCCAGGGACGCCGCGAACACGCCGCCGAAGGCCGAGCCGGACTTGGTGGGGTTTCCGTTCAGTGCGACCTGCCCCTTGTACTGGGGGTCGAGCAGATCGGCGAAGGTCTCGGGGCACTTCGTGACGCGCTTGGCGTCGCAGCCGATGGAGGTGTAGCCGCCGTAGTCGTTGTACCAGCGGGCCTGGGCGTCCTTCTGCCCCGTGGGGATGGCGTCGTACGAGGCGACCTTGTACGGCGCGAGCAGGCCCTGCTGGGCGGCGCTGACCGCGAAGGAGCTGCCGAGGTCGAGCACGTCGGGGGCGCGGTCCTGGCCCTTGCGGGAGGTGACGGCGTTGATCTCGTCCTGGCTGGCGCCGCCCGGGTTCTCGACCTTGACCTTGATCCCGTACTTCTTGGTGAACCCGTCGATCAGGGCACCGTAGTTGGCCCAGTCACGCGGAATGGCTATCGCGTTGAGCGTGCCCTCCTTCTTGGCCGCGTTGACCAGGGCGTCCATACCGCCGAAATCCTTCGCCGAGGTGGCGGAGGCGGCCTTCGCGCCACCGGCCCCGGACTGGGCGGTGGGGGCAGCGCCGCAGGCGCTGAGAGTGAGTACGGCAGCCGCCAGGCTGCCCGCGAGGACAGTCGTCCTCGGAAGGGACACGTTCACGATCTCTCCGTCGACTTGTTTGGACAAGCTGACCCCAGTTAGCACGCCATTCCTGTCACGGAGATGAACACGGAGGGAATTCGCCACTGGCCGCAGGCGACACCCTTGACCAGTGTGATCCGCATCTCGCGGGACCGAAGGAGCCGGGGCGGGAAGCGGCCCACACCTCGGCCAGAGCTCGTCTACGCTGACGGCGACCAAGAGATCTGTGCACAAGCACTGTGCACAACTCGTCCATCCGACCAAGGGGGGTCGTTGACAGCGCGGCACGAGCAGATAGCCGAGGAGCTCCGTCGGGCGATCGACAGCGAGGAGTATCCGGTCGGCACGCCGTTCCCCTCCGAGAGCGAGCTCTCCGCACGCTTCGGCGTCTCACGCGGCACAGTGCGGCAGGCCGTCGCAGCGCTGACCACGGAGGGGCTGATCGGCTCCCGGCAGGGTGCCCTGCGGGTGGTGCTGGCCAGTAGACGCAGCCAGAGCTTCGCCGAGCTGCGCAGCTTCGCCCAGTGGGCGCGCGCCATGGGCCGTACCGCAACGGGCACGGTGGTGCTGACCGAGCGCAGGCCCGCAACCGCGGAGGACGCGTCGCGGCTCCGTCTGCGCACCGGCACCGACGTGCTGTCCGTGCTGCGCGTCCGCGGACTGGACGGAGACCCCGTACTCGTGGAACGCACCGTCTACGCGGACTGGATCGCACCGGACGTCGAACGCATCGAACCGGACTGCCCGTCGGTGACCCAGCGGCTGTACGAGGGGACCGGCCTGGTCTTCGCGTACGGCGAGCACCTCATCGACGCGGTGGCCGCCGGCGCCCGCGATGCCGAACTGCTCGGCATCCGCCGTACCAGCCCGCTCCTGCGCGTACGCCGGGTCACCACCACCCACGCCGGCCGGCCCGTCGAGTGGTCCGACGACCGCTACCGCTCCGACGCCGTGAGCTTCAGCGTCCACAACTCGATCGGCACCAACCCGCTCGCCCGCCGAACCGGCCCCCGCCTCGACCCAACTGCCTGCTGAGCGCCCGTTAGGCTGCAGGAACAGGCTGTTCGATGGTGAACTTCGCACGCAGGGCGGTGCTGAAGCGACGTAGGAGCAGGATGGCGGTGGCGGCGAGGCCGGTGAGCAGGCCGAGCCAGATGCCGAGGGTGTGGAGCCCAGCGGCGTAGCCGAGGAGCCATGCGGCGGGCAGGCCGATGAGCCAGTAGCCGATGAGGGTGATGCGGAATCCGCTCTTGGTGTCGTCGAGGCCGCGCAGGAGTCCGACGCCGATGTTCTGGGCGCAGTCGAAGAACTGCAGGACCATGATGACGAGGAGCAGGTGGGCGGCGATCGACACCGCCTGCGCGTCGCGGGCTCTGGGCGGTGCCGGCGAGTTCGATGAACCGCTCGCGAAACGCGGGCAGCTTCAGGTCCCGGCACGCCTCGTCGATGAGCATGTCCTCCGGGTCGCCCAGCAGGGACACCCTCCTCTGCGGGATCCGGTCCCGGTCCTGGTCCGCGTCGTGGTTGGTGACGGTGATGGCGCGGGTCATGCCCCCTGGCCTTTCTGGTTCTGGCTGGTCTCGCGGGTGGCGACCAGGTTCAGCAGCCGGTCGTACTTGCTCATGTCGGGCAGCGTCGTGCGTGGATCAGGCGGCAGGCGGCGCGCGTGCAGCGAGATCACCCTCGCCCCGACCGCCTCCTTGCCCGGGCTCTCGCCGCCCGCGTCGTCGGCCGCCCTGTCGTCGGTGAGAAGTTCGGCGTCCTCGTCGTCGGTGCCCTCCATCGCCTTACGGGCCTCGATCGCGACGAGGTCGGTGGACACCGAGCCGATCCGAAGACAGGTCTCCATCGCCTTCACCAGGGCCTCGGCCGGCAACTGACGGAGCAGCAGCAAGACCTCGATCCGCATTCGAGTGCCCTCCCGGTCCCCGGCCTTCTGCTTGGCCGCGGCCCAGAACGCCTCGTGGACCTTCGTGAAGCCGCCCTCCGCGCGGGCCTGCGCCAGTGCGGAGGCACCAGCGAACGCACCCGGCTTGACCAGCAGGATCTCCAGGTAGTGGTCCAGGAAGTCGTGGTAGGTGTAACGGCGCGTCAGGCGAGGGTGGCGGGCGACGACCTGACGGCCGTCGAACACCCACAAATCGTTCGCCCGCAGCTTGACCCGCACCTTCTGCCCGATGAACTTCTCGGCACCGAGTAGTAGCCCTGGCGGACCGTGATCCGCCTGTTGCGGGCGACCGTGGGCGTCAGGTCGATCCCGCAGTCGTAGTCGTCGGCTGGCAGCAGCCGAAGCCGGTCGCGCTCGGCCTCGAAGTCGAACCCGAACCGGAACCGGAACCGGAACCGGAACCAGCGCAGCAGATCGTAGGCGTAGGAGCGGCACGAAGCCGCCGTGTTCCCGCAGGCCACAAGCTCACTCAGGAACTCACTCACCGGCTCGACCGGAAGTCCGGAGCCACCAAGCACTTCCCAGGGCAGCGAGGCGTCGTCGGTCGACACCAAACTCCCGATCCGGGCCACCACCAGCCCGGCAGCGAGCTCTCCCGGTCGGGGCGCATCCTGATCCATCACATCTCCGTCCGCTCGGCAGCGTTCCGGACGGAGACTTCTCGCCTACCCGGCCATCACGGAGGAGGGCACGCCGATAGTGCGGTCAACGGGGCGGTGGACGGCCTTGCCGGAGTAGGACAGGCGCAGGGTGAACAGCACGCACTTGCGGCGCTGCCCGGCCAGGTCCAGCCAGAACTCCGCGAAGTCGACCTCCGCCTCCTCCCCAGGCCGTTTCGCCTGCGGGACCACCGATTCGCCTCACCGGACCGGTTGGGTTCGTGGGCGGGACTGACTTCGCGGGTGCGTCTTGGCTGCGTCAAGGCCCTCGCGAGTGGCGTCCACTCCCGGTAGCTTGTCCTCGCGCCCGTGATGACACAGGAGGAGATGGTGTGCACCAGCCCATCAGCGGCGTTCGCCGGTCTCCTCCCATGTGATCCGGCCATGACCTGCGCCTTTGTGGGCGTCGGCTCTGTCGGTCGGCTCGTCGCGGGGCGGGTCTAGGTGGCCGGCGTTGTGGCGACTGCGGCCACGGCGGTGGGGCTGTTCGCCGGGACCAATATCGATGACCTTGTGGTGCTGGCGATGCTGTTCCTGTCCAGCCAGGCCACCGGGGCGCTCAGGTCCGGGCAGATCTGGGCGGGGCAGGCCGCCGGGTTCACCGTCTTGGTGGCTGTCTCGGTGAGCGCCGCGCTCGGCTTGGCCGTCGTCCCCGACAGATGGGTCGGTTTGCTTGGCCTGGCCCCGCTGGTCCTGGGGGTCTTGGGCCTGGTCAGAGCCGCACGGGCACAGCGCTCCGGCGAGCCGGTCCCGGCGGTTGCCGCTACGGGTCCGGCGTCGGTGATGGTCCTGACCGTGATCAACGGGGCCGACAACCTCAGTGTCTATCCTCCGGTGCTGCGGACCATCGGCGTCGGTTCGGCCGTGGTCACCATCGTCGTGTTCGGCGGCGGGGTGGTGCTGTGGTGCGTGCTCGGCTCCTGGCTCGGCTCCCACCGGAAGATCGTCGAGGTCATCGGACGGTGGGGACACTGGATCATCCCCACCGTCTTCGTCACCATCGGAGTCATCATTCTGCCCGGCTCCGGCGTCCTTGCCGCGATCCGCTGAGCCGTCCGATTCCGTGAGGGAGAGAGACCAGTGGATCGCGCGGGGACACTGACACGCCCGCGGCTACGAATCCTGCCCCCGGCACGCCGAAGGGGGCGCGGTTTCCGCCTGATCGAGCTGTGTTGCCGCTTTGACGGCTTCCATGGCCGCGACCTCGTTCGGTACGCGGGGCCGGGCGCCCAGGCCCAGGAAGCCGCCTTCGTTGTTGGCGTCGGCGACGGTCGCGGTGATGTCCATCAGGAATGCGCGGAAATCGGTGAGTTCCTCCGGCGCGGTTTGGGCGACGATGGCGGTGGCCTCACGGATCGTTTGCAACGCGGGCCCCGCATAGTCGGCGTACCTGGTGCCCGGCTGGAGTCCGGTGTCGAAGGTGGACGCCTCCGCGAGTTCGCGGATCAATCGCCTGGAATGGCTGATGCTGGCCTCCCGCAGCAGCTTGACCAGCGCGAAGATCTCCTCGGGATCGGCGACGCCCTCGGCGAGCGCCACCAGTACGCCAGAGGCCATCAAGGACTTCCCCAGCGTCGCCCATTCCTCAGGGGTGAAGTCCAACTCCCCAGCACCGCCCGCGCCCTGGCCCGTGCGCAGGACCTGGAAGCCGATGTCGGCCAGCACCGCGGGAACGCGCCCGGCCGCTTCCACGGCCTGCGCCCGTGTGTGATCGGATAGGTCCTCCCAGGGCACCATGTCGGGTTGCCTGCCGTCACGCTGTCCGGGCAGGCCGGCCGCTCCGTAAGCGCCGTGTTCGGGCAAACGGTGCTCGTACTCCAGCCGGGCCAGCACCAGTGCCTCCTCCTCGGTGAAGACGGTGGTCAGCGTTGGATCGGATGCGGGCACCATCAGGCAGCCGATCGCGGCCAGCCGGTCACCGAGCTGGTGCGCCTGAAGACGGTTTGCCTCTTTCAGTTCTTCCGGCAGTTCGTCCCAAGGGCGCAACACGGTCCGACTGTCCGGCTCCTGGCCTTCGTCGAGAGCGGCTTCCAGTCTGCTCTGATGGATGGCCTGCGCCAGGTGTCCGGTGACCTGGGCGCTGGTGTAGTCGGCAAGGCTGTTGATGACGCGGTCCTGTGCCATCAGACGTGCCTTCATCCGGCGGCACTCGTGCAGGATGGCCTCGGCGTCGAGGAGAGTCTGCTCCGCGCGGCGGTCTGCGGCCTGGCCCAGCACGTCCTGCCCGACCATGATCACGATCATGAAGAGCAGCTGGGCCAGGGTGGACAGAAAGCTCATGAAAGCGAACGGGTACGGATCGAACCGCTGCAGGCCCAACTGCGCCATGCCCATCCAGACCACCTGGGTCCCGACGGCGATATAGAAGGCCCACATGCTGCCCAGACGTCGCGTCAGCCAGGCGGCGATCCGGCCGTTGACACCCGTGACCTGGTCGATGGCCTGGGGCGGCGGCTGCACCCGGTGCCGCTCGATCCACGGGTGCGCACTCGACTCAAGCAGGCTGACCCCACGGCCGAGCGCGCGGTCGTGCCGGTCCAGGTGTGCCTGGAGATCCGCGACCCGCTCGAAGATCCCCTCAGCGTTCTCGTACGTCTGGACCGCCCGACGGTCAGCAGCCGCGCCCAGCACGCGCTGACCGACCATGATCACAAGGCAGAGAACAAGCTGGACCACGTTGTCCAGGAACAGCAGAAACCCGAACGGATAGGGATCGACCCGGTGCAGCGGGCCCCAGGTCGCCAGGGCCATCCATCCGCCGACGACGGCCAGGGTGACATATAAGGCGGGCATCGAACCCGCCGCTCGCGTCAGCGCGGCCGCAAAGGCACCATTGAAACCGACCTGCTCGTCGGCGATCGTCACCGGCTGCTGCCGCGGCAGATCCGTCACCGTATCGGCTGCGCTCATGCCCGCCCCCACGATAGATCCCGAGACTGCTGCCGCAGCCCCGCACATGATGGCACCTGCCCACCCGGCCAGTCGACTGCGGGATTTGTATTCTGACGGCACGTCAATATTCCTATCTCGGGCAGCGTTTGGCGTCTTGCGGTCGATTTCGGCTCGGATGAATGCCCGTCACGCGACCCTGTCGCTACGGGCGTTGCTGGTACTGAAAAACACCGAGGTCGCCCGGTGACAAACGATCACCTCGACGCGATCATGCCGCCGACCGGCCGGAGCATCCCATCCGCCACTCACGCCAGTGCCTGTGACCCGCAGAAATCAAGATGGAAAAGCCATCGCGCCCTCGTCGACCGCCTACCGAAGCCCCAGGGGGCCGCGCTGCGCGCCCGCCTTGACCTCGACGCCCTCGAACCCGGACTACACGAAACCCTCGCCGGACTCCGCTGCGAGGTCAACGGCACCGCCTACTCCAGTGACGGACTGCGCACTGCCATCGCCGCCCGCCTCGCCGACCAGCAGGCCACCCCGCTCCCCGCCACGTAGGCCACCCCGCGCCACCCAACGCCCCGGAACGGCGCCCCTTCGACCGGGGCGCCGCCGTGCGCGGGGGCGCGTGGGGACGGCTATGGCGCGGGGAGGGGAAGTGGCTTGGGAGCATATTTCGGCAGCCATTGCCTGTATCTACGGCCTTGGGGATTCTCTTGAACTACTACTGCGATGACACAAGCCACCCGCCCCATACAAGATCGCTTAGAGGTCGCGCAAATAGAGTGGTGAGGTATGGCCCTGGTGGTGGGGCGGGCACAGGCATTGATGATCATGAGGTGTCTACGCTTCGTGATCGCCAGAGGTGTCCGTGCCTACGTTGCCATCATGGCTGACTACCCCCGCTGTGGGACCAATTCGCCGCGTTGATTCCCGTCCGTAGCCTGATCCGCAAAGCCTGGGCCCTCTATCGGTGGGACACCCGACCCACGCGCCGCCCCTGATGACCACCCATGCGCGCGGCCTCTTACTCGTTTAGCGGTCGTCGTAGGCCGTGCGAGCGGCGTCGATGTGTGGCAGGTGCGTGATGCTCCATTCGAGCAGCGGCGCGGTGGCCTCGCGCAGGCTCCGGCCCATCGCGGTCAGTTCGTAGCTGACGTGCGGCGGCATGACGTTTCGGACCGTGCGCGTCAGGATCCCGTCGCGTTCGAGGTCGCGCAGCGTCACGGTGAGCATGCGCTGGCTGATGCCGTCGATGGCCCGCTTGAGCTCGGTGAAGCGCAACGGCTCGTCCTTGAGCATGCGCACAATCAGCAGCGCCCACTTGTCCCCGACGATCCCGAGGACTTCACGGGTCTTGCACGGGTCCTGCACGGTTACCTCCTGAGAACCGGGGCACCGAAAAGTGCCGTATTGCCCGGGGGGCGTCGTGGGGATCACGATGTTCGCGGTCACCAAAGAGTACCGAGGCACGAGGAGGAACCACACGACCATGGCCACATTTCTACTGGTACACGGCGCCTGGCACAACGGGCGAAGCTGGGACCGGGTGGTCCCGCTGCTGGAGGCGGCCGGGCACCGGGTGCTCGCGCCGTCGCTGACCGGCTACGGCGACAAGGCACACCTGCTGAGCCCCAAGATCGGGCTCGGAACCCACATCGACGACGTCGCCGGCCTGATCGAAGACGAGCACCTCGACGACGTCGTGCTCGTCGGGCACAGCTACGCCGGGATGGTCATCTCGGGAGTCGCCAACCGGGTCCCGAAGCGGATCGCACATCTGGTGTTCCTCGACGCGATGGTCCCCGAAGACGGCGACACCGCTGTCGACGTCCTCCCTGTCACCAAGCAGCTCATCGACCTCGCCGTGGACGGCTGGCGGGTTCCGCCGATGCCCGAGCAGCCGCCGCCGCTTGGCTTGTTCGGCGTCACCGATCCCGACGACCTCGCCTGGTTGCGCTCGATGCTGTCGGACCAGCCGGTGCGGTGCCTGCGGGAGCCAGTCCTGCTGGACGACCCGGCCGCGCGCACGATCCCGCGCACACACATCCACTGCCTCGAGGGCCAGCCGGCAGACATCACCCGGCGTCCCGTCCCGGCAGGCGAACGAGTACGCGAGCTGCCGACCGGCCACGACTGCATGATCACCATGCCCGTCGAGCTCACCGCGCTGCTGCTCGAGACGGCCTAGAGGCCGCACACTTGGGTGATCATCAGGAGTACCTGTGCCCGCGTTGCCATCATGGCTGACCACCCCGCTGTGGGACCGGTTCGCCGCGCTGATCCCCGCCCGACCAGTGGTCGATCCCGCGCACCCACTGGGGTGTCATCGGCGGCGGATCAGTGATCGGACCGTGTTCGACAAGCTCATCCAGGTGTTGCGGTTCGGCTGCTCCTACGAGGCGATCGCCGACACCACGTGCTCGGCGTCCACGATCCGCAACCGCCGCGACGAGTGGATCAAGGCCGGGCTGTTCGCCGCGCTCAAGCGGATCGCGCTGGACGCCTACGACCGCATCGTCGGCCTGATACTGGACCAGATCGCCGTGGACGGCTGTATCACCAAGGCCCCCGGCGGTGGCCAGTGCACTGGTCCGTCCCCGGTCGACCGGCGCAAGCAGGGCATGAAACGGTCGTTGATGGTCGAGGGCCACGGCATCCCGCTGGGTCGCGTGCTGGCCGGCGCCAACCGGCACGACTCACCGCTGTTGGCTCCCACCCTGGACAAACTCGATGATCTCGGCCCGCTGCCCGCCGACATCACCGTGCACCTGGACTCCGGCTACGACTCCGGCAAGACCCGCACCGAGCTCGCCGGACGACACCTGCACGGCCAGATCGCCCACAAGGGCGAGAAAGCACCGATCCAGGCAAGTCAGCACTGGCATGTGGAACGCACGAACGCCTGACACAACACCTTCAACCGGCTCCAACGCTGCTATGAACGCCGCGAGGTCGTCATCGACGCCTTCTTCGACCTCGCCGACGCGATCCTCACCGTGCGTAGCCTGATCCGCCAAGCCTGGACCCTGTACCGGTGGGACAGCCGCCCGGCACGTCGCCCGTGATGATCACCAATTTGCGCGGCCACTAGGCAGTGTCTGATGGCTCTTTGACGAGATCACGGAGCCAGATCACGATGGCTGCGGTGGTCAGGGTGCCGTGGAAGATGTAGTCGCGTTTG
>NZ_JBHVQS010000101.1:0-17997 GCF_042886435.1 Streptomyces sp. NPDC058000
TCACACCGGGCCACAAGCCGCGGGCGACGCACCGTTGGGTGCGTCGCCGGCGGCTTTTTCGTGGTGCCTCACTGGGCGCCGATGGCCTCCAGCATGTTCAGCCGGGCCGCCCGCCGGGCCGGCCACAGTGCGGCCAGCACCCCGACGACCAGGGCGATCAGCAGGAACAGGCCGAGCCGGCCCCAGGGCAGCACCAGCGCGTAGGTCGGGAAGGACGAGCCGACCAGGCTGCCGCCGGCCCAGGCCAGGAAGATGCCCAGGGCCATGCCGAGGACCGCGCCGAAGAGCGAGATGACCACCGACTCCAGCCGGACCATCTGCTTGATGCCGCTGCGGGCCAGGCCGATGGCGCGCAGCATCCCGATCTCGCGGGTGCGCTCGAAGACCGACATGGCCAGGGTGTTGACCACGCCGACCACCGCGATGATCACGGCCATGCCGAGCAGCCCGTAGACCATGTTCACGATCGTGTCGATCTGGCCGGCGGCCTCCTTGCGCAGGTCGTCACGGTTCTGGATCTTCACCAGCGGGCTGTCGCCGAGCGCGTGCCGGATGTCCTTGGCCAGCGCGGCGGATCCGCCGCCCGCCGTCTTGACCAGCAGTTCGTCGTTGCGGAACCGGTCCAGGTGCGGATCGACCAGGGCGGTGGAGGCGAAGGAGGAACCGAGGGCCTCGTTGTCCGCGTAGACCGCGGCGACCTTCAGCGCGGCCTTCTTCTTGTCGTAGAACTCGACGTGCACGGTGTCGCCGGCACGCCAGCCGTGCTCCTTGGCGCCGGTCTGCGACACGGCGATGCCGCCGGCCTTCACGGCGTCCAACGAACCCTGGGTGACGGTGAGTCGGGTGACCTTGCCGATCTGGTCGAGGTCGGTGCCGCGGAGATAGCCGAAGCCGCTGTCCCGCCCGGGGCCGGAGTCGGTGGTGAAGCCCGCGCCGCGGATCGGGGCCATCGCCTCGACGCCGGGCACCTCGGCCACCTTCGCGGACAGCTTCGGGTCCAGGCCGACGTACGTGGAGGTCCGCACCTGGTAGTCGGCGGTCAGCCCGCTGCCGGCCATCTTGTCCATGGCCACCTGGGCGGAGTGCCCCACGACGGTCATCCCGGTGATCAGGGTCAGGCCGATCATCAGCGCCGATCCGGTCGCCGCCGTCCGCCGCGGGTTGCGCAGCGCGTTCTCCTTGGCGAGCTTGCCGCTGACACCGAAGACCCGGGTGGTGACCGCGCCGGCCAGGGAGACCAGCGGCCGGGACAGCAGCGGGGCCAGGATGATCACGCCGGTCAGGGTCAGCATCGACCCCGCCATGGCGATCGGGAGATCGTCGCCGGAGGTCAGGGTGGAGACCCAGAGCATCACGGCGACGCCGGCGCCGGCGACGAGCGCGCCGAGGGCGTTGCGCACGACCAGGCTGCGCGGGGCCGGCGGCGCCTCGACGGTGCTCAGCGCCTCCACCGGAGCGATCCGCGCCGCCTTACGGGACGGCAGCCAGGCGGCCAGGACGGTCACCAGCACACCGACCCCCAACGAGGCGAGCACCGCGGCCGGGCTGATGACCACCGGGCCGTCCGGGAAGCCCGCACCGCCTGCGTCCAGTACGGCCCGCAGGCCCACCGCGATCCCGGCACCCAGCGCGAAGCCGACGACCGAGGAGACCAGCCCCAGCAGAGCGGCCTCGGCGAGCACCGAGCGCACGACCTGCCGGCGGGAGGCGCCCACCGCGCGCAGCAGCGCGATCTCGCGGCTGCGCTGGGAGATCAGCATGGTGAAGGTGTTGGCGATGATGAAGACCCCGACGAACAGGGCGATACCGGCGAAGGTCAGCAGGGTCTTGCTGAGCGCGCTGTTCTGCTCGGCGATCATCCGGGCCTGCTCGGCGGCCAGGTCGCTCCCGCTGGTCGCCTCGGCGCGCTTGGCGGGCAGCAGCGCGCGGACCTTGGCGGTCAGCGCCTGCTGATCGGTGCCGGGGGCGGCCGCCACCACCAACTCGTCGAACTGACCGGGGTGCAGATACAGCTTCTGCGCGGTCGCGGTGTCGAACAGCGCCAGGCTGCCGCCCGCGGTCACCGCCGGGTCGTCGGTCGCCACGATGCCGACCAGCTTCTTCGTCAGCACCGGGCCGTCGGTGGCGAAGCGCACGGTGTCGCCGACCGTCACACCCGCGGCCTTCGCGGTGGTCTCGGCCAACGCCAACTCGCCGCCGGAGGCCGGGCCGCGGCCCCGGATCAGCGGATAGCGGCCGTCCTTGCCGTCCTTGCCCGGCTGGTAGTTGACGGCTCGGTTCTGCCAGCCGTTGCCGATCGGTTCCCCGTCCCGGCCGGCCAGCGTCGCCTCGCCGGTGACGTCGGAGCGTACGGACGCCACGCCCGGCAGGGCCCGGATCCGGTCGGCCAGCCGCTCGTCGAGGGCGGTGGCCCGCTTGCCGTCCTTCCCCGGACCGGGGCCGGTGCCGGGGTCCGAGGTGGCCTTGACGGAGACGGCCACGTCCTTGAGGTTCTTGGCGGAGGCGTTCTTGATGGCCTCGCCGACGGTGTCGCTGAAGATCAGGGTGCCGGCGACGAAGGCGACGCCGAGCAGGACCGCGAGCGCGGTCATCAACAGGCGGGCTTTGTGCGCGAGGACGTTGCGCAGGGCGGTTTTGAGCATGGTGGTGTGTCAGTCCTGGGTACGGGGCCGGGGCCGGGGCTCGGGTGTGGGGCGGCCGGCTACGGACAGCTCGGCGGCCGGCGGCCGGCCGGTCCGGCCGGCGACGGGTTCGTGCGGCCGGCGGGTAGCTGGTCCGGCCGGTGGTTAGCTAGTCCGGCCTGCGACTAGTTGGTCCGGCCTACGGTTAGCTTGTCCGGCCTGCGACTAGCTGGTCCGGCCTGCGACTAGCTGGTCCGGCCTGCGGCCTCGAAGCGCCGCATCCGGTCCAGTACGGCGTCCGCGGTCGGCTCGGGCAGTTCGTCGACGATCCGGCCGTCCGCGAGGAAGACCACCCGATCCGCGAAGGCCGCGGCGACCGGGTCGTGGGTGACCATCACCACGGTCTGGTCCATCGCCCGCACCGACTCCCGCAGGAAGCCCAGCACTTCGGCGCCGGAGCGGGAGTCGAGGTTGCCGGTCGGCTCGTCCGCGAAGATGATCTCCGGCTGGGCGGCCAACGCCCGCGCCACCGCGACCCGCTGCTGCTGGCCGCCGGAGAGCTGGGCCGGCCGGTGCTTCAGCCGACCGGACAGACCCACCGTGTCCACCACCCGGCCGACCCACTCCTGGTCCGGGCGACGGCCGGCGATGTCCATCGGCAGCGTGATGTTCTCCAGCGCGGTCAGCGTCGGCAGCAGGTTGAACGCCTGGAAGATGAAGCCGATCTTGTCCCGGCGCAACCGCGTCAGCTGCTTGTCGTTGAGCGCGGCCAGCTCCACGTCGCCGATCCGGGCCGAACCGGTGGTGACCGAGTCCAGCCCGGCCATGCAGTGCATCAGGGTGGACTTGCCGGACCCGGACGGGCCCATGATCGCGGTGAACCGGGCCCGGCCGAACTCCACGCTGACGGAGTCCAGCGCGACCACCCGGGTCTCACCCTGGCCGTAGACCTTGCTCAGATCCGTGGCCCGGGCGGCGACGGCCGCGGTGGCGCGGGTGGGGAAGGCGGGACGGGGGACGGCGGTGTGCGGCACCACAACTCCTGGGAGGCGACGAGGACGAAAAGGACGGCGGACAGCGCGAAAACGCTCTCCCATCCTCGACGCCGTAGGTCGGCCAGGGCTTCGGCCGGAAGGACCGAAAGCCG
Organism: Streptomyces sp. NPDC058000; assembly: GCF_042886435.1. Lineage (NCBI taxonomy): Bacteria > Bacillati > Actinomycetota > Actinomycetes > Kitasatosporales > Streptomycetaceae > Streptomyces > Streptomyces sp. NPDC058000. Next base: position 3,769 of record NZ_JBHVQS010000101.1, read on the forward strand.
GACCGGTCGGAAGTGCCACACCCGGCGGCCGCGTCATCCTCTGGACGGACGGCCGTCCACCCGCAGACCGACGCGGACACGCCAGGGCCGGGCCCGGTCGGCAGCCAGAGCCGGGCCCGGGGCGGGGTCAGAGCCGGGCCCGACCGGGGTCAGGGCGACGGTTCGCCGACCCGCCGCCAGAACTCCGCCACGATGCCGTCGAGGAAGACCCGGCCCGCCTTGCCGGCCTCGTCCGGCGCGGCCCCGCCGGTCCAGCTCAGCGAGGCGGTCATCGTCGCGTGGTACTCCTCGTGCAGCGCCTGGAGGACCTGCTGCAGCCGCTCCTTGGGCACCGGCGCGAGCTTGCCGACCGGGCGGACGTAACCCTGCCAACGGGTGGTGGCGGCGCTGGTCAGCAACTCGACGAGGCGGTCCTCCTGGCCGGTGAAGCGGATCAGCGAGGGCAGCGGCAGCTGCAACGTCTCCGCCAGCGCCGCGGCCTGCCGATCGGTGCCGGTCCACCGCCCGCCGGCCTCCAGCCGCTCGTACGCCGCCTGGTCCATGCCGATCCGCAGCGCCAGGTCGGCCGGGGCGAGACCGAGCGCAAGCCGGAATTCGCGGAGCGTACCGGGGGTGCCGAGGAGTTCGGCGGGGGCGCACCACAAGGCGCCGGCCAGCGCGGTCAGTTCGGTCTCGGTGGGAGCGTTTTCCCCCAATTCCCAGGACGCCACCGTGGCGGGTTCCAAACGAATTCCGTAGGCGGCCCAGATTCCGTACGCGACATGCGCGTGGGTCATGCCCAGGGCCTCGCGCAGCCGACGGGCCGCGGCGGCGTTGAAGGGGGGCCTGCGTGCATCCCCGTCGTGCGTGTTCACCGGCACACGGTAAGTGACGAGGTGGCTTCGCACCTATCGTGTAGATATCCAAGTTTGCAGGTTGGAGGAAACTACGGAGTGCCCGGCCGGCCCCGGCCAGCTTTCGGTGGTTTCCGGTCAATCTCGGCCGATCATGCCGCTGGCCAGGCGCTTTGCGTCGACGATTCAGCTCTCCACGGCGCCTCCGAGGGCGAAGCCGCCGCCGAGCCGTTTGGAGATAAGGATGTACAGCGGGACCACCGGTGTCGAGTGCGGGATCGAGAATGCGGCGAGTTCCCCGAAGGCGACCGCACCGTAATTCCCGAAGAAAGTGAAAATGCCGACCGACGCCGGAAGGTTCTCGGGCGAGAGCAGCTGCATGAACGGGACGAAGAAATTCCCCCACCTCATGATGAAGGTATGGACCGCGACGACCGAGAGGCCGGGACCCATCAGCGGCAGGAAGACCCGCAGCAGCCGCGGGTGGATCACACCGGGTCAATGCCCCGACCAGCGGTAGCGCAACTCCGGGCGGCCGACCTGTCCGTACTGCGGGGCCCGGGCGGCCCGGCCGCCGGTCACCAGGTGCTCCAGATAGCGGCGGGCGGTGATCCGGGAGATGCCCACGTCCGTGGCGGCCTCGGTCGCGGTCAGGCCGTCGACGGCGGCCCGCAGCACATCGGTCACCGCCCGCAGGGTGGCCGGGGTCAGCCCCTTGGGCAACGCGGCCGGCTGGGGCGCGCGCAGTGCCGCCAGCGCCCGGTCCACCTCGTCCTGCCCACTGGCCTCCCCGGTGGTCGCGCGGAACTCGGCGTAGCGCAGCAGCCGGTCCCGCAGGGTGGCGAAGGTGAACGGCTTCAGCACGTACTGGACGACGCCCAGCGAGACGCCCTCGCGGACCATCGCCAGATCGCGGGCGGAGGTCACCGCGATGATGTCCGCGGTGTGCCCGGCCGCGCGCAGCGTCCGCACCAACTGGAGCCCGTGGCCGTCCGGCAGGAACAGGTCCAGCAGCAGCAGATCGACCGGGTGCTGGTCGAGGTGGCGGCGGGCGCCGGCGCCCGAGTGCACGGTGCCGGACACCGCGAAGCCCGGCACCCGCCCCACGTACAGCGCGTGCGCGGCCGCGGCGACCGGATCGTCCTCGACGACCAGCACCCGGATGGCCTCGGCGGGGCTCATCGGACCGTCCCTTCCGTCGTCCGCAGCGGCAGCCGCACGGTGAACCGCGCGCCGCCCCCCGGCTCCCGGTCGAGCCCGACCGTACCGCCGTGGCGGTGCACCGCCTGCCGGACGAGCGCCAGGCCCAGCCCCCGGGCGCCGCCGCCGGTGCGCTGCTTGGTGGTCCAGCCGCGCCGGAAGACCTCCTCGGTGGTGTCGGCGGCGACCCCCGGCCCGTTGTCCGTGACGCACAGCAGCAGTTCGCCGCCGTCGGCCCGCGCGGTGATGTGGACCCGGGGCGGTGCGTCGTGCTCCTGCGGCGGGGCGGCGGCGTCCAGGGCGTTGTCGATGAGGTTGCCCAGCACCGTGACCAGGTCGCGGGCGGGCAGGTCCGGCGGGATCACCCCGTCGTCGATCCGGCTGTCCTCGGTCAGGACCAGCTCCACGCCGTGCTCGTTGGCCTGTGCGGCCTTGCCCAGCAGCAGCGCGGCCAGTACCGGTTCGGCGACCGCGCTCACCACCTGGTCGGTCAGCACCTGCGCCAGCTCCAGCTCGGCGGTGGCGAACGTGACCGCCTCCTCGGCCCGGCCCAGTTCGATCAGCGAGACCACGGTGTGCAGCCGGTTGGCCGCCTCGTGCGCCTGCGAACGCAGCGCCTCCGCGAAGCCCCGTACGGAGTCCAACTCGCCGGAGAGCGCCTGGAGTTCGGTGTGGTCGCGGAGGGTGACGACGCTGCCGCGGTGCTGGCCGCCGGAGACCGGCGAGGAGTTGACGACCAGCACCCGCTCACCGGTCAGGTGCAGTTCGTCGACCCGCGGGCCGGCCGCCAGCAGCGCCTCGGTGAGCGGCTCCGGCAGCCCCAGCCCGTCGACCGGCCGGCCCACCGCGTCCCCGGTCAGGCCCAGCAGCTCCCGCCCGCCGTCGTTGATCAGCGCGACCCGGCCCGTCCCGTCGAGCATCAGCAGCCCCTCGCGGACGGCGTGCAGCGCGGCCTCGTGGTAGTCGTACATCCGGGCGAGCTCGGCGGCGTTCATCCCGTGGGTGTGCCGGCGCAGCCGGGCGTTGACCACGTACGTCCCCAGGCCGCCCAGCGCCAGCGCCGCTGCGGCCACCCCCACCAGCGCCAGGACCTGGTCCCGCAGCTGCTGGCTGATGGTGGCGATGGTGATCCCGGAGCTGACCAGCGCGGTGATCCTGCCGCCCCGCTCGGGGTCGCGGACCGGGGCGACGACCCGGACGGACGGGCCGAGCACGCCCAGGTGGGTCTCCGGGAAGATCCGGCCGCGGAGCGCGGGGCCGATGTGGCCGAGGTACTTCCCGCCGATCGCGGACGGCTCCGGGTGCGTCCAGCGCGTCCCGTCCGGCGCCATCACCACGACGAAGTCGACACCGGCGTCCCGCCGCAGCCGCTCGCTGTACGGCTGGAGCGCGGCGGTCGGGTCCTTCGTCCGGGCCGCGGCCACCACGGCCGGGGAGTCGGCGACGGCGGTGGCCGCCGCGGTCGCCTGCCGCCGGGCGGTCTCCTCCGCCTGGCGTCCGGCGTTCACGTACGCGAAAACCGCGCAGCCCAGCACCACCACCGCCACCAGGACCACCTGCATGGCGAAGAGCTGTCCGGCGAGGCTGCGGGGGCCGCGCAGCCGCCGTGACGGGCGCGAACGGGGGAGGCGCATGCAGAACAGTCTGCACGGTCACTTTTACGTGAACGAAATGCACGTAAGGGTGACGGGCGCCACAGCGCCGTGCATAGTCGCCGGGACTTGTTGTGCGCCGTGAGCCGCTTCACCGGCGCAGAACCGTGTCCCCCCTTGTCAGAAAGGTAGGGCAGCCGTGGCTGCACAGACCCCGTCGTCCCGGGGCACCGCCGAGGACTCTCCGCCGGCCAAGCGGGACCGGACCCACTTCCTCTACCTCGCCGTGATCGGCGCCGTCCTGCTCGGCATCGCCGTGGGATTCGCCGCGCCCGGCGTCGCCGTCGAGCTCAAACCGCTCGGTACCGGGTTCGTCAACCTCATCAAGATGATGATCTCGCCGGTGATCTTCTGCACCATCGTGCTGGGCGTCGGCTCGGTCCGTAAGGCCGCCAAGGTCGGTGCGGTCGGCGGGCTGGCCCTCGGCTACTTCATGCTGATGTCCACCGTGGCGCTGGCCATCGGCCTCCTCGTCGGCAACCTCCTGGACCCCGGCGCCGGCCTGCACCTGACCGACGCGCTCCGGCACGCCGGCCAGGCCCAGACCGCCGGTGGCCACGAGTCCACCACCGACTTCCTCCTCGGGATCATCCCGACCACCCTGGTCTCCGCCTTCACCCAGGGCGAGGTGCTCCAGACCCTGCTGGTGGCGCTGCTGGTGGGCTTCGGGCTACAGGCGCTCGGCAAGGCCGGCGAGCCGGTGCTGCGCGGCATCGGCCACGTCCAGAAGCTGGTCTTCCGGGTGCTCTCGATGATCATGTGGGCGGCGCCGGTGGGGGCCTTCGGCGCGATGGCCGCGGTCGTCGGCGCCACCGGGCTGAGCGCCCTGAAGTCGCTGGCCGTCATCATGATCGGCTTCTATCTGACCTGTCTGCTCTTCGTCGTCGTGGTGCTCGGGGCGCTGCTCCGGCTGGTCGCCGGGGTGAACGTGTTCGCGCTGCTGAAGTACCTCGGCCGCGAGTTCCTGCTGATCCTGTCGACCTCCTCCTCGGAGTCGGCGCTGCCCCGGCTGATCGCGAAGATGGAGCACCTGGGCGTCAGCCGCCCGGTCGTCGGCATCACCGTCCCGACCGGCTACAGCTTCAACCTCGACGGCACGGCCATCTACCTGACCATGGCCTCGCTGTTCGTCGCCGAGGCGATGGACAAGCCGCTCGCCCTCGGCCAGCAGATCTCGCTCCTGGTCTTCATGATCATCGCCTCGAAGGGGGCGGCCGGGGTCACCGGCGCGGGCCTGGCGACGCTGGCCGGCGGCCTCCAGTCGCACCGGCCCGAACTCGTCGACGGCGTCGGCCTGATCGTCGGCATCGACCGCTTCATGAGCGAGGCCCGGGCGATGACCAACTTCGCCGGCAACGCGGTGGCCACGGTCCTGATCGGCACCTGGACCAAGGAGATCGACAAGGCCCGGGCCACCGAGGTGCTGGCGGGCCGGCTGCCGTTCGACGAGCAGACGCTGACCGCCGACGGCCACGGCACACCGTCCGACACCGACACCGGCACCGGCACCGGCACCGGCAGCGAAGCCACCGCGCCGGTCGACGGCGGCAAGGCGTCCGCCGCGGTCTGACGCTCACCCGTGGGTCCGTCCGGTGGTCAGGATCGGACCGGCCCCGACGCCGGGCGGTGCCCCGGGCGCGCAGGAGGGGAGAAGGGGCGGGTGCCGCGGGCACCCGCCCCTTCCGCGCGCCGCCGGACCGGGCCGCCGCCGGGTCCGTTGTCAGTGGCGCACGGCGGCCTCAGGCAGGCGCCAGCCAGACCGTGGCCAGCGGGGGCAGCACCGTCGCGACCGAGGTGCGGCGGCCGTTCCAGGCGACCGGCTCGGTCTTCAGCGGATCGGGGCCCGAGATCCCGCTGCCGCCGAAGCGCGGGTCGTCGGTGTTGAGGACCTCGCGCCAGACGGGGACGTCGCCGGGGACGCCCAGCCGGTAGGCGTGCCGGACGACGGGGGAGAAGTTGGTGACCGCGATCAGCGGGCTGCCGTCGGTGGCGTAGCGGACGAAGGAGAAGACGTTGTCCTCGCTGGCGTCGCCGTCGATCCAGCAGAAGCCGGCCGGGTCGGTGTCGCGCTCCCACAGCGCGGGGGTGGCCGCGTAGCGGCGGTTCAGCTCCCGGACCAGGTCGCGCACGCCCCGGTGGTCCGACGCCGCCTCGTAGGACGGGTCCAGCAGCCACCAGTCCGGGCCGTGCCGCTCCGCCCACTCCGCGCCCTGGGCGAACTCCTGCCCCATGAAGAGCAGTTGCTTGCCCGGGTGGGCCCACATGAAGCCCAGGTACGCCCGGTGGTTGGCGCGCTGCTGCCACCAGTCGCCGGGCATCTTCGACACCAGCGCCCGTTTGCCGTGCACCACCTCGTCGTGCGAGATCGGCAGCACGTAGTTCTCCGAGTAGGCGTAGACCATGGAGAACGTCATCTCGCCGTGGTGGTACTTGCGGTGCACCGGCTCCTTCTCGACGTAGCCGAGGGAGTCGTGCATCCACCCCATGTTCCACTTCAGCCCGAAGCCCAGCCCGCCGAAGCCGCCCGGCCCCACATGGTGCGTGGCGCGGGTGACGCCGTCCCAGGCCGTGGACTCCTCGGCGACGGTGACGACACCGGGGCAGCGGCGGTAGACCGTCGCGTTCATCTCCTGGAGGAAGGCGACCGCGTCGAGGTTCTCCCGGCCGCCGTGGACGTTCGGTGTCCAGCCGCCGTCCTCCCGCGAGTAGTCGAGGTAGAGCATCGAGGCGACCGCGTCCACCCGCAGCCCGTCGATGTGGAACTCCTCGCACCAGTAGACCGCGTTGGCGACCAGGAAGTTCCGCACCTCGGTGCGGCCGTAGTCGAACTCCAGCGTGCCCCAGTCCGGGTGGGCGGCCCGCACCGGGTCGCCGGGCTCGTACAGCGGCCGCCCGTCGAACTCCGCCAGCGCCCAGTCGTCCCGCGGGAAGTGCGCCGGCACCCAGTCCATCAGCACCCCGATCCCGGCCCGGTGCAGGGCGTCGATCAGGAACTTGAAGTCGTCCGGGGTGCCCATCCGGGCGGTGGGCGCGTAGAAGCCGGTCACCTGGTAGCCCCAGGAGCCGCCGAAGGGGTGCTCGGCCACCGGCATGAACTCGACGTGGGTGAAGCCCAGGTCCTTGACGTACGGGGGCAGCTGCGCGGCGAGCTGACGGTACGTCAGTCCGGGGCGCCAGGAGGGGAGGTGCACCTCGTAGACGGAGAAGGGACAGGCGTGCACGGGGCGCTCGCCGCGCCGGGCCATCCAGTCGGCGTCCTGCCACACGTAGTGCGAGGCGTGCACCACCGAGGCGGTGGCCGGCGGGCACTCGGTGCGCCGGGCCATCGGATCGGCCCGGACCGTCTTCGACCCGTCCGGCCGGGTGATCTCGAACTTGTACAGTTCGCCCTCGCCGAGGCCCGGCAGGAACAGCTCCCACACCCCGGACGAGCCCAGCGACCGCATGGGGGTGCCGGTGCCGTCCCAGTGGTTGAAGTTCCCCACCACCCGGACGCCCAGGGCGTTGGGCGCCCACACGGTGAAGCGGGTGCCGGTCACCCCCTGGTGCGTCATGACCCGCGCTCCGAGCGCCTGCCAGAGCTGCTCGTGCCGGCCCTCGCCGAAGAGGTGCAGGTCCAGTTCGCCGACCGCGGGCAGGAGGCGGTAGGGGTCCTGCACTGTCAGGGTGGTGTCGCCGTAGTCGACCAGCAGCCCGTAATCGGGGATCTCCGGGAGCGGCAGCAGCCCCGCGAACAGTCCGTCGCCCTCGGAGTGGAGCGCCGCCCGCAGCCCCGGCGCCACCACCGTGACGGCCTCGGCGAACGGCCGCAGGGCCCGGACCAGCAGCCCGCCGGGCGCCGGGTGCGCACCGAGCAGGGCGTGCGGGTCGTGGTGCGCCCCGGCGAGCAGCCGCCCGCGGTCCTCGGCGGAGAGCGGCGCGGCCCGGCGCACACCGGAACCACCGGCCGCCGGGCGCACCGCGGCCGCGCCGGACGGAGGCGCGGCCGCGCCGCTCGGGGCCGGGCCGGGCGGGGGAGTGGCGCGGGGAGATGGGTGGGGCGGGGTGGGGGCAGAGGTGTGAGGAGTGGCGGGAGGAGAGGGATGGGGAGTGGCAGGGGGAGAGGGGCGGGCGGTCACGGGTGGAGCCTCCTCGGGGGCGGGGATCGGTCGGTCGGTTCCGGACGGACGGCGCACGGCGCACGGTGCGCGGCGTACGGGGCGGGGCCGGCAGCGGCTGCCCCACGGGCGCGGGCTCAGCCGGCCCCCGGGTCCCCGCAGGCCGCCAGCCGCCGGATCGCCGCCATCGGCACCGCCAGCCAGTCGGGCCGGTGCCGGGCCTCGTACAGCACCTCGTAGACGGCCTTGTCGGTCTCGTAGGCCCGCATCAGTTCCGGGGCGGAGCGCGGGTCCAGGCCGCCGGCCTCGGCATAGCCCAGGCAGTAAGCGGCACGGGTGCGGCGGGCCCAGTCCAGCGCCCACGGGTCGCCGCCGGCCGGGCCGCTGCGGGCGGCGTAGTCGAACGAGCGGAGCATCGCGGCGACATCGCGGACGGCCGGCTGCGGGCGGCGGCGCTCGGTCAGCGGCCGGGCCGGTTCGCCCTCGAAGTCGATCAGCGCCCAGCGGCCCCCCTCCACGGAGCGCAGCGTCTGCCCCAGGTGCAGATCGCCGTGGATGCGCTGGGCGGCCCAACTGCGGCCGTCGTGCCCCATCGCGGCGAGCGCGTCGAACGCGGTCCGCAGCCGTACCCGGTAGGGCTGGAGCACCGGTACCGCACGGGCGGTGGCCTCCAGGCGCTCGTTCATCTGGGCGGCGATCGCGTCCAGCTGCGGGCGGCGCAGCTCGGTGGTGGGCAGCGCCTGGGCGAGCGCGGTGTGCACCTCGGCGGTGGCGTGGCCGAGCGCCCGCGCCGAGCGGGTGAAGTCGGCGCGGACCGCGAGTGCGTTGAGGGCCAGTTGCCAGCCGTCGGTGGAGCCGGCGAGGAAGGGCTGGAGGACGCCCAGCGTCGTCGCCTCACCGCCGTCCTCGGGGGTCGCCGACTCGAACCACGCGGCGGGCGCCGGCACCCGGGCGCACCGGGCGCCGGCCAGCGCCCGCGGCAGCTCCAGATCCGGGTTGATCCCGGGCTCGATCCGCCGGAAGACCTTCAGGATGAACGTATCTCCATAGACGATCGAGGAGTTGGACTGCTCCACCGCGATCGGCCGGGCGGTCAGCCCCGAGGGGATGTCGACGTCCGGTTCGCGGCAGAAGCGCAGCGCCCCGATCCGGCCGGGCGCCCGCAGCCGCTCCAGCAGCAGTCCGCACAGCCGGTTGTCCAGCAGGGCGTCGTAGACGGTGCGGCCGCGCAGTGGGCCGCCGGCCGGGCGGCCGACCACCGCGGGCGCGAGGTGGAGCGGCGGCGCGGGGTGGGTGCCCAGCAGCAGCTGGTAGCAGTCGCCGCCGGCCGGGGCGCGGCTGGGCGGGGCGCTCTGCTGGGCGCGGACCAACAGCTGGAGCAGGCCCGGCGCGCTGCCCTCACCGGTGCACGGCAGCAGTTCGGTCGCGGCGACCAGCGTGAAGCCGGTGAGCAGCCGTCCCTTGCCGGCGAACCAGCGCTGTCGCGGTACCCACTCGGCCAGCAGCGGCGCCAGTGAGGACAGCAGATCGGGGGCGGCGACCAGCGAGCGGTCAGGGGTGTGGCGGGTGGCGCGGGTCGAGGCGGTGTCCGACATGGCGTCGCGTCCTTTCCCCGGGCACACGACAGACAGGGCAAAGTGTCCCGGAATGCGGCCTTTACGATGCGGCCGTGCGGGACGTGTCGGGCGAGATCGTCCGTACGGCGTGGCGTTTTCGGCGTTCTCAGCGTTCTCAGCGTTCTGAGCGTTCTCGACGTTCTGAGCGGCTTCAGCGTTCTGAGCGGCTTCGGCGTTCGCTTCGCTGCGCGGGGGTGCCCTCCCCGAGCTCTGCCGAGCAGGGGGCTCCCACCCGGGCCCGGGGACCGTCCATGGCCCACCCGGCCCGTGCGGTAGTAGGGAGGTTGCCCGAGCGGAAGGTCGAAAAACGCCCGTACGCGCCAGACGGTCGCGTACGGGCGGGGACTTCCCGGGGCCCGGATCCGGTGACGGCACGGTTCCGCCGGGCCCGAGGGCCTGCCTATCCGACCCTGGTCCACCGGACAGGACCTAGCCGGCCTGGTGCGCGTTCCTGCGGAGTCGGAACCAGTAGAAGCCGTGGCCCGCCAGGGTCAGCAGGTACGGCAGCTTGCCGATCGCGGGGAAGCGGACGCCGCCGATGAGTTCCACCGGATGGCGGCCGCTGAACGCCTGGAGGTCCAGCTCGGTGGGTTGCGCGAAGCGGGAGAAGTTGTTCACGCACAGCACCAGGTCGTCGTCGGCGCCGTCCTTGCCCGGGGATTCCCGGAGGTAGGCCAGCACCGCGGGGTTGGACGAGGGCAGCTCGGTGTAGCTGCCGAGTCCGAAGGCCGGGTTCTGCTTGCGGATCTCGATCATCCGGCGGGTCCAGTGCAGCAGCGACGAGGGCGAGCTCATCGCGGCTTCGACGTTGGTGACCTGGTAGCCGTAGACCGGATCCATGATGGTCGGCAGGAACAGCCGGCCGGGGTCGCAGGAGGAGAACCCGGCGTTGCGGTCCGGGGTCCACTGCATCGGCGTGCGCACCGCGTCCCGGTCGCCGAGCCAGATGTTGTCGCCCATCCCGATCTCGTCGCCGTAGTAGAGGATCGGCGAGCCGGGCAGGGACAGCAGCAGCGCGGTGAACAGCTCGATCTGGTTGCGGTCGTTGTCCAGGAGGGGGGCCAGGCGGCGGCGGATGCCGATGTTGGCGCGCATCCGCGGGTCCTTGGCGTATTCCGCGTACATGTAGTCGCGTTCTTCGTCCGTGACCATTTCGAGGGTCAGCTCGTCGTGGTTGCGGAGGAAGATGCCCCACTGGCAGCCGGAAGGGATCTGCGGGGTCTTGGCGAGGATTTCCGAGACCGGGTAGCGGGATTCCCGGCGGACCGCCATGAAGATGCGCGGCATGACCGGGAAGTGGAAGGCCATATGGCATTCGTCGCCGCCGACCGCGTAGTCGCCGAAGTAGTCGACCACGTCCTCCGGCCACTGGTTGGCCTCGGCCAGCAGAACGGTGTCCGGATACTGCGCGTCGATCTCGGCGCGGACCCGCTTGAGGAAGGCGTGCGAGGCCGGCAGGTTCTCGCAGTTGGTGCCCTCCTCGGCGTAGAGGTAGGGCACCGCGTCCAGCCGGAAGCCGTCGATTCCCAGGTCGAGCCAGAAACGCAGGGCGGAGACCATCTCCTCCTGGACCGCCGGGTTCTCGTAGTTGAGGTCCGGCTGGTGGGAGAAGAAGCGGTGCCAGTAGTACTGCTTGCGGACCGGGTCGAAGGTCCAGTTGGAGACCTCGGTGTCGACGAAGATGATCCGGGCGTCGGCGTACTGCTTGTCGTCGTCCGCCCAGACGTAGTAGTCGCCGTACGGGCCGTCCGGATCGGTGCGGGATTCCTGGAACCACGGGTGCTGGTCGCTGGTGTGGTTCATCACCATGTCGATGATGACCCGCATCCCGCGCTGGTGGGCGGCGTCCACGAATTCCACGAAGTCGGCGAGATCCCCGAATTCGGGGAGTACCGCGGTGTAGTCCGCGACGTCGTAGCCACCGTCCCGCAGCGGGGATTTGAAGAACGGCGGCAACCAGAGGCAGTCCACCCCCAGCCACTGAAGGTAGTCGAGCTTGGCCGTGATGCCTTTGAGGTCCCCGATTCCGTCACCGTTGCTGTCCTGGAAGGAGCGGACCAGCACCTCGTAGAAGACCGCCCGTTTGAACCAGTCGGGATCGCGGTCCTTCGCCGGGGTGTCTTCGAACGTGTCGGGAACAGGCTCATTGACGATCAATTGGGTGACCCTCCGATCGGTGAGGACGGTCGCAGCGACAGCACGTGAGCCGGCGCGAGTGAGTCGCCCGGCTCCAGGCGCACATAGTTGTCCCTGCCCCAGTGGTAGGTGTCGCCGGTGAGCTCGTCGCGCACCGGGAAGGACTCGTGCCGGCCGAGGCCGAGTTCCGGCATGTCCAACGACACCGTCGCCTCGTGGGTGTGGTGCGGGTCGAGGTTGACCACCGTGAGCACCGTGTCGACTCCCGCGCCGTTTTCCGCGCGCTTGGAGTACGCGAGGACGGCGTCGTTGTCGACCTGGTGGAAGTGCAGGTTGCGCAGCTGTTGCAGGGCGGGATGGCGGCGACGGATGCGGTTGAGGGCGGTGATCAGCGGGGCGATGGTCCGCCCCGTGCGGGCCGCGGTGTCCCAGTCGCGGGGCCTGAGCTGGTACTTCTCGGAGTCCAGGTACTCCTCGCTGCCGGGCCGCAGTGCGGTCGCCTCGCACAGCTCGTAGCCCGCGTAGACGCCCCAGGTGGGGGAGAGGGTGGCGGCCAGGACGGCGCGGGTCTCGAAGGCCGGGCGGCCGCCCTCCTGGAGGTGCGCGTGCAGGATGTCGGGGGTGTTCACGAAGAAGTTGGGCCGCAGGTAGCCGGCGCTCTCGCCGGTCAGCTCGGTGAGGTAGTCGGTCAGCTCCTGCTTGGTGTTGCGCCAGGTGAAGTAGGTGTACGACTGCTGGAAGCCGATCTGGGCGAGGGTGTGCAGCATCGCCGGGCGGGTGAACGCCTCGGCCAGGAAGAGCACGTCGGGGTCGGTGCGGTTGATGTCGCTGAGGACCTTCTCCCAGAACGCCACCGGCTTGGTGTGCGGGTTGTCCACCCGGAAGATCCGGACGCCCTTGGCCATCCAGAAGCGCAGCAGCCGTTCGGTCTCCCGGACCAGCCCGCGGAAGTCGGCGTCGAAGGCGAGCGGATAGATGTCCTGGTACTTCTTCGGCGGGTTCTCCGCGTAGGCGACGGAGCCGTCGGCGCGGTGGTGGAACCACTGCGGGTGCAGGGTGACCCAGGGGTGGTCCGGGGAGCACTGGAGGGCGAAGTCCAGCGCCACCTCCATCCGCAGATCGCGGGCGGTCCGCACGAAGTGGTCGAAGTCCTCGAAGGTGCCCAGGTCCGGGTGGAGCGCGTCGTGGCCGCCGGCCGGCGACCCGATGGCCCAGGGGGAGCCGACGTCGTGCGGTCGTGCGGAGAGCGCGTTGTTGGGGCCCTTGCGGTGGGAGGTGCCGATCGGGTGGACGGGCGGGAGGTAGACCACGTCGAAGCCCATCGCGGCGACCGCGGGCAGCCGCTCGGCGGCGGTGCGCAGGGTGCCGCTGACGACCGCACCGTCCGGGCCGGTCACGGCGCCCTCGGAGCGCGGGAAGAGCTCGTACCAGGAGCCGTACAGGGCTCTTCGGCGCTCGACGACCAGCGGCATCGGGCGGGAGACGGTGAGCAGTTCGCGCAGCGGGTGGCGGTCCAGCGCCTCGGTGACCTGCGGGGCGAGTGCGGTGGCGAGCCGGGTGGCGGCCGGCAGGGTGGCGTCGCGCAGCGCGTCGACGGCGGCCAGCACCCCCTCCCGGCCGTCGCTCTTGGGGACCTCGGCGGCGGCCCGTTCGTGCAGTGCGGCGCCCTCGGTGAGGACCAGCTCGGTGTCGATGCCGGCCGGGATCTTGACCGCGGCGTGGTTGCGCCAGGTGGCGACCGGGTCGGACCACGCCTCCACGGTGAACGTCCAGCGCCCCTCGACGTCGGGGGTGACCTCGCAGGTCCACCGGTCGGTGCCCGCCGCCCGTTCCCGCATCGGGGTCCACGGGCCGCAGCGGCCCGCCGGGTTGCGCAGCACCACGTTCGCGGCGACCGCGTCGTGGCCTTCTCGGAAGACCGTGGCGGAGACCTCGAAGGTTTCGTCCACCACGGCCTTGGCCGGGCGGCGGCCGCAATCGATCTGCGGGCGGATGTCCAGTACAGGGATGCGACCGATCATGGGCTCACCTGGGTTTGTGGTGCTTTGAGGGATTTTGTCCTTTCTATCCGCTCCACGGCAGGGGGGCGGGGTGCGGGCAGGGACGCCCCTGTCCGCTTTCACTCTGCTGGCGGATGGCACGGCGGGCCGGATCGGGCCCCGCCGGCCGGGGACGCGGAGCGGCGTACCCGGTGAGCCTTCCCGTGTGCGGCACGGCGGAAAGCCGCGGGAATGTGAACTACCGATACGTAGCCGCTCACGTCGTGCGATCCGATGGGCGAGGGCCGCCGCCCTGGTGGGCGGCTGCGGCTCGGTGCTGACACGGTCGACGTTCGCCTCCTCAACTCGGTCTGATCACAGCGGAGTTGCGGTGTGCGGAAGTCCGTTGCCGCGCCGGGGCCCGTCGGCGCCACTCTCGCAGCCTCTCGCCGCGCGGGAGTCCGTACAAGACCGCCTGAGGGGGTGGAATTGGCCATATCGGTGGACCCGGCAGTACGGACCGGTGGCGGTCCGCCGCTGGGCAGGGGGTGGGCGTGCCGGATGGCTGACCGGGGGAGGGGTGCACGTGATCGAGGGGCGAACAGGTGACCGCTCAGGGCGAGGTCGGCGGCGTGGTGCCGCACCAGCCCGGTGCGGCGGGCGAGGGCGCGGCGGAGGGCGGTCGCGGCGTGTCGGTCGGCGGCGGGCAGGTCGGC
>NZ_JBHVQS010000102.1:0-17885 GCF_042886435.1 Streptomyces sp. NPDC058000
CAAACGCGACTACATCTTCCACGGCACCCTGACCACCGCAGCCATCGTGATCTGGCTCCGTGATCTCGTCAAAGAGCCATCAGACACTGCCTAGGCCCCCGACATGCTCCGGTACGTCACGAACAGGAACCAGAGCACTGGGATCAACGCCCCAAGAACTGCCGGCCGTCGATACAACGGTGTCCCGGGATCCAGCTGGGGCCCCGGTTGCCCCGGGATCGGTGCCTGGAGTTTGTTCAGCCTGACCCGGGCAACGAGGTTCCAGATGAGGGTGAAGGGGGTGAAGAGGAAGAGGGAGAACGGGCTCCACCATCCCTGCCAGAGCGTGCTGCCTGTCATGTCGCGGCACAGGGCGACGCCGCAATTCCGGCAGAAAGGGCCCTTCATGCTCAGGAACCGCATGACGATGAGAATGCCCTGATGCCCGCGCACGGTGACGTCCATGGCCGGCACGGCACCGCACAGTCGACAGCCGGCATGGTGCGGTTGCGGAGCCTGCGGAAACGGTGCGGGGTGGCCCTGGTTCCAGGCGGGCGCGGGATGTTGGCCCCAGGCACCAGGGTGCTGAGGTTGCGCCTGGCCCCAGGCGGCGGGGTGCTGGGGTTGTGCCTGCCCCCAGGCGGCGGGTTGGCCGGGCTGCGGGTGCGGCGGCTGGTACGGCTGGCCGGGCTGCGGCTGAGGAGCTTGGAACGGCGCAGGCTGTGGTTGCGGCGGAGTCGCCACGAATGTCCCCCGTGTGTCAATCAATGCAAACAGAAAGTGCGTGCTCGCCGTCGGACGGCAGGCACGCTGGCCCTGTCTACCACAGGGGGGAAGCAACGGAAAAAGTCACGGCGCCGCCGTTGGCAGGCGGGTAACGCCAACACTTTTCTCCCCGCACTCAGTTGAGAGCCGTGCGCTGATTCGGGGGGATGAATGACTCATTCGTAGGGCCGCCGGGGCGTCGTCGTCCTGGATCCGGCAGCCGGAGCCATGGTCTCCGCACCCCTCACCGCCGACCCGTACAAGGCCGATCTCGCCGCCGACCGGCACAAGGACGGACACCACGCTTCGGCGCCGGCTACGTCGACGAACCGGGCGCCTGGCGACTCCTGGGCAATGCGGTGGCTCCCGCTGCGCAGACCTACCAATCCTGGAACGCGTTCGCGGACGACTTCATTGCGGGCCGCGCGCTGTGGATGCAGAACGCCGGCGCCGAATGGTCCGGCTCCCAGGACGACACCGCACAAGCCGCGCAGCGCCTTCTGGATCCCGGCAATTCCAACGGCCCCTGGCACCAAGTTCACTGGGAATCCATCTATCAGCCCGATCGGGCACGGTGACGGTGACCAAACGGGCTGCGGAAATAGTGGCGCGTGGGCGGAGTTGGTGGCGCCGGAAGGGGGGAGGAATGGCCGGCGGCCGATACACGGGCCTACACGTGCAATCCATCTGCGGCCCGTGAACTGGCTAGCGCACCATTTGGTGGAAACGCATGCTGATGCCCGTTCCCGTAGTCCGCTTGAAGGTGCTGGTTCCGCGGCTGGTGTGGCCAAGGGCGGTGACTGGCGCCGTTCTCCGGAATCGCCGCGACGGTGGCCGGTTGCCGGTGGCCGGTGACGCGGTCCGAGTCCAAGGGGCGTATGCGCACAGCGCAGGTCGCGACACCTGCCGTCGAAAGCAGCAGCAATTCCCGGCGCACGGGCCGATTCGTCCGCCCCCTCCCCGCCCTCCGCGCCGTGACGGTGCTGATCGGGCGTGTCCGGGTGCGCAGCTCATCGTTCTCATCACACAAGCACATCTCCATTCATCGAGGAGCCTTGATGCGACGAGTTCTGACGGCAGTGGGTATGGCCGCGGCCGCGATGACGCTGGGGTCGGCTGCCGGCGCCCACGCCGCCGACGGACCGAAGACCCCCGACCTGGGCGGGCTGACCAGCGTGGACCCCGGCAGTGTGGGGGACACGGTGGGTGGTGCCGCGCAGCAGGCGACGCAGCTCGCCGGTGGGGCGCAGGGGAAGGTCGTCGACAAGGTGGTGCCCGCGGAGACCCAGGCGGTCGGCGGGGCCGCGGCGAAGGTGACGCCGCCGGCGGCGCAGGCGGCCGGTGCGACCGCTGGTGCGGCCGGGGAGCTGTTGGGCGACACGGCGCAGGCGGCCACCGCCGACGGCGGACTGCTCGGTGGGATGCCGACCGACGCGCTGCCCGGGAAGGGGCTGGCCGACGCGGTGTCGGCCAAGGCGCTGACGGACGCGCTGTCCGGGAAGGCGGTGACCGGCGCGCTGCCCGCGCAGGGGGCGCCGGCCGTGGCCCAGTCCCCGCTCAAGGGGCTGCCCGGTCTGGGCTGACGGCGGTCCCCGCCCGGTGTCCGCGTCGCGCGGGTGCCGCCCCGGCCCCACTCCGCCCCTGCCTGCTCAGGGGGTCGGAGTGGGGCCTTTTCTGCGTGCGGCGGAGCGTTTGAGGTCGGCGCGGCGCGGCGCTTGCGGGCGTGGTTTTGAGGCGGATGCCCGCCCGTGAACGCGGCGACGGCGGCCACGAGACCGCCGACCAGTGTGGTGAGTGGCGCGGCGGAGCCCCTGGGGGCGGGTGGGGCGTACGAGGTGGCACCGGACGGGTGGTCGGGATGTCCCTCTGGACGCTCTTCTCGCCGCGCTGATTCCCTTCTCAAACTCGTCAGTTCGGGGAATACGGGGGCGAGTACGACACGGGCTACTGTTGCGCCGCTTTCGAATAATCGGGAGAAGTCAGGAATATCCGTGCGCCGTTGGGCGCGGGGAAGGATGGGCTGATGGGGAAGCTGACGCGGATCGCGCTGGTGGGGCTGTGTGTGCTGAGCGCGGGAATGGTGGCGGCGCCGGCCGCCTCGGCCCAGGGGCAGGGGTGCCGCTACTACTACACCAGTTGGGGGCGTGGTCCGCACGGTGAGACCACCGGGTCCGGCGAGTACGCCGAGGGCGACCGGGACCCGGAGGGTCGGATCTGCCAGAACGGCTGGTGGGTCGACCCGAACGAGCGGAACGACGGCGGCTACTGGGGCTGAGCGCCGTTGACCGTCGGGCCCGTCGGGCGTCCTTCGAGGACGCGCGGCGGGCCCGTTGCTCGGTGCGAGCGGGCGCCACGGGTGCTGCCGGGCAGTACCCTCGTGGCTTCCCGGGCAGTCACACGAGGGGGCGCCGAGGTGCTGAAGCACTACTACCGGCTGGTGTATTGGAAGAGACGGATCGGGCGGGCGCTGGGGTGGCACCGCCGTCCGGCGACCGGGCGGGGGCCGGGTGTCGGACCGGGAGGCCGTGGGGCGAACCGCGGGCCCGGACGGCGGAGCGGGCGGATGCGTCAACTGCTGGTACGGGCCCGGCCGTTGCTGCTCTTCGTGGTGCTGGTGTTGATCGCGGTGGTGGCGTCGGCGCTGCTCGGGTGGCGGGACGACACCTTCGGGGCGGGGCACCGGGAGGGCGGCGCGACCTTCCAGCCGTCGGGGGGTGCCGGACGGGGGACGATCTCGGTGTCCTGCGAGCCGCGGGGCGCGGTGTGCGCGGTGCCGGGAGGGGGCGCCCCGGGCGCCGGGTGAACCGGGCCCGGGCCGGCCGTCCCAGTGCGCGGGCCGCCCGCATGCGGTCCACGGCCCACGACACAGGGCCCACGACACAGGGCCCACGACCCACGACCCAGGGCCCAGGGCCCAGGGCCCAGGGCCCAGGGCCCACGCCCCACGGCCTACCGCCCATACCCCAGGAAGCGTCGAGGTCAGAGGGACAGCGGCGGGCAGGGCGATGCTGGGACTGCCGGACTGCCGGACTGTCGGACTGCCGGGGGAGGGAGGGGCGGGACCGTGGTCCCGCCCGCGGGCTCAGGCGTCCGTCGACGTGATCCGGGTGGCGGCCCCGCTGACGTGCGAGCGCGGGTCGCCGGACCGCAGGTCGACGGTCAGCAGGCCCGGGCGGCCCAGGTCGTGCCCCTGGTGGAGGGTGAGCGTCGTCGGGGCGGTGACCAGGCCCAGGGCGCGGGTGTACGCGCCGAAGGCGGCGGCCGCGGCGCCGGTCGCCGGGTCCTCCACCACGCCGCCGACCGGGAACGGGTCGCGGACGTGGAAGACGGTGTCGCTCTCCCGCCAGACCAGCTGAAGGGTCGTCAGGTCCAGGCGCTGCATCAGGGCGGCCAGCCGGTCGAAGTCGTAGTCGAGCTTGGCCAGTCGGGCGCGGGTGGCGGCGCCGAGGACCAGGTGGCGGTTGCCGGCGTAGGCGATCCGGGGCGGCAGGGCCGGGTCGAGGTCGGCGGCCGGCCAGTCCAGCGCGGCCAGCGCCTCGTCGAGATCGGCCGGGGCGACCGGCTCGATGTGCGGTTCGACGCTGGTCAGGGTGGCCCGCAAGGCCCCGTCGCGCTGGGCGACGGTCACCGGGACCGGGCCCGCCTGGGTGGCGAAGAGCAGGTCGCCGGGGCCGTGCCGCTCGGCGAACGCGACCGCGGTGGCGACCGTGGCGTGGCCGCAGAAGGCGACCTCGGCGAGCGGGCTGAAGTACCGGATGGTGAACGCCCGGCCGGGCACGCCCAGCCCCTCGGGCGGCGCGGTGAGGAACGCGGTCTCGGAGTAGCCCAGTTCGGCGGCGATGGCGAGCTGAGCGGCGTCGTCCAGCCCGGTGGCGTCCAGGACGACGCCGGCCGGGTTGCCGCCCGCGGGATCGGTGGAGAACGCGGTGTAGTGCAGGATCTCCGGCGTGCGGGCGGGGTCCCCGGCGGTGGTGTCGAGTGTCATGGCCAGGGAACCACCCACCGCCGCCCGGCTATTCCCGGGCGGTCAGCGGCGCGTCAGCCCCGCCCGATGTACGGCATGGCGGTCGCCATCACGGTCGCGAACTGCACGTTGGCCTCCAACGGGAGCGCCGCCATGTGCACGACCGTACGGGCGACGTCGGCCGCGTCCATGACCGGTTCGACCTCGGTGCGGCCGTTGGCCTGGAGGATCCCGGTCTGCATCCGGCCGGTCATCTCGGTGGCCGCGTTGCCGATGTCGATCTGGCCGCAGGCGATCCGGTACGGACGGCCGTCCAGGGACAGCGACTTGGTGAGGCCGGTCATCGCGTGCTTGGTGGCCGTGTAGGCGATCGAGTGCGGCCGCGGTACATGGGCGGAGATGGAGCCGTTGTTGATGATCCGGCCGCCCTGCGGGTCCTGGTCGCGCATGGTCCGGAACGCGGCCTGGGCGCACAGGAAGGCGCCGTTGAGGTTGACGTCGACCACCGCCCGCCAGTCGTCGTAGGAGAGTTCCGCCAGCGGGACCGGCGGGCCGAAGGCGCCCGCGTTGTTGAAGAGCAGGTCCAGCCGGCCGAAGCGGTCGCGGATCGTGGTGAAGAGGGCGTCGACCTCGTCGGGGCGGGTGACGTCGGTGGGGACGGGCAGCACCGCGGGGCCCTCGATGCCCGCGTACCCCACCTGCCGGGCGGTCTCCTCCAGGGCGTCGGCGCGCCGGCCGGCCAGGACCACCGTCCAACTGTCGGCGACCAGCGCCAGGGCGACCGCCCGCCCGATGCCCGAACCCGCGCCGGTGACCAGGGCCACCTTCCGGCCCGCCGCGCCGTCCTCCCGGGTCTCCTGGGGCGTCGGCGCCGTGCGCGGGGTCCGGCCCCGCGAGGCGGGCGCGGGGAGGGTCGGCCGGGCCGCGGTCGCGGTACCGCCCACCTGCCCGGCCCGTGCCACCGGTGTCGCCTGCGCCGCCGCTACCCGCTCTGCGTCATATGCCATGCCGGCAGGGTAACGGCGGACCGGGCGGGAACCGGGCGCGAACCGGGTGCCACCCGGGCGGTGCCGCCAGGAGCCGCGGGCCGGGCGGCAGTTGGCGGTCGGCGACGGGGCCGGCCGCAACACCGAACCCGGGTCGGACCCGGGTCGGACCCGGGTCGGACCTAGGCCGGACGTAGGTCCAAAGGACTGCGTCCGCGCGCTCCGGCGGGTGTGCGCCGCGTGCCACCATGGTGCTGCCATCACCGACTCATGGAGACGCTCATGACAGAGTCCGGCGCCCAGGCCGCCGAGACCCGGGACGACACCCCCGGGCAGCCCGCCATATCCGGGCGGGACGCGCCCACAGCACCGTCGGCACCCGTCGCGTCCCGCCGCACCAGCCTGCTCGTCACCCTCGTCCTCGGCGGCCTCACCGCGGTCCCGCCGCTCTCCATGGACATGTACCTGCCGGCCCTGCCGCAGGTCACCGCCGCCCTGAACAGCCCGGCCGCCACCGTCCAACTGACCCTCACCACCTGCCTGGCGGGCATGGCCCTGGGGCAGATGATCGTCGGCCCGACGAGCGACAAGTGGGGCCGCCGCCGCCCGCTGCTCATCGGCATGGTCGTCTACGTGCTGGCCACCGCCCTGTGCGCGCTCGCCACCAACGCCGAAGTCCTCATCGCCTTCCGCCTGCTCCAGGGGCTCGCGGGCGCGGCCGGCATCGTCATCGCGCGGGCGGTGGTGCGCGACCTGTACGACGGGGTGGCGATGGCCCGGTTCTTCGCCACGCTGATGCTGATCTCCGGAGTGGCACCGGTGGTCGCCCCGCTCATCGGCGGCCAGATCCTCCGGTTCACCGACTGGCGCGGGGTCTTCGTGGTGCTCACCGTGATCGGTGTGCTGCTCACCCTCCTCGTCTGGCGGCGACTGGACGAGACGCTGCCCCCGGAGCGCCGGCAGCCCGGTGGCATCGGCCCGGCCCTGCGCACCATGCGCGACCTCCTCGCTGACCGGGCGTTCTCCGGCTACCTCCTGGTCGGCGCGTTCGCCTTCGCCGCGCTCTTCGCGTACATCTCCGCCTCGCCGTTCGTCATCCAGGAGATCTACGGCGCCTCCCCGCAGACCTTCAGCCTGCTCTTCGGCCTCAACTCCGTCGGGCTGGTCGCGGTCGGCCAGATCAACGGCAAGCTGCTGGTCGGCCGGGTCGGCCTGGACAAGGTGCTGGGCGTCGGCCTGGTGCTGGTGGCGCTGGCCGGCGCGGCCCTGTTGCTGCTGTCGTCCGGGGTCTTCGGCAAGGCCGGGCTGGTCCCGGTGGCCGCCGGGCTGTTCGTGCTGATGTCCGCGATGGGCCTGGTCATGCCGAGCACCAACACCCTGGCGCTGCTGCGCACCCCGCACGCGGCCGGTTCGGCCTCCGCACTGCTGGGCACCTCGACGTTCCTGCTCGGCGCGGTGGCCTCGCCACTGGTGGGCATCGCGGGCGAGCGGACGGCCGTACCGATGGCCGTCGTCCAACTGTCGTGTGCCGTTCTCGCGCTCGTGAGCTTCCTGGGAATGTGTCGTCCGTGGCAGCGTAAGGGGGAACGCACCGCCGGCGAGAGGACTGGGCTCTGAACGTATCGAACGCCCCGAGACTGAAGCCCGGCACACCGGCCGAGGCGGGACTGCACCCCGCCTGGATGGAACGGCTGGTCAGCGGCGTGCGCGCACTGCCGGAGGGCCGTGCGCCATGGTGCCCCGGCGTGGTGGTGCTGGCCGGCCGGGGCCCGGTGGTCGCCGCCGAGGCGGCCGCCGGCTGGGCGGTCCGCTACCGCGCGTACGACCCCGAACGCGACCGGGGCCTGGACCTGCCCCGCGACCTGTGGGAGCCGATGCGGGTCGGCACCGTCTTCGACCTCGCCTCGCTCAGCAAGCTCTTCACCACCATCGCCGCGGTCCAGCAGACCGAGCGCGGCCGGCTCGCCCTCGACGCGCCGGTCGCCGCCCACCTGCCGGCGTTCGCCCCCGGCATCACCGTCCGCGACCTGCTCCGGCACACCTCCGGCCTCGCCCCCGAGCTGCCCTTCTACGAGCGTCCCGACCGCGCCGACCAGTTGGCGCTGCTGTGGGCCGAGACGGCCGCCCCCTCCGGCGGCCCGTACGGCGCGCACCGCTACTCCGACCTGAACCTCATCGCCCTCCAACTGCTCCTGGAACGGCTCACCGGCCGCCCCCTGGACGCCCTGGTCCGCGACGGCATCACCGGCCCGCTGGGCCTGGCCAGCACCTGCTACGGGCCGCTGGCGCCGCAGGGCGTGGCCGCCACCGAGGACCAGCGGCGGCCGTGGGCCAAGGCGGACCGGGGCCCGCTGCGCGGCGAGGTGCACGACGAGAACGCCTGGGCGCTGGGGGGCGTGGCCGGCCACGCGGGCCTGTTCTCCACCGCCCAGGACCTGGCCGTGCTGTGCCGGACGCTGCTCAACGGCGGCGCGTACGGCACCGCCCGGATCCTCGGCCCGGCCGCGGTCGCCGCCCTGCTCGACCCGCCCGGCCTCGGCTTCGCCGTCGACCAGCCGTACTTCATGGGCGAGCTGGCCGGTCGGGGCGCGGCCGGCCACACCGGGTTCACCGGCACCAGCCTGGTCCTGGACCGCGCCACCGACACCTTCCTGGTGCTGCTCGCCAACACCGTCCACCCGCGGCGCCGGACGGGCGGCAGCGCCCCGCGGGCGGCGGCCGCCACCCACCTCGCCCGCGCGGCGGCCGCCGCCTGAGCCCGTCCCGGCCCGGCACGGTGCCGCCCGGGACCCCCGTAAACTCTCTCGAATGCACGACGAACTGCGCACCGCCCTGGCGGGCCTGCTCGACGGCCTGCCGCCCAAGCAGGCCGCGCAGGCCGTCGAGCGACTGATCGCCAACTACCGGGGCCGCACCCCCACCGACGCCCCGGTGCTCCGGGACCGCGGCGACGTCGCCGCGTACGCCGCCTACCGGATGCCGGCCACCTTCGAGGCGGTGCGGGCCGCACTGGCCGCCTTCGCCGCCCGCGTCCCCGACTGGTCCCCGGCCACCCACATCGACGTCGGCGGCGGTACCGGCGCGGCCACCTGGGCCACCGCCGCCACCTGGGACGGCCCGCGCAGCACGGTCCTGGACTGGGCGCAGCCCGCGCTCGACCTCGGCCGCGAACTGGCCGCCGGGATCCTGCCGGACGTCACCTGGCGCCGGCAGGCCCTCGGCGGCGGCCTCACCGTCCCCGACGACACCGACCTGGTCACCGTCTCCTACGTCCTGGGCGAGCTGCTTCCCGAGGACCGCCGTGCGGTGGTGGCCGCGGCGGCCGCCGCCCGGGCCGTGGTCCTGATCGAACCGGGCACCCCCGAGGGCTACCTGCGGATCCGGGAGGCCCGTGAGCAACTGGTCGCCGCCGGACTGCGGATCGTCGCCCCGTGCCCGCACAGCGCCGCCTGCCCGATCGTCCCCGGCGAAGACTGGTGCCACTTCTCGGCCCGGGTCAGCCGCTCCTCCCTGCACCGCCAGGTCAAGGGCGGCTCCCTGGCCTACGAGGACGAGAAGTTCAGCTACGTCGCCGCCACCCGCCTCCCGGCCGAACCGGTCGCCGCCCGGATCGTGCGCAAGCCGCAGATCCGCAAGGGCCAGGTGCTGTTGGACCTGTGCACCGCGGACGACGCCCTGCGGCGGGACACCGTCACCAAGCGGCACGGTGCCGCCTACCGCGAGGCGCGCGACGCGGCCTGGGGCGACGCCTGGCCGCATTGAGACCGGCCCCCGGGCGACGGTCGTCCGCCGCCCGGTCCGCGCCGCGTCAGGCGCTCCGGCTGCGTTGCCGCATCTTCTCCAGGAGCGCGCGGCGCTGTTCCTGCGGATCCTGCGCGTCCGCCGCGCTCTTGCCGCGCCCGTTCGCGCCGCCGCCGCGCAGCGCACCCCGCGAGAGCTTGCTGCGGGTTCCCCCGACGCCGAGCATTCCCCCGGCATTCCCCTTGCTCATGAGGTGAGTTCCTTCCTGTGGGACCGGCGAGCGGCGGGGGCGCACGCGTACCGCGCCCCCGCCGCTCGGCGAGACAATCCGTCTCGTCCAGCGATGCCCCCATCCTCAGGCGAGACGCTTCGTATTGTCAAGACGATACGTCTCGCCTCCCGCTCGATACACTTCCGGCCATGGCCAACAAACCAGCCCCCGACGCCTCCCGCCGCAGCGAACGCTCCCGCCAGGCGATCTTCGACGCCGCCCTCGCCCTCGTCGGCGAGGTCGGCTACGACAAACTCACCATCGAAGGCATCGCCGCCCGCGCCGGCGTCGGCAAGCAGACCATCTACCGCTGGTGGCCCTCCAAGGCCGCCGTCCTCCTCGACGCCTTCGGCGCCGTCGTCGACGAGTACGACCAGGAGGGGCTGCCCGACACCGGTGACCTCGCCGCCGACCTCAAGGCCGTCCTCCACGCCACCGCCGACGAGTTCAACGACGCCGCCTGGCAGGCCCCCTACCGGGCCCTCGCGGCGGCCGGCGCCAACGACGAGGAGCTCTCCCGCACCTTCGTCGGCCGCCTCATGGAACCCGGTATCCGCGTCTACGTCGACCGGCTCCGCGCCGCCCAGGAAGCCGGCGAGCTGGCCCCGGACGTCGACGTCCGGATCGGTGCCGAGATGCTGCTGAGTCCCTTTTCACAGCGCTGGCTGATGCGCACCGGGGAACTCACCCACGCCTTCGTCGACACCCTCGTCGACCAGGTGCTCCGCGGTCTGGGCCGGCGCGACTGACCCGCCGGGGCGTCCGGCCGGCAATGGCGTGAAATGCCCCTCTTCGCCCGTACCGCGTTCACCCCGGATCCGCACACCGGTCACCTGGCGCCCAGGATGGTGGCAGCATTGACCCCAGACCACCGCTCGAAGTGAGGGGATTGATGGAACGCAAGAGCAGGTTCTCCCAGTGGCTGCGCCGGCCGAGGAGCGGATCGGGCGGCGATACGGACACGGGATCGGCCGCCGCGTGCGGCCGCGAGGACCTGCTGATGGCGGCGGTCGACGCGGGTTTCCCGGTCGCCCCCGCCGCCCATCCGGCCGGTTACGGCTGTTCCTGCGAACGCATCGGCTGTCCCACCCCCGGCCGCCACCCCATCTCCTTCGGCTGGCAGACCGTCGCCACCACCGACCGCGACAAGGTCGCCGCCTGGGTCCGCACCCTCCCGCAGGCCAACTTCATCACCGCCACCGGCATGGCCCACGACGTCCTCGACGTCCCCGTCGAGGCCGGCCGCAGCGCCATCGGCCGACTGGACGCGGCCGGCATCGAGGTCGGCCCGGTCAGCCTCAGCGGCGCCGGTATCGGCGACGGCCGGATGCTCTTCTTCACCGCCACCCGCGGCACCCCCGACGACGAGGACGAGTGGTGGCCGTGCGAGCTGGACTGCCATCCCGAGACCCTCGACGAGCACCCCGGCCTCCGCTGGCACTGCCGCGGCAGCTACGTCCTCCTGCCGCCGTCCACCCTCCCCGGTGACGCGCCCGCGGTGACCTGGCTGCGCGGCCCCGAGCTCCCGCTGCCCGACCCGCTGACGCTGTTGGAGACCCTCACCGACGCCTGCGCGGAGTTCATCGGCCGCGAACCCGACCACGAGACGGCGGCCTGGCCGATCGGCCGCTGACCGGCCGGCGCCGGTTCCGTTTCCACGGCCGCCGCTTCCGTTCTCACGGCACAGGGGCCGCCGATCCGCCGGTGGCCCCGCCCCGCCCGCTCGTTCCTACCGGGTCCGCCCGTCCCTACCGGCCCGCGCCGGCAGCCGGGTGCGCTGGCCGACCCGCACGCCTTCCGCTGCCCCTCGGGTATCCGTCGGCCGGCACGCCTTCGACGGCTACAGCGCCTTCACCGACGTCTTCGCCTCGATCCGGTTGAGCACCGAGACCTTGCCGCCGGCGCTCTTCGCCGGGACCAGCACCGTCTGGCCCGACACCGTCGTGAACGCCATCCGCGTGGGGTTCTTCGGCGCCGGCCCGTCCATGATCCCGCGCAGCTCCGCCGGCACGGTGATCATCAGGCCCTTGGAGACCGTCTTCTGCTGGTGGTAGACGGTCGAGAAGAACACCAGGGCCCCGCCGTCCGTCGTCCGCAGCGCCACCGGCGGCAGCTCCGACGCCTGGTCCTGCCACTGGATCCGGGCCCCCGGCTGGTTGGTCTGGGAGGCGCGCCAGGCCCGCAGACTGTCGGTCTCCTGGCCCGGCGCGAACGTGTCGCCCTTACCGGTGTTGAGGTAGTCCGCATACGCCTGGCTCAGCTTGCCCGGGTCGACCGCGAGCCCCGACGAACCGTCCACCGGCACCGCTTCCCCGTAGCCGCCGGTGACCTTCAACTCCGGGGCCTTGTTGCCGGGGAACGTCGCGAGGTACGTCGCCCGCCACTTCGCGGTGACGCTGTCCCGGCTGAACACCAGGAACCAGCGGGTGTTCTCGCCGCTCCGCTCCCGGCGGTTGCTGAGCGCGTCCGCGACGAAGAACTTCGGCCAGCCCTTCTGCTGGGGCACGGTGAAGTGGGCGTCGGTGAACGCCAGCGGGGTGAAGTTCGGGTTGCCGGCGGGGCGCACGCCGTGTGCGGCCTTCAGCCCCGCCTGGTCGATGGCGAGCAGCGCACCGGCTTCGTACGAGGTGTTCACCGTCGAGTCCAGCGTGCGGTTGGCCTTGTTGAAGCCGTTGGTGAAGTGCTTGAGCGCCTTGGCGGCGTCGTCCTGCGACACCGCGGGCAGCACCTCGCGCTCGCCGTGCACCGTCATGCATCCGCTCAGTACCACCAGCGCGGCTGCTGCCGACGTCAGCGCTGCGGGCACCCGGAACGGCGACCTGCGTGTCATGGGGCTCGGGCTCCTTCGGGGCGACCGGGGCGGACGGGAGGCCGCCGGTGGCACGATTCGGCGGCAACCATACCCGGTGGCCGACGGCGGGCGTGGCGGTCGGGGTGACGTTTGTTTCCGCCGGGCCCTCGGGTGTTCGTGGGCGCCCCACCTTGTCGGCTTTCGCGCCGTCCCGGTGCCGGCCGGCCACGCGGGCCGCCCCCTGGACGGTGCGGGGGCGGCCCGGAGCTCTGTGCACGGCCGTACGGCGGGGTGGGCGGCGCTCCGTCGGTGGTCAGACGGTCGGACGGCGGTCAGGCGCTGAGCGGGAACGCGTTGCCCAACTCCCGGAAGACGGCGCTGTTCAGGGCGAAGGCGCGCTTGCACTCGTCGATGACGCGCTGCTTCTCCAGGTCGTCGAGCGGCAGCCCGTCCAGGAGCTCGCGGTAGGTGCGCTTGAAGGCGGCGGGGTTGCCGATGGCCTCGAAGACGTAGAAGCGGACGCCGTCGCCCTTGCGCGCGAAGCCCCAGGTCTTCTCGGCGGTGCCGCGGATGATCTGGCCGCCGGAGAGGTCGCCGAGGTAGCGGGTGTAGTGGTGGGCGACGTATCCGGCCGGCCAGTCGCGGGCGCAGGCGGCGATCCGGTCGGCGTACGCGGCGGTGGCCGGCAGCGGCTCCAGGCCGGTGCGCCAGTCGGGGCCGCCGAGGTGGGCGAGGTCGCGCGCCAACTCGGTGGTGCGGGCCAGCTCCGGGCGGATGAAGGGGCCCGCGACCGGGTCCGTGGCGAGGCCCTGGGGGACGTCCTCCAGGGCGCGGTAGACGAACCACAGTTGTTCGGTGTAGCGCCGGTACGCGGCGACACCGAGCTTGCCGCCCAACAGGTGGCTCATGAACGCGGAGTTCTCGGCCTCGGTGTGCTGTTCGTGGGAGGCCGTGCGGATGGCCGTCGAGAACGCGGGCGGGGTCGGGCTGGATGCTTCCAAGGCGGACCTCCGGAGGCCGGCAGAGCGCGGACAGGGATGGCGTGTCGGGAACAGGCCGACGACTGCACGCAGCCGCCGTGGTTAGGGTTACCTAACTACGCGGGCGGGCCCTGGTCAACCTGTTCCCGACAACCTGTCGGTAAAAACGCTACTCCGGTCCGGATCAGGGCAGCGTAAGGATCTCCGTGCCGGTCTCCGTGACCACCAGCGTGTGCTCGAACTGCGCGGTCCGCTTGCGGTCCTTGGTGACCACGGTCCAGCCGTCCTCCCACATGTCGTACTCGTGCGTGCCCAGCGTCAGCATCGGCTCGATCGTGAAGGTCATGCCGGGCTTGATGTCGGTGGTGTGGTGCGGGCTGTCGTAGTGCGGGACGATCAGGCCGGAGTGGAAGGACGAGTTGATGCCGTGGCCGGTGAAGTCGCGGACCACGCCGTAGCCGAAGCGCTTGGCGTAGGACTCGATGACCCGGCCGATGATGTTGATCTGGCGGCCCGGCTTGACGGCCTTGATCGCGCGGCTGAGCGCCTCCCGGGTGCGCTCCACCAGCAGCCGAGACTCCTCGTCCACCTCGCCGCACAGGTAGGTGGCGTTGTTGTCGCCGTGCACGCCGTGGATGTACGCGGTCACGTCGAGGTTCACGATGTCGCCGTCCTTGAGGACGGTCGAGTCGGGGATGCCGTGGCAGATGACCTCGTTGAGCGAGGAGCACAGGGACTTGGGGAAGCCGCGGTAGCCGAGCGTGGAGGGGTAGGCGCCGTGGTCGCACATGAACTCGTGGGCGACCCGGTCCAGTTCGTCGGTGGTCACACCGGGCGCGATCAACTTGGCGGCTTCCGCCATCGCCTGGGCGGCGATCCGGCCGGCGATCCGCATCCGCTCGATGGTTTCGGCGTCCTGCACCTCGGGCCCGGTGTACGGGGTCGGGCCGGCCTTGCCGACGTACTCGGGGCGCGGGATCGAGGCGGGAACGGGGCGGGTGGGGGAGATCTCCCCGGGGGCGAGAAGCGACTGGCCAGACATGCCAGCGAGTGTATCCGCGGGCCGTCGGGCAGGATGGTGGGAACGGGAGCCAAGCACAGGAGGCGGCAATGGCACTGTTCAAACGGCGGACGGTCGGCAAGCCGGGCGAGTGGTTCTACTGCCTCAAGCACGGGACGGTCGAGGAGGGCCCCCAGTGCCGCGCCGCCGACCGGTTCGGCCCGTACGCCACCCGCGAGGAGGCGGCGCACGCCATGGATACCGCCCGCGAGCGGAATCTGGAGTGGGAGACCGACCCCAAGTGGCACGACATGGGCAAGGGCGGTAAGGGCGGCACGGGGGACGCGGACGGCGCGTAGCCCGCGGCCCGGGTCGGGTCACCAGGGCGGGGGCGGCGGGGTCGCCAGGCCCTCGGCGAGGCGGGCGAGGCGGTCGCGGAAGCGGCGGTGTCGGCCCGGCGCGGGCCGACCGTTCTCGCCGGCTGCGGCGCTGACCAGGTGCTGGACGGTGTCCAGGTCGAGGGCCGGGGCGTCCCGGAGGTCCGGGGCCGCCGCGGCGCCCTCCGGCGGTGGCGGGGCGGTGGCCAGCGCATCGTGGGCCAGGGCGTGGAGGTCGCGGTCGCCGGAGTCCAGGGCGAGCACCGTGGCGCCGTTGCGGCGGGCGTCGTGGATCCGCTCCAGCAGCCCGGCGTCCGGCCGCTCCGGCGTCACCACCAGCAGCGTCGCGCCGCGTCCGGCCGCCGCCAGCCGTCCCGGTCCCACCGCGAGGTGCGCCGGCGCCCCGGTGGGGACCCGGTGGCGGACCAGGGTCGGCGACAGCTCCGGCAGGCCCGACCAGGCGGCCTCGTCGTCCAGGTGGGCGGCCAGGTGCCAGGGCTCGTAGGCGGCGCTGCCGACCAGCAGCAGGCCGCCGCCGTGCGGGGCGACGGCGGCCCGCAGCGAACCGGCGAAGCGGCGGGTGGCCTCGATCCACTCGGTCCCGGCGAGGACCTCACGCAGCAGGGCGACGCGTACGGCATCCATGGCGCGGCATGGTGCCGCACGGGCCGGCTCCGTGGGGCCGGGGGCGGGTGGTGTCACCCGTACGGGGGCCGGGGCGGGCCGTGGCGGCGGCGGGGCCTGTCCGCGGGCTCAGGGGGCGGGGTGCAGGCCGGCCTCGGTCAGCCGACGTCCTACCTCCGCGACCGACTCCTCGCTCAGCGGGAGCTGTGGTACCGCCGTGTCGCGGCGGGCGATCACCCCGAGCAGGTGGAGGGCGGCCTTGAAGCCGCCGAGGGCGGAGGAGCTGCGGCCCATCTCGGCCTCCGGGCCGGTGTCGGTGAGGTCGAAGAGGGTGACCAGGCGCTCCTGTTCGGCGGCCGCACGGGGCCAGTCGCCGGCGCGGGCGGCGTCGTAGAGCCGGACGTAGCCCGCCGGGTCCACGTTGCCCAGGCCCGGGACGATGCCGTCCGCGCCCGCCAACAGGGCGGCGTCGGCGGTGAGTTCGGAGCCGGTGAGGACGGCGAAGTCGGGTGCGGGGCCGGTGTGCCGGGCGGTGCGGCCGCCGAGTGCAACCAGCAGGCGGCGCAGTGCCCCGTCGTCGCCGCTTGAGTCCTTGAGGCCGGCGAGGGTGCCGTCCTCGGCCAGCTCGCGGACCAGGGCCGGGGAGAGCTTGTGGTGCACGGAGACCGGGATGTCGTACGCGATCAGCGGCAGGCCGGTGGCGGTGCGCAGATGCCGGAAGTGGGCGGCGATCTCGCGGGGGTGGGTGCGGGTGTAGAAGGGGGCGGTGGCGACCAGGCCGTCGGCGCCGAGCGCGGCGGCGGTCCGGGCGTGCTCCAGGACGCGGGCGGTGGTGGTGTCGATGACGCCGGCCAGGACCGGGACCCGGCCGGCGGCGGCGGTGGCCACGGTCTCCAGGACGGTGGCCCGTTGATGGTTGGTCAGGTATACCGCCTCACTGGTGGATCCCAGGGCGAACAGGCCGTGGACGCCGGCGTCGAGGAGATGACAGACCAGGCGGGTGAGGGAGGCGGTGTCGACCTCGCCGTGCGGGTCGAGCGGGGTGCAGACCGGGGGGATGACGCCGTGCAGCGGGGCGGTGAGTGCCATGGGGGCTCCAAGGGCGGCTCTGAGCTGGCACATCGGACATGGGATGTCCGATCTCGCGGTCACAATAGGCATGCGCGCAGGTGCCCGGTCAAGGAGTTCCGCCCCGACGCGGGCCAAACGGGCGGCGGCGCGCGGCACATGAGGCGCGGGAGAGGGAAGAGGGCGATGGGGATGGCGCGAGGCACGATGTCCGAGGACGTCCAGGCGCGGATCAAGCAGCTGATCCTGGACCGCCGGCTGACGCCGGGCGATCCGCTGCCCACCGAGGCCGAGCTGGTCGCCATGCTCGACGTCAGCCGCAACTCGGTGCGGGAGGCGCTCAAGGCGCTCCAGGCCATGCGGATCGTCGAGATCCGGCACGGCTTCGGCACCTACGTCGGCGCGCTCACCCTCGAACCGTTCGTCGAGGGCGTCGCCTTCCGGGCCGCGGTCCGCCACCACCAGGGGGAGCCCAGCCTGTACGAGCTGATGGAGGTCCGGGAGGCCCTGGAGGCGGGGCTGATCGGCGCCGTGGCGCACGGCCTGCCGGCCGAGGACCTCGCCGTCCTCAAGGCGCTGGTGCAGCGGATGGCGGAGGAGGCGCGCGGCGGGGAGGTGCTCAGCGCCACCGACCGGGCCTTCCACCTCGCGCTGTACCGCTCGCTCGGCAACCACCTGCTGAGCGAGGTGCTGGACGCGTTCTGGGCGGCGCTGCGCCGGGTCCGCGAGGACCTCGCCGACGTCCGGCCGGACCCGGAGGTGACCTACCGCCAGCACAGGGAGATCGTCGACGCCCTGGAGGCGGGTGACGGGCAGCGGGCGGTGGCGGCGATGCACCGGCACTTCGACGGTATCCGGCGCCGGCTGACCGCGTAGCCGGCGCCGGGGCCCCGGCCGGCTCGGGCCCCGGCCGTCCCGGTGTCGGACGCACGGGCCCGCCCGGGGTGCCGGGTTTGTCACGCTCATCCCGTTCACCGGGATTTCACCCTGTGTCGGCGGTGCCGTTGCCGACACGAAAAAGCGTCATGTGCCGTGCCTTGACGGCTAGTTGAGCCCTTCTTATCGTCCGCAGGACAAGGGACGTCCTACCTCCTGGCCCGGCTGAGGGGAGAGTCGTGACGTACGCGAGCTCCATGCCGACGGCCGGCGTAGCGGCCCCGGCGCCCACCTTGCCGGCTTTCCCGCCGTGGGGAGAGGTGCAAGCAGGAGCCCGGGTGGGCCTCTCGCCTTACCCCCACCGGGCGGGGGTGCCCCACCCACGGGAGGGGGCGGGCCGGAGGGGGTGGGTTTCCGGACGTAAAGCGCAGCAGTCCGGAAACCCACCCCCGCAGGACCGTCC
>NZ_JBHVQS010000103.1:0-16535 GCF_042886435.1 Streptomyces sp. NPDC058000
CTGCTCCACCTAGGCGGGCGCTCGCTGCCGCTCGTGGTCAGCGTTCCGCGCGGTGGGTGAGGTGCCCGCCGGTCATGGTCAGGCGGACCGGAGCGGTGGCCAGTTCGTCGGCCGGGACGGTGACCGGGTCGACGGCCAACGCGGTCAGGTCGGCGCGGAAGCCGGGCGCGATCCGGCCGGCCTCGGACTCCTCGCCGACCGCGCGGGCGGCGTGCGAGGTCAGGCCCTCCAGTGCCTGGAGTCCGGTCAGGGCCTGGTCGGGGGTGACCGGCGCGACCTCGCGGTGGCCCGCGGGGCGCCGCAGCCGGGCGGTGGCCAGGACCTGGCGGGGGTCGTGGTGGGCGATCGGCCAGTCCGAGCCGAGGACCAGGACGGCGCCGGCGTCCCGTAGGTCGCGGCAGCGCCAGGCCCGGCCGGCCCGCTCCGTGCCGACCCGCCGGGACCAGGCGTCGGTGTGGTCGGCGCGGGTGTAGTGGGTGTGGGTGGGCTGCATGGAGGCGGCGACGCCGAGCCGGGCGAACCGCGGCAGCTGGGAGTCCGGGACGGTCTCGATGTGCTCGATGCGGTGTCGGTAACGGGCGCCGGGGCGGTCGACGCCGAGCAGTTCGACGGTGTCCAGGACATGGCGGACCGCGGCGTCGCCGATGGCGTGGGTGGCGGTGCGCACCCCGGCCCGGTCGAGGTGGTGGACGGCGTGGGTGTAGGCGGCGGGGTCCGGCCAGAAGGCGTCGGTGCCCTGGCCGTGGCAGTCGGGGCGCTC
The DNA here is from genome assembly GCF_042886435.1 of Streptomyces sp. NPDC058000. Classification (NCBI taxonomy): domain Bacteria; kingdom Bacillati; phylum Actinomycetota; class Actinomycetes; order Kitasatosporales; family Streptomycetaceae; genus Streptomyces; species Streptomyces sp. NPDC058000. Next base: position 761 of record NZ_JBHVQS010000103.1, read on the forward strand.
CAGCCAGGCGGTGCCGCCCTCGACGGTGCCGTCCATGAAGAACTTCACGCCGCCGATCCGCCAGTGCCGGCCGGCTCGGCGTTGCAGGGCGATCAGGTGGTCCAGGCCGTCGGTGCCGATGCCGGGCATGCACCAGGGGGCGAGCCGCAGCCGGACCGGGAGGTGACCGTCCTCCTCGATGGCGGTGAGGAGTTCGGGGGCGTCGTCGTCCTCCAGGTCCATGACGTGGGCGCCGGTGAGGCCGGCCGCGGCCATCTCGCGGAGCAGGCCGAGCAGCCGGGCGCGACGGTCGGCGACGGAGGGGCGGGGCATGGCGGGCAGCACCAGGTTCATCGCGGCGTGCTCGACGAGGTGCCCGGTGGGACGGCCGGCGGCGTCGCAGACCACGCTGGCGCGCTGGGCGAAGGCCCGCGGCCCGGTGATCCCGGCGGCGTCCAGGGCCCGGCCGCTGGCCAGCGCCGAGTGGCCGTCGTAGAGGCGGAGGAAGGCGGGGGCGCCGGCCAGGGCGTCCTCGATCAGTTCGCGGTGGACGGGCCGGTCGCCGAAGACGTTGTGGTCCAGTCCCCAGCCGGTGAGCCAGGTGCCCGGGGGCAGCGCGCGGGCGGCGGTGGCCAGTGCCGCGCGCAGGGCGTCGAGGTCGCGGACGGCGGTCAGGTCGAGGCCGTTGGCCATCTCGACGCCCCAGACGGGGTGGCTGTGACCGTCCGTGAGGCCGGGGACGAGGGTGGCGCCGGCCAGGTCGATGACCTCGGTGGTGGCGCCGCGCCAGTGCCGTACGTCCGCCGCGTCGCCGACCGCGGCGATCCGCCCGTCCTTGAGGGCGACGGCCTCGGCCCAGGGGCGGGCGGGGTCGAGGGTGCGGACCCGGGCGCCGGTGAGGACGGTGTCGGCGGCGGTGAGCGGGCCGCCGGTGGGGGTGGGCGGGGTGGACGGCACGGGAACTCCTCGGTGCGGGGCGGGTGGTGGGGCCGGGGGCCGGCCCCAGGGAGGATCGGCCCCGGGGCGGGTCGGCGGTTCAGCCGCGGGCGGTGGCCTCCGCGGGCGGGGCGCCGGACGGGTCCGGTGCGGTCGGTGCTTCCGGCTCCTCGTCGGGTTCGGCGGCGAAGCCCGCGTAGACCGCGGGGCGGGTGCGGCGTACCCGGCGGGCGAGGAGGAGGCCGGCGGCGAAGGCGGCCGGGACGGCCAGGACCAGGGCGGCGTTGGTGGTGAGGCCGGCGCCGGTCATGATGTCGATCTTGGCGATGACCAACCACAGCGCGCCGAGCATCAACACCGTGGCGGCGATCGGCGTGATCTGGGTGCGCAGGGCGCCCTCTTGGTGCCGGAAGCGGCGGAAGTAGAGCGGTACGGCGATCGCGGTCAGCGCCTGGAGCACCAGCAGGCCCAGCATGCCGGGGGTGTTCATCCACAGCAGCAGCTGGGTGTACGGGTCGGCGCCGGCCAGCGCGAAGCCGAGGACGACCAGCACCGCGAGGACGCTCTGGAGGGCGCCGGCGGCGTACGGGGAGAGGTGGCGCGGGTGGACCCGGCCGAGGACGGGGGGCAGTACGCCCTCGTTGGCCATGGCCAGGCCGTAGCGGTTGATGGCGTTGTGGAAGGCCAGTTGTGAGGCAAGGATGCTCGTAATGATGAACAGGTGCATCAGGTCGGCGGCCCAACTGCCCACGTAGCGGGTGGTGGCGGTGAAGAAGAGGCCCGCGGGGTCCGCCAGGGCGGCCTTGACGATCCGGTCGGCGCCGTACGCCTGGATGACGATCCAGATCGTGAAGGCGTAGAAGAGGCCGAGGAAGGCGACCGCGATGTAGGTGGCGCGGGGGATGGTGCGCCGGGGGTTGCGGGCCTCGTGGCGGTAGATGGCGGTGGACTCGAAGCCGGTGAAGGCGGCGAAGGCGAAGGCGAGGACCGCGCCGGTGCCGGGGACCAGGACGTGCTGCGGGGTGAAGGAGTCCAGGGCCAGGCCGTGCGCGCCGCCGTGCAGCAGGACGCCGCCGGCGAGCAGGACGAGGATGCCGGTCTCGGCGACCAGCAGGACGCCCAGCACCTTGGCGCCGAAGTCGATGCTGCGGTAGCCGAGGAACCAGATGACGGCGACGCCGGCGACGGCGATCGGCGGCCAGGGGACGTGGATGCCCCAGAACGCCTTGAGGGCGTCCTGGGTGGCGGTGGCGAGCAGGCCGTAGACGCCGATCTGCATGCCGTTGTAGGCGAGCAGTGCCAGGGTGGCGGCGCCGAAGCCGGCCGGGCGGCCCAGGCCGCGGGTGATGAAGGCGTAGAAGCCGCCGCCGTTGCGGACGTGCCGGGCCATGGTGGTGAAGCCCACCGCGAACAGGGCCAGGGTGGCGCCGGCCAGGACGTAGCCGACCGGGGCGCCGAGGCCGCCGGCGCCGAGGGCGATCGGGGAGGTGCCGGCCATCACCGTGAGCGGGGCGGCGGCGGAGATGACGAAGAAGGCGATGTCGGCGACGCCGAGGGTGCCGCGGCGCAGCGTGGCGGCGGCTGCGTCGGGCGGGGGTGCGGTCTGCTGCGGCGCCCCGTTGCGGGACCCGGACTCTACGGCCATGGCTCGGTTGCCCTTCTGCGACCGGACGGGGAGGGGAGCGGCCGTGCGCGTACGGGGGTGTGACGGCAGGGTGACCGCGGAGAGAGAGAAACCTAAAGCCTTTCGGTTTGTGGACCGTACCCCCCGCCGTACGATTTCGGGAAGACCCTCCGACAGGGTCTTTCGCCGGGAGGGGGCACCATGGGGCGGCCGCGGAAGGCCCTGCTGGACCGGGCGCGGATCGGCGCGACCGCGCTCGAACTCGTCGACGAGAAGGGCGACTTCAGCGTCCCGGAGGTGGCCCGGCGGCTCGGTGTGCAGACCGCCTCGGTGTACCACCACGTGGACGGCCGGGCCGGGGTGATCGAGCTGCTGCGGGAGCGGGTCACCGACGCGATCGACCCCGACACCCTGGGCGACGCCCGCTGGGACACGGCGCTCGCCGCCTGGGCCCGCTCCTACCGCGCCGCGTTCGCCGCCCATCCGCGGACCATTCCGATGCTGATGACCTCACCGGTCCGCGCGCCGAAGGTGCTCGCCCACTACGACCGGGCGGCCGGGCTGCTGCTGGACGCGGGCTTCGCCCCGGAGAGGGTGATGGCGGTGATCACCGGCCTGGACAACCTCGTGCTCGGCTCGGCGCTGGACATGTCGGCGCCGGAGCCCATGTGGGAGGTCTCCGGCGAGGCCGACGCGCCGCGGCTGGCGGCGGCCCAGGACGCGACCGGTCCGGACCGCGCCGACGCCGCGTTCGAACTGACCCTGGCCGGGTACCTGGCGCACCTACGGGCGCTGCTGGCCGGCGCGACGGACCGCGACGCGCGGTAGCCGGCCCCGGACCCGTAGAACGAGACCCGTAGAGCGAGACCAGACCCGTAGAGCGAGACCCGTAGCGAGCCCCGCATCAGGACCCGTATCAGGCCCCTCATCAGGCCCCGTAGAACAGCTCCTCGACGACGGCGCGCGCCCGCCTGGTGATTCGCCGGTAGTCGTCGACCATGTCCCCGACGTGCCCTTCCTCGTAGCCGAGGTAACGGCCGACCGCCGCCAGCTCCCGACCGTCCGCCGGGAAGGTGTCCCCGGGGCGGCCGCGCACCAGCATCACCGCGTTGCGCACCCGCGCCGCCAGCACCCACGCCTCGTCCAGCGTCCGGGCGTCGTCGGTGCCGATCAGCCCGGCGGCGTGCGCGGCGGCCAGCGCGTCGCGGGTCCGGGTGGTGCGCAGACCGGGCAGCTCCCAGCCGTGCCGCATCTGCATCAGCTGGACCGTCCACTCCACGTCGCTCAGGCCGCCGCGGCCCAACTTGGCGTGCGTGGTGGGGTCCGCACCGCGGGGCAGCCGCTCGGACTCCATCCGGGCCTTGAGTCGGCGGATCTCGCGGACCGCGTCCTCGCCCAGGCCCTCGGCCGGATAGCGCAGCGGATCGATCAGCTCGACGAACCGCTGCCCCAGCTCCACGTCGCCGGCCACCGGCTCGGCACGCAGCAGCGCCTGCGCCTCCCACACCAGCGACCAGCGCCGGTAGTACGCCGCGTACGAGGCGAGGGAGCGCACCAGCGGACCCGACCGGCCCTCCGGGCGCAGGTCCGCGTCGATGAGCAACGGCGGGTCTGCGGAAGGGAGTTGGAGCAGTCGCCGCATCTCGTTGGCGATCGCGTGGGCGGCCTTGGCGGCCTCCTGTTCGTCGGCGCCCTCGCGGGGTTCGTGGACGAACAGCACATCGGCGTCCGAGCCGTAGCTCAGCTCGTGGCCGCCGAAGCGGCCCATGCCGATCACCGTGAACCGGGTGGGCAGGGTGTCGCCCCAGCGTTCGCGGACCGCGGCCCGCAGGGCGCCGGCGAGGGTGGCCGCGTTGACGTCGGAGACCGTCGAGCCGACCGCGTCCACCGCGTGGCCGTGATCGGTGTCGGCCGGACTGGACTCGGTGCCGTACGCGCCGATGACGTCCGCCGCGGCGGTCCGGAACAGCTCCCGGCGGCGCACCCCACGGGCCACCGCCACCGCCGCCTCGGCCCCGTCCGCGCGGCCGACCGCGGCCAGCACCTCCTGCTCCAGGGCGGCCCGGCCGCGCGGCAGGAGCCCGTCGGCGGCACCGAGCAGGGCGACCGCCTCGGGGGCGCGCAGCAGCAGGTCGGGGGCGAGCCGGCCGGCCGACAGCACCCGGGCGAGGTTCTCCGCGGCGGCGCCCTCGTCACGCAGCAACCGCAGGTACCAGGGGGTCTTGCCGAGCGCGTCGGAGACCTTGCGGAAGCCGAGCAGGCCGGCGTCCGGGTCGGCGGAGTCCGCGAACCAGCCGAGCAGCACCGGCAGCAGCGTCCGCTGGATCGCCGCCTTGCGGCTCACCCCGGACGCCAGCGCCTCCAGGTGCCGCAGCGCGGCGACCGGGTCGGCGTAGCCGAGGGCCTCCAGGCGGTGCCCGGCGGCCTTCGCGGACAGCCGGGCCTCACCGGGCTCCAGGTGGGCGACGGCGTCCAGCAGCGGCCGGTAGAACAACTTCTCGTGCAGCCGGCGCACCTCGCGGGCGTGCCACTTCCACTCCCGGCGCAGCGATTCGACCGGCTCGGTGCGCAGCCCCAACGACCGTGCCAGGCGCCGGAGTTCGGACTCGTCCTCGGGCATCAGGTGGGTGCGGCGCAGCCGGAACAGCTGGATCCGGTGCTCCAGGGTGCGCAGGAAGCGGTAGGCGGCGTCGAGCGCGGCGGTGTCCTGGCGGCCCACGTAGCCGCCGGCCGCGAGCGCCGCCAGGGCGTCCAGGGTGGTGGCGCTGCGCAGCGTGGCGTCCGTGCGGCCGTGCACCAACTGGAGCAGTTGGACGGCGAATTCGACGTCCCGCAGTCCACCCGGGCCGAGTTTGAGCTCCCGGTCGACCTGGGCGGCGGGGATGTTCTCCACCACCCGGCGGCGCATCTGGCGGACGTCGGTGACGAAGTTGTCCCGCTCGGCGACGCCCCACACCATCGGGGACAGCGCGTCGACGTACTCCTGGCCCAGCGCCAGGTCGCCGGCCATCGGGCGGGCCTTGAGCAGTGCCTGGAACTCCCAGGTCTTGGCCCACCGCTGGTAGTAGGCGAGGTGGCTGGACAGGGTGCGCACCAGCGGCCCGTTGCGGCCCTCGGGGCGCAGATTGGCGTCCACCGGCCAGATGGTGCCCTCGACGGTGCTGTCCGAGCAGAGCCGCATCATCCGGGAGGCGAGCCGGGTCGCGGCCTGGAGCGCCTTGGCCTCCTCGGCGCCCTCCCGGGGTTCGGCGACGTAGATGACGTCCACGTCGGAGACGTAGTTCAGTTCCCGGCCGCCGCACTTGCCCATTCCGATGACCGCCAGCCGGCACTGCGCGGCGTCGCCGGGCTGCTCCTCGTAGGCGATCTCCAGGGCGGCGCGGACGGTGGCGGTGGCCAGGTCGGCGAGTTCCGCCGCGGCCTCCGCGACGTCGGTGGTGCCGCACACGTCGCGGGCCGCGATGCCCAGCAGGCAGCGGCGGTACGCGGCGCGCAGCGCGTCCGCCCGCGGCCGGTCGGCGCCCCGCTCGCCCCAGACGCCCTCGGCGAGCGCCTGCTCGAACTCCGGGGTGGTGGGGTGCAGATCGACCGACTCGTAGGTGACCAGCGACCGCCAGTCCCCCGGGTGCCGGACCAGATGGTCGCCGAGCGCCTCGGACGCGCCCAGTACGCCGAGCAGCCGGTCGCGCAGCGGCTTGGCGGCGGCGATGGTGGCCAGCAGCTCCTGCCGCTCCGCCGACTCCTGCGCCTCCACCAACCGGACCAGGCCGCGCAGCGCCAGGTCGGGGTCGGACGTGCCACCGAGCGCTTCGAGGAGCACCGAATCGTCGCGTACGGAGGCGAGTTCGGGAGCGTCGAGCAGCGTGCCGGCCGCCGAGGGGTCGGTGAAACCGTGCCTCAGCAGCCGGGTGAAGGCGCTGCTCCGCCGTCCCTGCGGAGCGGGTAGTGCCATGGGGCGGCCTCTCGGTGGCGGGTCGGCTCGGACACGGGCGCGCGGGTCCGCCGCTCAGAGCACCGGCAGCATCTTCCGCAGCTCGAAGGCGGTGACCTCCGACCGGTACTCCTCCCACTCCTGCTTCTTGTTGCGCAGGAAGAAGTCGAAGACGTGCTCGCCGAGGGTCTCGGCGAGCAGTTCGCTGCGCTCCATCAGGGTGATGGCCTCGCCGAGGTTCTGCGGCAGTGGCTCGATGCCCATCGCCCGGCGCTCGGAGTCGGACAGCGCCCACACGTCGTCGTCGGCGCCGGCCGGGAGCTCGTAGCCCTCCTCGATGCCCTTGAGGCCGGCCGCGAGCAGGACCGCGTAGGCGAGGTAGGGGTTGGCGCCGGAGTCGACGGAGCGGACCTCGACGCGGGTGGAGCCCATCTTGCCGGGCTTGTACATCGGGACGCGGATCAGCGCGGAGCGGTTGTTGTGGCCCCAGCAGATGTACGAGGGGGCCTCGCCGCCGGCGCCCGCGGTGCGGTTGGCGCCGCCCCAGATGCGCTTGTAGGAGTTGACCCACTGGTTGGTGACGGCGGAGATCTCGCCGGCGTGCCGGAGCAGGCCGGCGATGAAGGAGCGTCCCACCTTGGAGAGCTGGTACTCGGCGCCCGACTCGTGGAAGGCGTTGCGGTCGCCCTCGAAGAGGGAGAGGTGGGTGTGCATGCCCGAACCCGGGTACTCCGAGAACGGCTTGGGCATGAAGGTGGCCTGGACGCCCTGCTCCAGCGCGACCTGCTTCATCACCAGCCGGAAGGTCATGATGTTGTCGGCGGTGGAGAGCGCGTCGGCGTAGCGCAGGTCGATCTCCTGCTGGCCGGGGGCGCCCTCGTGGTGGCTGAACTCCACCGAGATGCCCATCGACTCCAGCATGGTGATCGCCTGGCGGCGGAAGTCCATGCCCACGTTCTGCGGGGTGTGGTCGAAGTAGCCGGAGGAGTCGCCGGGGATCGGCCGGGAGCCGTCCACCGGCTTGTCCTTGAGCAGGAAGAACTCGATCTCGGGGTGGGTGTAGAAGGTGAAACCGAGGTCGGAGGTCTTGGCCAGGATGCGCTTGAGGACGAACCGCGGGTCGGCGTACGAGGGCGAGCCGTCCGGCATCAGGATGTCGCAGAACATCCGGGCGGTGCCCGGGGCCTCGGCGCGCCACGGCAGGATCTGGAAGGTGCCGGGGTCGGGCTTGGCGATCATGTCGGACTCGTAGACGCGGGCGAAGCCCTCGATCGCGGAGCCGTCGAAGCCGATGCCCTCGTCGAATGCCTGCTCCAGCTCGGCCGGAGCCACCGCCACAGACTTAAGGAACCCGAGGACGTCGGTGAACCACAGTCGGACGAAGCGGATGTCACGCTCTTCCAACGTCCGGAGCACAAACTCCTGCTGCTTGTCCATGGTTCACCAATCCTTGCAGGTCATTCGGCCTGTCCACGCGCGGGGATCATCGCGTTCCGGCCCACCAGTATCACGTCAGCGGGTTACCGTCACATTACGCACCCTTGGCCTGAATCAGAACTGCCGACCCGTGACCCCCTCCTCGGATCCTTCCCGCATCCTCCCCGCCGCGACCAGGGTCGGTGCCCGGCGGCGCGCAGAGCGAGGGCCTTGGCCCAGTCTTGGACGCTCCGTGAACCCCTGTTGACCCGGTATTGAGCGCTCCGTTCGGCCGTGTTCGGCCGGTGCGCGCCGCCGCCGAGGCGCCCTCAGCGCAGGTCCAGCACCGCCCGCGCCACCGCCGCCGGCGTATCGGCCATGACCAGGTGGCCGGCCGGGGCGGCGACCGTGAAGCGGCCGCCCAGCGTGCCGGCGAGCGCCCGCTGCCGCTCCAGCCACCGCAGCTCGCCCGCGGACTCGCTGCCGTCGTACGCCGCCAGGACGGCGACCGGGACGGCCGGCATCGGGCGGTGGCGGCGCAGTGCGACCAGGTCGGCGGCCTGGTAGGGGTAGCCGGCGTTCTCCAGGGCGCAGGCCCGCAGCACCCGGCTGGTGCGGTAGCCGGCGCGTGCCCAGCTGTGCTGCGGGTGGCGGCCCACCGTCCCGGCGCGGGTGATCAGGCGACGGGCGACGGGGCCGAGGAGCTGCGGCAGCCCGGCCGCGGAGAGCGCGCCGGCCGCCCCCCGCGCCCAGGCGGCGCGGACCGCCCGCGGCAGCCGGGGCCGGGGGTCCTCCTCGATACTGCCGTCGACCAGCACCAGACCGGCGCAGCGGGCGGGGTGCAGTCGGGCGAACGCCTCGGCGTGGAAGCCGGCGAGGGAGTGGCCGACGACGGTGGCCGGCGCCCGGTGGCCGAGGGCGTCCAGGAGGGCGGCGATCCGGTCCGCCTCGCCGGCGAGGTCGGGCGGCGCCGCGGCCGGCGCGCTCAGGCCCAGGCCGGGGCGGTCGAAGCGGACGACGGTGCGGTGCGGGACGAGCAGCTCGGCGACCGCGTCCCAGTCGAACCAGGCCATGCCGAGGCCGCCGCTGAGCACCACGACGGGGCCGCCGCCCTCGCTCAGCACGTGCAGCGGCAGCCCGCCGACGCGCACCATCCGGCCGGGGGTGGGGCGGGGGGTCATGGTTCTCCTCGCGGTGGGTCCGGGGGAGCCGGTGGTTGCACCGGGGGGTCCTGGGCTTCGACCGGGGCGCCGCGGCGGGCGTTTCGGGCCACGCAGCCGGCGAGCAGGGCGACGTAGAGCGCGACCAGCAGCACCTGGAGGCGCTGGCCGACGCCGAGCGCCCAGGTGTCCCGGCCCGCGGTGAGGACGGCGACCTCGGCCAGCGTCCAGAGGGTGGCCGCGAGTTCGGCCAGCACCAGCGGCGGGCCGAGGCGGGCGAGCGCGGGCCAGTGGCCGTACCGGCGGGCCGCGACGGTCAGCAGGACCAGCGCGGCCAACGCACCGAGCATGGCCAGCGTGCTGCTGACGGCGTGCGCGGTGTGGGTGGCCGGGACCAGTCCGGCGGTCTCCCGGGCGGCGCACACCGGGTCGCCGGTGGGTGCGCAGCTCAGCGGCAGTCGGGAGTCCAGCGCGGTGGCGGCGCCGAAGAGGGCCAGGGCGGAGAAGCCGGCCACCGTCCAGGGCCGGCGCTCCGTAGTGGCGAGCGCGGTCAGCGCGCCGGCCAGCACCAGCAGCCCGGCGACCAGGTCGGTGGCGCGGAACAGCCCGCCCAGCGGCTGGTCGGCGGCGGCCAGCTCGCTGACGTACGCCCGCACCGGGTCCAGCCCCGTGGCGAGCACCAGCTCCAGCACCCAGGCGGTGTAGGCGAGCGCGCCGAGCAGCAGCACGACCGCGGCGGCAGCCGCTCCGGTGGAGCCGCCTGCCCCGGAGGGGGCCGCGGTGCCGGGGGCGGGTCGGGTCGGGCGCACGGACATCCTGGTGTTCGGGTGGTCCCGACGGCGCGTCCGGAATGCCGGATACGCCGGGGGCGCGGGAAAGCCAAGAATAGGCAGATGGTCCACCGGACGCGGCGAGCGCGGCGCGATGGGCCACCTCCGGGGTCGGTGCCCCAGGAGCAAGGGTGCGTCCTCGGGTCTGTCCGGTGGATCAGGGTCGGATGGGCCCCGGCCGTGATCCACCGGACGGACCCCAGGTCTCCGGTCGTCGAGAGGTCCGCGATGGGTGAACACCGCACGGCCGCCGCGCGGCGCGGCCGCCCGTTGCACGGGCCCTGGCCGATATCCCCGGCCGCCGCGTCGGCCACGCCTCGCCCGACCGCCGGCTGAGTGCCCAGGAGCACACCCGGCCGCCTCAGGGCCTCCGACACCCCCGGCCCCACCTCCGTCCGTCCGACGTCCGAGGTGACCCCCATCGGGCCGGGGGATCCCCACACCTGCCGGAGTCCGCGGTCGCCCTCGCTCCCCCGTCCCCGACATCGCCAGAGGTGCTCAACCCATGGATTCCCTTCCCACACACTCCCGCCGCGCCCTTCTGGGCGCGGGGATCGCGGCCGCCGGCGGCGGCCTGCTGGCCTCGTCCGCCGGCACCGCCGGCGCGACCTCCCGCCCGGACGCCCGGCGCGACGACAACCGCTCCAGCAGCGGCCGCTACGTCGACCCGTACGGCCCGGAGGTCGCCGAGGCCGAGCGCCAGCGCGGCTCCTCCGGGCAGGTGCGCCGGCTGCACGTCGAGGCTCGGAAAGCCCGGATCGACCTCGGCAGCCGGACCGTCGACACCTGGGTGTACGGGGACCGGCTGCCGGGCGACGTTATCCGGCTCACCGCGGGCGACACCGTGTCGATGAACTTCGTCAACAGCCTGCCGCAGTCGACCACGCTGCACTGGCACGGGCTGGCGCTGCGCAACGACATGGACGGCGTCCCCGACGTCACCCAGCGCGCGATCAGACCCGGCGACTCCTTCCACTACCACTTCCGGGTCACCCAACCCGGTACCTACTGGATGCATCCGCACGTCGGCGTCCAGCAGGACCACGGGCTCTACGCCCCACTGATCGTCGACGACCCCAGGGAGCCGCTGGAGTACGACCACGAGTGGGTCGTCGTCCTGGACGACTGGCTCGACGGGGTGGACGGCAGCAACCCGGACGCCGTGCTGAACGAGTTGAACCACGGCCGGGGCTCCATGCACGGGAACAGCGGCTCCGACCACGGAGACATGCACGACAACGGTCATGACCAGGGGCCGGGCCATGGCGGCCACGGCGCGGCTCACAGCAACAGCAACAGCAGTCACAGCAACGGCCACAGCACGAGCAACGACAGTCACAGCAAGAACACCAGCAAGGGCAACGTCAAGCACCGCGACCACAACAGCCGCACCAGTAACGGCAGTGGGACGGCGGAACCCAGCTGGGTGCCCCCGGTCCTCCCGGACGTGGACCTCGACAAGCTCGTCCCCGACGTGAGCGGTTCGAACCTGAGCGACCTGGGCCTGGGCATGGCGAACAAGAGCCTGAACAGAGTCGGCCTGGGCAACCTGCCCCTGCACGGCATGAACGCCGGTGCGGTCGCCGGTGCGGCGTCCATGGCCACGGCACGGGCGAGCCGCGGCGCACGCCGCGACGACGGCCCCGGGCACGGCCACAACGGGCCGTCCCGACTCCTGGGGAACAGCGCCCACAGCAACGTGCTGGGCAGCATGCCGGGCAACGTGAACTACCCCTTCCACCTCATCAACGGCCGCACGAAGAAGGACCCGGACACCTTCCGGGCCCGGCCCGGCGACCGGATCCGGATCCGCTTCATCAACGCCGGCGGCGACACCGCCTACCGGGTGGCGCTGGGCGGCCACCACATGACCGTGACGCACACCGACGGCAACCCGGTGGAGCACGCTCGCGCCGAGCAGCTGCTCGTCGGCATGGCCGAGCGCTACGACGTCCTGGTCACCGCCGGGTCCGGGGTCTTCCCGCTGGTCGCCGTCGCCGACGGCAAGGGCCGGGGCAAGAGCGCGCTGGCCGTGCTGCGCACCACGGGCGGCCGGGCGCCGGACACCTCGGCCCACCCCAAGGAGCTGGAGGGGCGGCTGACGACCGCGGACCTGCTCCGGGCGGACGAGAGCGTACGGGCCCGGAGACGGCAGCCGGACCGCGTCCTGAACATGAAGCTCACCGGCAACATGGCGCGCTTCGACTGGGCGTTCAACGGGCAGCCGTACACCCCGTCACAGCGCTATCCGATCCGGGAGGGCGAGCGGGTGCGGATGGTGTTCCGCAACGGCACCACGATGTGGCACCCGGTGCACCTGCACGGGCACAGCTTCACGCTCCCCGACGGCGGGCCGCGCAAGGACACCGCGATCGTGCGGCCCAATCAGCGCCTCGCGGTCGACTTCGACGCCGACAACCCGGGGCTGTGGATGCTGCACTGCCACAACATCTACCACTCGGAGTCCGGGATGATGACGGTCCTCGGCTACCTGCGGAAGTGACCGCCGCTCCGGCCGTCCCGGTGTGCTCCACCGGGCCGGCCGGAGGCGTCTCCGCCCCCTCGCGGCCCCCTGTAACACCGTCACAGGGGGCCGCCGCGCGCCGTCACACACCCCCATTGCGTCAGAAAGACGATTAGACTGGCGGGGTGCCTCAACTTCGTCTCGCCCTCAATCAGATCGATTCCTGCGTCGGCGACCTCACCCGGAACGCCGAGACGATCGTGCACTGGACCCGGCACGCCGCCGGCCAGGGCGCGCACCTCGTCGCGTTCCCCGAGATGGCACTGACCGGCTACCCCGTCGAAGACCTCGCGCTGCGCCCGTCGTTCGTCGAGGCGAGCCGGGCGGCACTGACCGCGCTGGCCGCCCGGCTGGCCGCGGAGGGGCTGGGCGACGTCCCGGTCGTCGTCGGCTACCTCGACCGCTGCGCGCAGGCGCTGCCCCGCTACGGCCGGCCGGCCGGCGCCCCGCAGAACGCGGCGGCGGTGCTGCACCGCGGCACGGTCGCGCTCACCTTCGCCAAGCACCACCTCCCCAACTACGGCGTCTTCGACGAGTTCCGCTACTTCGTCCCCGGTGACACCCTGCCGGTCGTCCGGGTCCACGGCATCGACGTGGCGCTGGCCATCTGCGAGGACCTGTGGCAGGAGGGCGGCCGGGTGCCCGCCACGCGCAGCGCCGGCGCCGGGCTGCTGCTGTCCGTCAACGCCTCGCCGTACGAGCGGGACAAGGACGACACCCGGCTGGAGCTGGTCCGCAAGCGGGCCCAGGAGGCCGGCTGCACCACCGCCTACCTGGCGATGATGGGCGGGCAGGACGAGCTGGTCTTCGACGGCGACTCGATCGTCGTCGACAAGGACGGCGGGGTGATCGCGCGGGCCCCGCAGTTCGCCGAGGGGTGCGTGCTGGTCGATCTGGAGTTGCCCGCCGCCGCGCCGGAACCGCCGTCCGGAGTGCTGGACGACGGGCTGCGGGTGGACCACATCGCGCTCTCCGCCGACCTCCTGCCGCCGTACCCGCCGCAGACCCTCGGTGGGCAGGCCGAGCGCCTCGGCGACCTGGAGGAGATCTACACCGCCCTGGTCGTCGGGCTGCGCGCCTACGTCGCCAAGAACGGCTTCCGCAGCGTGCTGCTCGGGCTGTCCGGCGGGATCGACTCCGCGCTGGTCGCCGCGCTGGCCTGCGACGCGGTCGGCGCCGAGCAGGTGCACGCGGTCGCGATGCCCTCGCGCTACTCCAGCGAGCACTCCGTCGGCGACGCCGCCGAACTGGCCCGCCGCACCGGGCTGCACTTCCGCACGGTGCCGATCGGCCCGATGTTCGACGCCTACATGGCAACGCTGGGGCTGACCGGGCTCGCCGAGGAGAACCTCCAGGCGCGGCTGCGCGGCACGGCCCTGATGGCGCTCTCCAACCAGGAGGGCCACCTGGTCCTCGCGCCGGGCAACAAGTCCGAGCTGGCATGCGGCTATTCGACGCTCTACGGCGACTCGGTCGGCGGCTACGGCCCGATCAAGGACGTCTACAAGACCGTCATCTACGAGCTGGCGCGCTGGCGCAACGAAGCCGCCGCCGAACGCGGCCAGACCCCGCCGATCCCCGAGCACTCGATCAGCAAGCCGCCCAGCGCCGAGCTGCGGCCCGGCCAGGTCGACACCGACTCACTGCCGGACTACGCGGTGCTGGACCGGATCCTGGAGCTGTACGTCGACCGCGACCGGGGCCGCGAGGAGATCGTGGCGCAGGGCTTCGACGGGGCGCTGGTGACCCGGGTGCTGCGGATGGTGGACCGCGCCGAGTACAAGCGCCGGCAGTACCCGCCGGGCACCAAGATCTCCGCCAAGGGCTTCGGGAAGGACCGGCGGCTACCGATCACGAACCACTGGCGAGAGGGGTCCTAGGGCCGGTCCGACCCTGATCCACCGGGCAGGTCCTAACGGCCGACGGCGTCCGCCACCGCGGGCCCGTCCGCCGGCGCCGGTTCGTCGTCCCCGCCGCGCGCCACGATCCGGGAAACGTCAAGGGCGCCTCGGTCCAACAGCCCGGCCACCAACGCCACCACCAGGCCGGCGGCGGCCAGGACGGCGCCGGCCAGGGTGGGCGAGGTCCAGCCCCAGCCCGCCGAGAGGACCAGCCCGCCGATCCAGGCACCGCCCGCGTTGGCCAGGTTGAACGCGGACTGGTTGGAGGCGGCGGCCAGGGTGGGCGCCTGCTGCGCCTTGTTCATCACCAGCATCTGCAGCGGTGTGGTGGTCAGGAAGCCGGTGGCGCCGATGAGGACCACGCCGACCAGCGCCGCCCACTTCACCGGAGCGGCGAAGTGGAAGGCCGCCAGGATCAGGGCGAGCGCGCCGAGGGATCCGTAGAGGGTGGGGCGCAGTGCCCGGTCGGTGAGCGGGCCGGCGGCCAGCGCGCCGAGCGTCATGCCGATGCCGAAGAGGGCGAGGACCAGCGGGACCGAGCCGGCGGCGAAGCCGGTGACCTCGGTCATCATCGAGGCCAGGTAGCTGTAGACGGCGAAGATCCCGGCGAAGCCGAAGACGGTGGTGAGCAGGCCGAGCAGCACCTGGCGGTCGCCGAGGGCGCGCAGTTCGCGGCCCAGTCCGGTGTGCGCCTCGGCCGGCAGCGGCGGGATCAGCCGGGCCAGGGAGGCCATCGCGACCAGGCCGATGGCGGCCACGACGAGGAAGGTGGCGCGCCAGCCGAGGTGCTGGCCGAGCAGGGTGGCCGCGGGCACGCCGACGATGTTGGCGATGGTCAGGCCGAGGAACATGGTGGCCACCGCGCGGGCCTGACGGCCCTCGCGCACCAGGCGGGCGGCGACCACCGCACCCACGCCGAAGAACGCGCCGTGCGGGAGGCCGGCCAGCAGCCGGCCGGCGATCAGCAGGCCGAAGGTGGGGGCCAGGGCGGAGGCGAGGTTGCCGACCGTGAAGACCGCCATCAGCGCGACCAGCATCCGCCTGCGGGGGACGCGGGAGCCGAGGGCGGTCAGGAGGGGTGCGCCGATGACGACGCCGAGGGCGTAGGCGGAGACGAGGTAGCCGGCGGTGGGCACGGAGGTGCCCAGATCGTCCGCGACGTCGGGCAGCAGGCCCATCATCACGAATTCGGTGGTGCCGATACCGAAGGCCGAGATCGCGAGCGCGAGCAGAGCCAAAGGCATGGAGGACCTTTCGGGGTGGGGGTGCGCGGTGCGGTGCGGTGCGGTGCGCGGAGTCTAAGTTCGCTTTCGGAACAAAGTGTCCCAGGCTCAGTATTCCGACGTGAAAACGGGACGTGAAAAGCCCGCGTCGGGCGGACGGCCGGTGTGGCCGTCCGCCCCCCGCCGGGGTACGTACGGGGGGGCGGGGGGCCGGCCGCGGACAGCACATAAAGGGGGGCGCCGCCCGGCCG